>CAKZUT010000001.1 GCA_937922185.1 uncultured Neomegalonema sp.
AACCCTAAGGCCGTCATCGATCACGCGGCATGGCTAGATCAGGCTTGCGCCCATTGTCTAAGATTCCCCACTGCTGCCTCCCGTAGGAGTCTGGGCCGTGTCTCAGTCCCAGTGTGGCTGATCATCCTCTAAGACCAGCTAAAGATCGTAGACTTGGTAGGCCGTTACCCCACCAACTATCTAATCTTACGCGGGCCAATCCCTGGGCGATAAATCTTTGGACCGAAGTCATCATACGGTATTAGCAGCCGTTTCCAGCTGTTGTTCCGTACCCAGGGGCATGTTCCCACGTGTTACTCACCCGTCCGCCACTAAGTCCGAAGACTTCGTTCGACTTGCATGTGTTAGGCCTGCCGCCAGCGTTCGTTCTGAGCCAGGATCAAACTCTCAAGTTTAACTTGGGATTTCCTGACCCACACATATCATGGTGTATGACATCATCGCTCAATCGCTTCCGTGATCACCCAACCAGGGACCACATCAACAACCAAACTCCGCCAAAAAGATACGTGCGTGCAAAAAATCCCAACTACCGCAAAGCAGCCAAGCCACCCACATATCCCTTCATGGTATCTTAACAGATTATCAATGAGCGTCGGACCGGATCGTCTGGCCCTTCAGAGCGGTAGGCGTTTGCCTGTGTCTCCGTCTGTGGAGCGGGTTCTAGGCAGATTCGCAAAATCGCGCAAGCGCTTTTCCCCGCAAATTTTCATTTTAATCGCAGCCGAATAAATTCCTGTTTTTACGCAATAAAATATCCGGGGAAAGGATTTGGAAAGGCTGAAGATTACGCGGCCCATGAGACGCGCCCCCGCCATCGCGGGAATCAGGCCCGAATCCGGGGCTGTACGGAATGTCGGCCCCCCTTCTCTCTTGCGCGATCACGCCATCGCGACTCGCCGATGACCCGTGCGGCGTGTCCGGTGAGCTGATGTCACGGGGCGACCCAGTATAATGTCACGGGATACTGCCCCGGCATATTCACTCCCCTATAATATGACGGGGACGGGATTGGCCGCGAACCGTCTGTCCGATCCGGGGCCATCGCCCCGCTCCGCATCGCGACGCATGGATGCGGGGGTTGGACGGGAAACGGGAATCGGCTAAGGACCGATGCGGATGTCCCCGTAGCTCAGCAGGATAGAGCAACGGATTCCTAATCCGTAGGCCGCGCGTTCGAATCGCGCCGGGGACACCACTCATCCGCATCACCCTCTGCGCCTGTATATAATGTGCCTTACGCCCCTGTCAGGGAGTGCGGACCGGCGGAGCGCATCCATCGAAACGGGAGCAATCCCCTGAATGCGACCCGGAGGCGCAAAGACATCGCAGCGATCCCGGCATTCCCGATGAAATGACGGAACCCGTTTCACGATGTGGAAGTGTCGGTGTCTTTTCCCCTTGACCCTTTCGCATACGTCGTCAACGCTGTGAGAACTATAAGAACGGCGCGTGAGCGTAACGGTCACAGTCTCCCCTAATCCCGGAGGCCAGAAGAACCGGTCCCTCGCGTACTGCCATCGAAACCCAGGGAGTTAACATGAAAAAGCTGCTTGTATCCGGTGTCGCCGCCCTCGCCATGTGCGCGGGAATGGCATCGGCCAACCAGAGCGTCCTGACCAATACCAAGAACCCGAGCTATCAGGTTCTTCAGACGGGCGATTACGCGAACACCCGCTATTCCAAGCTCAACCAGATCAACCGCCATAACGTGAAGAACCTCCAGGTTGCCTGGACCTTCTCGACCGGCGTGCTGCGCGGCCATGAAGGCTCGCCTCTGGTTGTCGGCGATACGATGTATGTCCACACGCCGTTCCCGAACATCGTATATGCGCTCGACCTCGCCAATGACGGCGCGATCAAGTGGAAATACGAGCCGAAGCAGGACCCGGACGTCATTCCCGTAATGTGCTGTGACACGGTAAACCGTGGTCTGGCCTTCGCGGACGGCAAGGTCTTCCTGCATCAGGCCGACACCACCGTCGTCGCGCTGAACGCCGACAGCGGCGAAGTCGAATGGTCCGTCGTCAATGGCGATCCGTCGGTCGGCGAGACGAACACGGCGACCGTGCTGCCCGTGAAGGACAAGGTCATCGTCGGCATCTCCGGCGGCGAGTTCGGCATTCAGGGCCATGTCACCGCCTATGATATCAACAGCGGTGAGAAAGTCTGGCGCGCCTATTCGCAGGGCCCGGACGACATGCTTCTCTTCGATCCCGAGAAGACCACGGAACTCGGCAAGCCGGTCGGCGAGAACTCCTCGCTGAACACCTGGGAAGGGGACCAGTGGAAAATCGGCGGCGGGGCGACCTGGGGCTGGTATTCCTACGATCCCGACCTGAACCTGATGTATTACGGCTCGGGCAACCCCTCGACCTGGAACCCGGCCCAGCGCCCCGGCGATAACAAGTGGTCCATGACCATCTTCGACCGTGACGTGGATACCGGCGTTGCCAAATGGGTCTATCAGATGACCCCCCATGACGAGTGGGATTATGACGGCATCAACGAAATGATCCTCACGGATCAGGAAGTCGATGGCGAGATGCGTAAGCTTCTCACGCATTTCGACCGCAACGGTCTGGGCTATACCCTCGATCGCGAATCGGGCGAACTGCTCGTCGCCGAGAAATACGATCCGGTCGTGAACTGGACCTCCGGCGTGGACATGGACCCCGAGTCCGAAACCTACGGTCGTCCCGCTGTCGTCGCCGAATACTCCACGGAGCAGAACGGCGAAGACGTGAACTCGACGGGCATCTGCCCGGCGGCTCTCGGCTCGAAAGACCAGCAGCCTGCGGCCTACAGCCCGCGCACCGAACTGTTCTACGTGCCGACGAACCACGTCTGCATGGATTATGAGCCGTTCCGCGTCAGCTATACCGCCGGTCAGCCCTATGTGGGCGCGACCCTCGCGATGTACCCCGCCCCCAACAGCCACGGCGGCATGGGTAACTTCATCGCATGGGACAACGTGAAAGGTGAGATCGTCTGGTCGCTGCCCGAGAAGTTCTCGGTCTGGTCGGGCGCTCTGGCAACCGCCGGTGACGTGGTGTTCTACGGCACGCTCGAAGGCTATCTCAAAGCTGTCGATGCCCGCTCGGGTCAGGAACTCTACAAGTTCAAGACCCCCTCGGGCATCATCGGCAACGTGATGACCTACAGCCATGGCGGCAAGCAGTATATCGGCATCCTCTCGGGCGTCGGTGGCTGGGCAGGCATCGGCCTCGCAGCCGGTCTCGTGAACCCGAATGACGGCCTCGGTGCCGTGGGCGGGTACGCGGCGCTGAGCAACTATACGGCGCTCGGCGGACAGCTGACGGTCTTCGCACTGCCTGACTGATATCGGCTCTGAAGGCTGACTGACTGGCCCGGCGTTGGAGCGATCCTGCGCCGGGCCTTTTTTCGATAATAATGCCCGCCGGAGCGTTCACGCTGCGAAGCGGGCTACGGGAGGACGATCCATGAAACCACTTTTCCTGAGTGCCGCTGCGTCCCTGATGCTGGCCACCGCACCGCTCGCCGTGATGGCGAACGAGACGATCGCGCAGGCCGAGGAGATGCTGGCAAAGGCCAAGGAAATGCGGGCCGAGGCCGATACCCTCGCCGAGAAAGCCGAGGCGATGATCGAGGCGGCGAAGGCGGAGGCCGCCGCAGCGGCCACAGCAGCCACAGCGGCAAAGGCGGAAGCCAAACCGGAAGAGGACACCGCAGAAGCGGAAGCCGGGGACGGGACGCCCGACAATATCAAGGTCGCCTATGAGGAAGACGGCAAATACTTCACCGAGGACGACATCCCGACCTACAATATCGCGGAGGACGGCACGGTGGACTGGTACGCCTTTTCGGGCTTCCGGCGCTATCACTCGGAATGCCATGTCTGCCACGGACCGGACGGCGAAGGCTCGACCTATGCCCCCGCCCTCAAGAAATCCGCGCTGGAGATGGACTATTACGACTTCGTGGATGTCATCGTGAACGGGCGCAAGCATGTCGGAGCCTCCGACAACAGCGTGATGCCCGCCTTCGGCACCAACAAGAACGTGATGTGCTATGTGGATGATATCTATGTCTATCTGAAAGCCAGAGGCACCGAGGCGCTGGACCGGGGACGGCCCGCGAAGAAAGAGAAGAAGTCCGCAACCTATGTCGAGAATGAAAACGCATGCATGGGCTGATCGCATGATCCGCAGGATCATACCCCTCGGAGCGGTGCTGCTCGCAGCATCGCTCCTTTCACCGGGCGGGGCGGAGGCACAGACCTCCGACCTCGTGTCAAAAAGCGCGCTGCGCGTCTGTGCCGATCCCGCGAACCTGCCGTTCTCGAACAGGGAAGGCGAGGGTTTCGAGAACAAAATCGCGGAGCTTCTGGCCGAAAAGCTGGAAAAGCCGCTGCAATACACATGGTTTCCCATGGCGACCGGCTTCATCCGCCGGACCCTGCGCGAGAACCGCTGCGACGTGGTGATCGGCTACGCGCAGGGGCATGAGCTGGTGCTCAATACCAACCATTATTATGTCTCCACCTTCGCCCTGATCGTCGATCCCGAAGGGCCGCTGGCAGAGGTCGAGACGCTGGCCGATCCGGTGCTTAAGGACAAGCGGCTGGGGGTCGTGGCGGGCAGTCCGGTCGCCACCCATGCCGCGAAGAACGGGCTGATCGGCTCGGCAAAGCCCTATAATCTGATGGTGGATCGCCGGGTTGAATCGCCTTCGGAGGATATGCTGGCCGACCTGCGCGCGGGCGAGATCGACGGTGCGCTGATGTGGGGACCGATCGGCGGCTATCACGCCGCACATGGTGGCCGCGAGATGAAAGTGATCCCGCTGACCGCCGAGAAGAACGTGCCCAAGCTGTTCTACCGCATCACCATGGGCGTCCGGCAGGGCGAGCTGGTCTGGAAGCGCAAGCTCAACTCGCTGATTCGCCGCAATCAGGACGAGATCAACGTGATCCTGCGGGATTTCGGCGTACCGCTCGTGGATGAATACGGCGCGCCGCTCGACGACGGGGCGCAATAGGATGCGGGGCGCGGCCCTCGCCCTGATCGCCCTGATGACGACGGCCCCGGCCCTCGCCGTCGAGGAGCCGGAGGGGTATCGCGAAGACCCGTATCGTGCGGAAGTGCCCGAGACGCTGAAGGGGGTCACGGTCGTCGATGACGATGCGGCCCATGCGCTCTGGAAAACCGGGGCGGTCGTGTTTGTCGATGTGCTGCCCCGACCGCCGAAACCGAAACTGCCAGAGGGCACGATCTACCGCGAAAAACCCCGCCGCAGCATTCCCGGAGCATTCTGGCTGCCGAATGTGGGATACGGGCGGCTGGCGGAGGTGACAGATACGTATTTCCGAACCCATCTGGCCATGATGACAGCGCGGGACAGGGACAGGCCGGTCCTGTTCTTCTGCCTTGAGGAATGCTGGATGTCCTGGAACGCGGCCAAACGCGCCCGCGAGGAATACGGCTATACGCGCGTGTTCTGGTACCCGAACGGGACCGATGGATGGGACTTTCAGGACTATCCGCTGGCACCGGTTGACCGGGTGGAGTGATACCCACCGCCTTTATGGCTGACCGTTACTGCGCTTCCCCGGATGCTGCGCGGGACGCAGTCCTGCGCTGCTGGTCCGGGGTCTCTCCGCGTCAGAACCCGGCCCCGGACCAGCACAGCAACATTGCATGTTGCAGTGCATCCGGGGA
>CAKZUT010000002.1 GCA_937922185.1 uncultured Neomegalonema sp.
CTTGGGCACCCTCACCGCGATGCCCGTCGGGCGGGAGCATTAACAGATCATCAAAGCACCATTGTCAATGCGGCAAGCGGTTCATTTATTAAAATTATTTCGCGCCAATTGACTTTAACGTCAAAGAGCGAAAGCCTGCGCCGTCATGACGAAAGAAAATTTTTTCCTCATAACCGACCTGACGGAAGAATTCGGCGTCACGACCCGAACGCTGCGCTTCTACGAGGATCGCGCTTTGCTGACGCCGGTGCGGCGGGGCCGCAAGCGGCTGTATCGACCGCGCGACCGCACGCGACTGCGGCTCATCCTGCGCGGCAAGCGGCTCGGCCTCACCCTGGATGAAATCTCGGAAATCCTCGATCTTTTCGACAGACCTTCGGGCGAGACGATGCAGATTGATCGCCTGCTGGAACGTATCGACGCCCGGCGCGAAGCCTTGCTGGCCCAGCGCGAGGATATCGAAAAGGCCCTGTCCGAGCTTGATTCCGTCGAGCTAAAGGCACGGACGCGGCTGAACGCGATCATCGAGAAGGAGAAAGAGCCTACAGCCTGAACGCGGGCACCCGATCAGGCAGCCCGGCGATGGTCTTCGGTCAGCATGGAATAAAGCGCCTCGACCCCGTTCGCTCCGCGCAGGCTGGCGCGGATTTCAGGATGCTTGAAAAGGCGCGAAATCTTGGCGAGCGCCCGCAGATGCTGATTATTCGCGCTCTCCGGGGCAAGCAGCAGAAACACGAGATCCACCGGCTCATCGTCCGCTGCATCGTAATCGATAGGCTGCGTCAGGCGCGCGAAGATTCCATGCACCGTGTCGATCTGCGGCAGGCGCGCATGGGGGATCGCCACGCCATTGCCCACGCTGGTCGCGCCGAGACGCTCCCGCTCCAGCAGGGCATCGAATACCGTACGTTCGTTCAGGCCACACAATGCGGCGGCCCGTCCCGCAAGCTCCTGCAACAGATGCTTCTTGCTGGTGGCTTTGAGATCCGCAACGACGGCTTCGGTCGCGAGAAGACTTTCGACAGACATAGAAAACCTCATCCGAACGATGCGCGGCCTTTCCGGCCCGCGCAACGGTATCGCAAAGATTGTTTAATCGGGATTAAGCGGACGCTGCCGGTGGTGTGGAAGACGGTTCAATCCAGCCGACGTTTCCATCATCACGACGGTAAACCACGCCGATCTCATTGTTCTTCTCATTGCGGAACATGAGAAGAGGCTCCTCGCCGATCTCCATCTGGAGTACGGCTTCCCCGACACTGAGTACGGGAATGCTCGTCTTCGCTTCCGCGATGATGACGGGCTGAAGTGACTCGGAGGCATCCTCGACGTCGGGGGCATCCGCTTCGATCACGAAGGAGGAGGCACCGAAGCTCTCGAAGGGTGTATTGCGCGCCTTGTGGTGATTCTTGAGGCGACGCTTGTAGCGCCGAAGCTGCTTGGCGAGCCGATCATTCGCCATGTCGAAAGCGGCATAGATATCACCGGCCCTGCCGGAAGCCTGAGCCTTCATGCCCGTGCTGAGATGGGCGGAGCATTCGCATTTGAACTCATGTCCGTCGCGCGTGAAGGTCACCGCAGCCTCGGTGGGCCGCTCGGCATATTTTTCCATCGAGGCCGTCAGTTCCCCGACCACATGACCCCGGAGGGCGTCGCCGATATCGATCTGCTTGCCATTGACGTCGATTTGCATGAGATATCAATGCCTTGATTGTTTTTCATACCGGATGTTCTCCGGTTGTTCAACCTACACAACTTCCAGTGTCAAAGTCAATGTCGGAATGTTACAGTGTGCGTCTAAAGACTTGCTTCCGCCTTGCGTCTCCGGCGCTGCACCGACGATGGAATATCCATTGATTCCCGATACTTGGCAACTGTTCTGCGGGCGATATCAACACCATCATCACGCAGGATTTTCACAATACGATCATCGGAAAGCACGGCGTCGAGCGTCTCTTCGTCGATCATCCGCCTGATCTTATGGCGCACACTCTCCGCCGAATAGGAATCGCCCCCGTCGATGGCTCCGATGGCGGCGGTGAAAAAGAATTTCAACTCGAAGACGCCACGGGTCGTGGAGATGTATTTGTTCGATGTAACGCGGCTGACGGTCGATTCGTGCATCTCAATTGCATCGGCGACGGTCTTGAGATTCAGGGGCCGCAATTCCTCGATGCCGTATTCAAAGAATCCGTCCTGCTGACGCACGATCTCGCTCGATACGCGCAGAATCGTACGGGCACGCTGATCCAGGCTCTTGGCCAGCCAGTTCGCGCTCTGCATACATTCGCTGAGATACGATTTGACCTTCGCACCACCGTCCGAAATCTCTGCGGCATAACGCTCGTTCACCAGTACACGCGGCAACGTGTCGGTATTCAGTTCCACGTTCCAGCCGCCCATGGCATTGCGGCGCACGAAGACATCCGGGATCATCGTCTGCGCGATCTCGGAATGGAATCGCGCACCGGGTTTGGGATCGAGAGCGCGTACTTCCTCGATCATCTCGCGCATATCTTCCTGCCCGACACCGCACAGCTTCATCAGCGCGGGCAGCTTGCCTCTGGCCAGCAGTTCGAGGTTGTCCAGCAGCATTCCGATGGCCGGGTCGAGCCGGTTCCGGTCACGAAGCTGCAATCGAAGGCACTCGGCCAGGCTGCGCGCGCCTACCCCCGAAGGATCACACCCCTGCACAATGGTCAGAGCGGCCTCGATATCCGCAGAATTCGCCCCAAGATTTTCGGCAATGGTTTCCTGATCGGCGCGCAGATAGCCGGTCTCGTCGATATATTCCACAAGGTAGGCGGCAATCGCGCGGATGCGATGCGGCGCAGCGGTCATGCCGATCTGTTCGAGCAGATGATCGCGCAGCGTGACCTCGGAGGCAACGACGCCTTCAAGGTCGTATTCGGGGGAATCGAACCCCCCTCCTCCGCCCTTGCCCATCGTCGCCCAGCCGGAGCCTTCGTCGCCTCCGGGGCCGGTGGCTTCGGTCAGGGCCGCCGCACCCTCCGCCTGCCGTTCCGCCCGCGATTCGTCTGCATAGACGTTCTCCATGCCGGTATCGAAGGCCTCTTCCGTGCGCGACGGGTTATCCTCGCGCAGCTTGGAAGACAGGTCATCGGACGGCGGGGCGATGTCGCCTGCCGCCTCGGGATTCTCAGGGCGTTCACGGCGTTCGTCGGGCACATGCTGCGCGACTTCCAACAGCGGATTGCGTTCCACTTCCTGCGCGACGTATTCGCTCAGATCGAGATTCGACATCTGCAACAGCTTGATCGCCTGTTGCAGTTGCGGGGTCATCACCAGTGATTGTGACTGGCGAAGCTGAAGGCCGATTCCCATCGACATCAATCAGACCCTCCCTTTTCGATATGTGCCCGTCAGAGACGGAAGCCGTCGCCCAGATAGACGCGGCGCACTGCCTCGTCGCCGATGATATCCTGCGGCGTTCCCTGCTTCAGAACCTGACCGTCGTGAAGAATATAGGCACGGTCGATGATCGACAGAGTTTCGCGCACGTTGTGGTCCGTAATCAAGACCCCCATGCCCCTTTCGCGCAGATGGGACACGAGCGCGCGAATATCGCCCACTGCAATCGGATCGACCCCCGCGAACGGCTCGTCCAGCAGAATGAAATCCGGGTTCGTGGCCAGCGCCCTGGCAATCTCCACCCGTCGCCGCTCTCCCCCGGAAAGCGCAAGAGAGGGTGTGCGGCGCAGATGCGTGATCGAGAATTCGGCGAGCAGCGCATCCAGACTGTGCTGGCGTTTGGCGCGCTGAGGTTCGACGATCTCCAGAACCGCCATGATGTTCTCTTCGACAGTCAGACCACGGAAGATCGAGGCTTCCTGCGGCAGATACCCGACACCCAGCCGCGCACGACGATGCATGGGCAACGCTGTCACATCCTCGCCATCCAGCGTGATCGTGCCGTAATCGGCGGGGATCAGCCCGGTAATCATGTAGAAGCATGTTGTCTTCCCCGCCCCGTTCGGCCCCAGCAAACCAACCACTTCGCCGCGCTGAAGCGTCAGAGACACGCCTCGCACGACCGGACGTCGCCGGTAGCTCTTGCCGATGCGGTCCACAACCATGCCCGAGCGATGCGACGCAAGGCGCAGGCCTGGTTTGCCGTCCGTGGTATCGGACCTCATCGACAGCTCCTAGGGTAGACGAAAGGGGATTACGATGGGGTGAACCTCTACCGGCATCACTGCTGGTTTGAAGAAGGATAGAAGATTCCGCTCACACGCTCGCGTGTGCCATCGGCTCGGATGCCGCCCGAATCGATCCGGGCAAAGCCGGTATTGAGATTGATGCTCAGCGAGCCACCCGCCAGCACATTCTCGGTGCCCTGAGTCAGCGTGACGGTATCGCCCATCGTGATATTGCCCGAGGCAACGTCGTAATCGGCCCAGTTGCCCTCCGCCGCCCCTTCGGGGCTGGACACGAAGACCGATCCTTCAGCCCGGACCTTGCGGATCGCTCCGGCCTGCCCCTGATCCTCGGATTCGGGATCATAGGTCACGATCAGGCGCTGCGCCTGCATTCGCACCTCGCCCTGCCGCGCATCGACCGAGCCGGTGAATACGGCGGTCTGCTGTTCCTGCCGCACCTCCAGCGAGTCTGCGGAGATTTCGATGGGCAGAGTGCTGTCAACCTTGAAACCGCCGAGTGCGCCCTGCGACTGGGCAAGGGCCAGACCGCCCCACGCCATGACCGGCAAGGCGAGAGAAAGAACGGCGGTACGGGCGAGGCGCTGCATGGCGACGATCCTGATGCTGTTGACGTTATATTTAGTCGCCCGACCGTGGTGACACGGATTCCGGCGTGATGACAACCCGGACGTTACCCCGGAAGATAACGATCCTCTCCCCGCCGTCCACCGCTTCGAGCGTATCGGCCCGGATCGACCCCAGCGGACCCTTGGCCTCGATAGCCTTTTCGGTCTCCAGAACCCTGGTCTCCAGATCGACAAAGGCGGTCGGCGTTTCCATCCTGTACCCGTCTGAGGTGAACGCAACCACGCCTTCCGTCAGCCTCAGCCGTCGCAGTACGGGAAAGAAGACGCCCCGTGCGGAGGTCAGCGTCGCCTCGCGTCCATCCTGAGTGGTGATCGTGGCGGTTATGCGGTGAAGCGTGATGCGGGTCGGCTTCGGGCCGTTCGGCAAGGCCCAGTCGGCACGCACGGTGTAGGGTTCGCCGTCTTCCGTCCGGCCCGAAAAACTGGGCGCGACCATCCGCAGGCCGTCAGTCAGGGATTTCTGATCGGCATCCGTCAGCACCAGCGGTGCAGGCGTGTTGGTGCCGGTACGGGTGAACACGAGGACGAAAGGCAGACAGGCAACCACCCCCAGCACAATGGCCAGCCAGAACGTCCGGCGCGGTCGCCGCACCCGGCGCGGGTCACCGAGGTCTTCCCCGCTCTGAGGCATCAGGTTATCCCGGCGCGCAGGCAATCATGGATATGGATCAGACCGAGCGGCGGGGCCGGGCGCGATGTCGTCTCGTCGAAGACGAACAACGCGGTGATCGCATGGCGGTTCATCGTATCGAGCGCCTCCCCCAGTGTCGCGGCGGGGCCGATGGATTTCGGGTCCGGCGACATGATGTCCCGCGCAGTTCTCTCGGCAAGATGGGCGATATTACGGCGCAGATCACCATCGGAGATCACACCTTCGAGCCGCCCCTCGCCATCGACCACCCCCGCGAGACCGAATGCCTTGCCCGAAATGGTCAGCATCGCCTCCAGCATGGGTGTATCGCCCTGCACGAACGGCAGGTCATCGCCCTTGTGCATGACCTGCCCGACCGTCAGCAGCCGCGAGCCGAGTGATCCGCCGGGATGGAGCATCCTGAAGTTCTGCGGCTGAAAATCACGCCGGTCGATCAGCGCCACGGCAATGGCATCCCCCAGCGCGAGGGTCGCGGTGGTCGAGGTGGTCGGGGCCAGTCCCATGGGGCAGGCTTCCGGCGCTTTCGGCAAAGGCAGGCCGATATCGGCTGCCCGCATCAGTGTGCTATCCGGCTTCGAGGCGATAGCGATGAGCGGGATGCCATTGCGTTTGACGTGTGCGATCAGGTCGGAGAGTTCGGGCGTCTCGCCGGAATTGGACAGAACGAGCGCCACGTCGTCGCGCGTGACCATCCCCAGATCACCATGGCTGGCCTCCGCCGGATGGACGAACTGCGCCGGGGTGCCGGTCGAAGCCAGGGTCGCCGCGATCTTGTGGCCGACATGCCCGCTTTTGCCCATGCCCGATACGATCACTCTGCCCTTCGCGTTTGCCAGCAGATCGACGGCCCGCTCGAACCGCTCGTCCAGCGACTGCGCGAGAGCCGTCAGCGCATCCGCCTCGATCCCGATGACGTCGCGCGCGATGGTGATCGCCGGTTTTCCCGATGCGCCCATGGTTCAGTGAGAGAAGATGTCTTGGTCGGGCCAGCCGATGAGGTCGAGAATGGCCCGGTTCGGCAGAAACCGGAAACAGGCCTCCGCCAGTTCCGTACGCCCCTCCCGTGCGAGGCGTTTGTCCAGTTCGAATTTCAGGCGATGCAGGTGTAGCACGTCGCTGGCCGCATAGGCCTGCTGCTCCGGCGTCAGTTCGGGCGCGCCCCAGTCGGAGCTTTGCTGCTGCTTCGAGAGATCGACACCGATCAACTCGCGGCATAACTCCTTGAGACCGTGACGGTCGGTATAGGTGCGGACCAGTTTGGAGGCGATCTTGGTGCAGTAGACCGGGCCGGTGGTCACGCCGAAAGCGCGGGCCATGACGGCGATATCGAAGCGCCCGAAATGAAAGAGCTTCAGCACGGTCGGATCAACCAGCAGCTTCACCAGATTAGGCGACTTCGGCACCCCCGGCGCATATTTCACCAGATGCGCGTCGCCGTTCCCGCTCGATAACTGAATGACACAAAGGCGGTCACGGTGGGGAATCAGACCCATTGTCTCGGTATCGATGGCAACGGTGGGGCCAAGATCGAGACCGTCGGGCAGATCGTCATGATGCAGGTGAATAGTCATCGCCGCTCCTTGCAGTGTGTCGTGGGTCGGGTACGGGGTTCGGAGAGGGAAATCAACCGGGCGCTAAGTTGCGCGGCAATCCGGGCGTATCTGACTGCGACAACGGCGCTCGATCACAGAGTGCTGTCCGTGACGAAAGACGATGCCTTCCATGACTTTGAGACATTGATGATCGTGTGGTGAGTTCACCCGTCTCTTGCCAGTGAAGGCGTTGCGTGTTTCAAGAACCCGAAAATCTCGAAAGGTCTGCGCCATGGACAAATTCACCACGCTCGACGGCATCGCGGCTCCTCTGCCTCAGATCAATGTCGATACGGATATGATTATCCCGAAACAGTATCTGAAGACGATCCAGCGCACGGGCCTCGGTGTCGCGCTGTTCTCGGAGATGCGCTATAATGACGACGGATCGGAAAAGCCCGATTTCGTGCTGAACAAGCCCGCCTATCGCGAGGCCGAAATCCTCGTCTCCGGCGACAATTTCGGCTGTGGATCATCGCGGGAACACGCGCCGTGGGCGCTGCTGGATTTCGGTATCCGCTGCGTGATCGCGCCAAGCTTTGCCGACATCTTCTACAACAACTGTTTCAAGAACGGCATTCTGCCCATCGCCCTGCCGCAGGAGCAGGTGGATAAGCTGATGGATGATGCCGAACGTGGTGCCAATGCGCGCATGACCGTGGATCTGGAGGCCCAGACGATCAGAGGGCCGGACGGAGGCATGATCGCCTTCGAGATTGACCCGTTCAAGAAGCACTGCCTGCTCAACGGGTTGGACGATATCGGTCTGACGATGGAGAAAGAGCAGTCGATCAGCGATTTCGAGGCAAAGCGCCGCGATGTGACGCCCTGGCTGACGGCGGCGGGCTGAAGACTGAAACCGGTATGATGTCATGCCCGCGAAAGCGGGCATCTTTCTGAGTCCCACGGGATTCCCGCGTTCGCGGGAATGACGCGGCCTGGGGAAGACTTACCCCATCGCTTCCAGCCGCGACACAGCCGCTTCCAGTTTGACCTTCTCTTCGGTCGCCGCTTCGAGCCGCGCGCGCTGTTTCTCGATCTCTTCGGGCGGTGCCTTGGCGAGGAAGCCGGGATTGCCGAGTTTCTTTTCCAGACCGCCGGTTTCCTTCGACAGCTTGTCGAGTTTCTTCCGCAACCGTGCGCCCTCGGCCTTCACGTCGATCAGATCGGCAATAGGCAGGTTGACCGTCGCGCCCTCGACTGCCGTGACGATGGACCCCGCCGGAGCCTCGTTCCCCACTGCCGTTTCGGACAGCCGCGCGAGACGGCGGATCAGCGCGCCCTGACGCAGCAGACGCTGGGCCGTTTCGTACTCGAAATCGGTCAGCATCATATCGACCTTCGCCCCCGCCGGGACGTTCATCTCGGCGCGCACGGAACGGATCGCCTCGATCAGCGAGATGGTCCAGCGCATCTCGGCCTCGGCCTCCGGGTCGGCCAGTGTCTCCACCGTGTAGGTCGGCCAGTCATGGACCATCAGCGTCCCCTGCCCGCCCGTCTGCCGCCACAGCTCCTCGGTGATGTAGGGCATAATGGGCGACAGCATGATGAGGCACTGGTCGATGGCCCAGACGACGGTGGCTTTCGTCTCGTCCTTCGCGGGGCCATCCGCGCCCGTCAGCAGGGGTTTTGAGAATTCGACATACCAATCGCAGAGGAAATAGACGTGTTGATACAGCCCCCCCGCCGCATCGTTGAAGCGATAGGCGGTCAGCGCGGCATCGGTCGCCTCCAGCGTCTTGGCCGTCTCGCCGATGATC
>CAKZUT010000003.1 GCA_937922185.1 uncultured Neomegalonema sp.
CGTGGCCATCATGCGCCATGTCTATCTGATAGGACAACGCGATGCGAAAGCCCTGGGTAAACCCCTGTTCGATGCTATCGAGAACCTGTCGGGCGGCGAGGATATCGAGGCGCGCCGCGCCATGTTCGACCAGCTCATCAACCATTTCCTCAGCCCGCAATCGGGTCTGCCACAGGCTGTCGATCCCGATTTCGAGCGTGAGATTCGCGAGGCTGTCATCGACCTGCTCGGCTTCATCGCCGAACGCCTCAAGGTCGCGCTGCGCGGCGAGGGCGTCCGCCATGATCTGATCGACGCCGTTTTCGCGCTGGGCGGTCAGGATGATCTGGTTCTGCTGGTCAAGCGCGTTCGCGCCCTGCAATCCTTCCTCGCCACCGAGGACGGCACGAACCTGCTGGCCGGATATCGTCGTGCGGCCAATATCCTGTCCGCTGAGGAGAAGAAGGGTGCGCTCGATCTGAATGCCCCGGCGGGCGAGGACACCAAGGAAGAGACCGTCGCCCTCGCCGCCGCTCTGGCTGATGCCTCGCCCCGGATCGACGCGGCCCTTGCCGGAGAGGATTTCGGGGCAGCCATGCGCGCCATGTCCGCCCTGCGTGGCCCCATTGACGCTTTCTTTGACAATGTGATCGTCAATGCTGACGACCCCGCCCTGCGCGCTGTGCGCCTGACCCTGCTGTCCGCGATCCGCGATGCCGTCCAGCGCGTCGCCGATTTCTCGAAGATCGAAGGGTGACGGGCAGCATCCACCGTTTCGGCTCCGGCATCGCCGAAGGCGGGGCGGCGGATGCGGAGCGCCTCGGGGGCAAGGGCGCGAATCTCTGCGAGATGGCCGCTCTTGGCCTGCCCGTCCCTCCCGGCTTCATTCTCGATATGGATGTCTTTCGCCACTGGCGCGAGACCGGCGCGCTTGATGTGGCCACGCGCGCCGCGCTCGATGCCGCCCTGCGCTGGCTGGAACAGACTACCGGACGCCTGTTCGGCTCCGGTGAGCGCCCCCTGCTCGTCTCCGTCCGTTCCGGCGCGCCCGTCTCGATGCCCGGAATGCTCGACACCATTCTCAATATCGGCCTGACCGATACGGCCCATGGCGCTCTTGCAGCCGATGATCCCCGCCTTGCCGAGGATTGCCGCCGCCGCCTTGTGCCCGCGCTGGCCACCACCATGCTCGGCGTCGATGCGGATGATCTGGATGACACGGTGGATGACTGGCTGCTGGCCAAGGGTATCGACCGCATCGAGACACAGGATGCGGGCATCCTCGCAGCCCTCAACGCGCATATGCTCGATTTCATCGCGCAGGAGGGCGACGATCCCTTTCCGGCAACCGCCGAAGATCAGCTCTACGGTGCCATTGATGCCGTCTTCCGAAGCTGGAACAGCCCGCGCGCGCGGCGCTATCGCGCGGCACAGGCCCTGCCCGATGACAGCGGAACCGCTGTGACGGTTCAGGCGATGGTGCTGGGCAATCTCGGCCCGACCTCGGCTACCGGCGTTGCATTTACCCGCGATCCTTCCACGGGAGAGCCGCGCCTTTACGGCGAATACCTGCCGAACGCGCAAGGGGAGGATGTCGTCTCCGGCATCCGCACCCCCGCGCCCCTCACCACCGAAGACGCTGTCCGCAGCCGCGCACCCACCCCTCCGATGCAGACGGCCCTGCCCGATGCCTTCGCCCGCCTTGCCGGTCATGCCAGCGCGCTGGAGGCTCATTTTCATGCGGCGCAGGAAATCGAGTTCACCGTCGAGGACGGCACCCTCTGGCTGCTTCAGACCCGTGCGGCCAAGACCGCCCCCCGCGCGGGCCTGCGGATCGCTGTCGAGATGGCCGGGAGCGGCGCTATTTCAGGTGACGAGGCGCTCCTGCGTGTCGCCCCCGCCGATCTCGAACAGCTTCTGCATCCCAGGGTCGATCCCGCCGCTCCCCGCACGGTGATCGCACGGGGGCTTCCGGCCAGCCCCGGTGCCGTTTCCGGCGAGGTCGTCTTTACCCCTACCGAGGCCGAAACCCTCTCCGCCAAGGGGCGCTCGGCCATTCTCGTGCGGCTGGAGACCAGCCCGGAGGACATCCACGGCATGTATGCCGCCGCCGGATTGCTGACCGTGCGGGGCGGCATGACCAGCCATGCGGCGGTCGTCGCCCGCTCACTCGGCAAGCCCTGCGTCTGCGGGGCCGGGGATGCGCGGGTCGATGTGACGGCGGGTGTGCTGACCGGATCGGACGGCAAGCCCGTGCGTCGGGGCGATATCCTGACCATCGACGGCACTTCGGGCGAGGCGCTGGCCGGGGCGCTTCCGATGATCGAGCCGGAGCCGGATGCCGCGCTGGCTACCCTGATGGACTGGGCCGATGCCCGCCGCCGCCTGCGTGTGCGCGCCAATGCCGATACGGCGGAGGAGGCCACGGTCGCCCGCCGCCTCGGAGCCGACGGCATCGGCCTGTGCCGTACCGAACATGCTTTCTTCCG
This sequence comes from uncultured Neomegalonema sp., assembly GCA_937922185.1. Classification (GTDB taxonomy): domain Bacteria; phylum Pseudomonadota; class Alphaproteobacteria; order Rhodobacterales; family Rhodobacteraceae; genus JAHDDY01. The sequence continues at coordinate 2,469 of CAKZUT010000003.1, forward strand.
GCGCGGTCGCCTCGGGGCCTTGCAGCAGCTCATTCTCTCGGACACAGCCGATGCCCGGCGCGAGGCCCTTGCCGTCCTGCTGCCCCTGCAACGCACCGATTTCATCGGCGTGATGGAGCCGATGCACGGCCTGCCCATCTGCATCCGACTGCTCGATCCGCCTCTGCATGAATTCCTGCCCCATACCGATGCGGCCCTGCGTGAACTGGCGCGTGATATGGATATCGCCGTGACTGACCTGCGCGAGCGGGTGGAGGAACTGGGCGAATTCAATCCCATGCTCGGGCGGCGGGGGTGTCGCATCGGCGTGCTCTATCCCGAGATATACGACATGCAGGTGCGCGCGATCTTTCAGGCGGCCCTCGCTGTCGAGATGGCAAGGGGCGATGCCGTCGATCTGGAGATCATGGTGCCCTTCGTTTCCACGGATCGCGAGACGGCGCTGTTCCGAACCCGCTTCGAGTCCATTGCGGCCTCCCTTCGCCATGAGAGCGGGCGTGAGCCGAGCTGGCGCATGGGCGTGATGATCGAGACGCCCCGCGCCGCCCTGCGCTGTGATCGCATTTGCGAGGATGCCGATTTCGTCAGCTTCGGCACCAATGACCTGACGCAGATGACCTATGGTCTGTCCCGTGATGATACAGGCCGTTTCGTCCGGGAATATATCGCGCGGGGCGGGCTGGCCTTCGATCCCTTCCACCGGCTTGACGAGGAAGGGGTCGGGGAACTGGTCCGCATCGGGACCGAGCGGGGCAGGGCGGTTCGGCCCGACCTGACCGTCGCGATCTGTGGCGAACATGGGGGCGATGCGGGAACTATCCGGTTCTGCGAATCGCTGGGGATGGATTACGTTTCCTGTTCCCCTTACCGCGCCCCCGCCGCCCGCCTCGCAGCCGCTCAGGCGACCATCCGCCGGGAGCGCGCGGCATGATGTCGCTCGATGCGCTGCGCGCGGGGGGCAAGCGCGCTCTGGCGGAGGCGCTGGCCGGTATCGAGCGCGATCCCCATGCGCCCGAAACCACGGCCCTGCTCGACACGGCATTCGCCGATATCCGGGGCCTGACGGTCGGTGTCACCGGCCCCCCCGGTGTCGGCAAGTCCACCCTGCTCGATGCCCTTATCGCCCGCTTGCGGGCGATGGGCAGGACCGTGGCGGTCATCGCCGTCGATCCCAGTTCCGTCCGTACCGGCGGTGCCCTGCTGGGTGACCGCGCCCGCTTCGCCTCGCTCGATCCGCTGGATGCGGGTGTCTTCGTGCGGTCCATGGCAACGCGCGGACGGCTGGGCGGCCTGTCCGATCTCGTCTTCCCCTCCATGATGCTGATGCAGGCGACCCATGATGTCGTGCTCGTCGAGACGGTGGGTGTCGGCCAGTCCGAAATCGAGATTGCGGGCCTTGCCGATGCGACGATGCTGTGCGTTCAGCCCGGTTCCGGCGACTCGCTCCAGTTTCTCAAATCGGGTGTCATGGAGGTGCCCGACATGATCCTTGTCACCAAATCCGATATCGGGGCGGCGGCACGCCGGGCCGCCGCCGATCTGCGTTCCGCCCTCTCCGTGACGCAGGGGCGGGGCCGCCTGACGGCGATCCATCTGGTCTCCGCAAGAACGGGGGAGGGGATGTCCGATAGTCTTGAAACCCTGCTTTCGCTGCATACGGATGGCCTCTTGCCCGGTGACAGGCATACCGCGCGCATGGCTCAGGCGGTACGTTGGCATGAAGATGGCATACTCACCTGCTTCGGAACCTATGGACTTGCAAAAATCCGGTCACTATGCGAAGTGGCTCCTCCGCTGACGATATTCACTCACCATGCAGACGTGGTGAGGGTATGTTGCAGTGCACAATAGTATCTTGCTTTCTGATAGTTTTTATATCAGACTGGCAGGAAAGAATTGGATCGATTCGGGAATCGTTCAGTATCCCGTAACGATTTCAGTCTTATTGTAGGATAGTGTAAGCGGTACGTTACTTGTCTGAGGCCCGGGGGCGGGCGACATCGAATGGGCTTACGACAGAGGTATCGAATGCGATATAAGTTGCATGCATTGGTTGCGACCTTTGCTACTATCGCCGTTTTCGGTATGGATGCACAGGCAACCAGGGATGGTGGTTCGGATTTCTTCGGCTCTTTCCGGGCGCTGGAGCGTTCATCCGAGCCGAGCGTGCGTTTCGGAATCGGAGGGGATATCGAATCCTATGCGGTCGGTGCCGCAGGGGTCGCCGCCGATGCCGCGACTCGCATCAAGTATCTCGACTCCGATGCTGACATGGCAGGGGCCGTTTTCGGATCGTTCGGCGGACCCTCACCGGCTATCGTGACGCCGGAAGCCCCGAAATCCGATATCGGGTCGCAGCGTATCCTGACCTATTATGACAATCTCGCCGCAGGCCGTGCCATGGCCGGTCAGGAAGAGGCGGACGCCGCCGAACAGGTCGTGCTGAAATCCGCCTTGCTGCCGGGGCGCGCCCCGAACCGCATGAAGCTCGAAGGTGCGGAGCGCGAGCTGTACTGTCTCAGCGAAGCGATCTATTACGAGGCCAGAGGCGAGAGCATCGAAGGCCAGATCGCGGTTGCCGAGGTCATCATGAACCGCGTGGACAGCCGCCGCTATCCGAATACCGTCTGCGGCGTTGTCTCTCAGGGTGCGAGTCGCCTCAATTCCTGTCAGTTCTCGTATAAATGCGACGGAGAACCCGAACGCATGAGCGACCGCAAATCCGCAAAACGCGCCCATGATGTCGCGATTCTGCTGATGAAGGGCGAACGGCGCGGCATCACGAGGGACGCGACCCATTATCACGCGACCTATGTGAAGCCCTACTGGGCCAAATCCCTCACCCGCACCGCCAAGCACGGCACCCACGTTTTCTATCGTCAGTAAACCGAGCGGGTCGGGCCGACTTTATCAGGCGCTGAACCGGGCTGTTTTTCCGCATCCCTCCGTCATCCTTCCGGGGATGCCGGGGGGATTTTTTTTGAATACGATCCGCTTTCCTGACGCCCTGCACGGGCAGGATGACAAAACAGGAAATTAACGGGGTTCCCGTCTCCGGCCAAACAGCCTAGATAACGCGCGTTTGCCTCATCAACGAGTCGAGGGTCACGATGCCGAAGCGCGACGATCTTTCCTCCATCATGATCATCGGGGCCGGGCCTATCGTTATTGGGCAGGCCTGCGAATTCGATTATTCGGGCGCGCAGGCGGTCAAGGCGCTGAAGGAGGAGGGCTATCGTGTCATCCTCGTCAACTCCAACCCGGCCACCATCATGACCGATCCCGAACTGGCCGACGCCACCTATATCGAGCCGATCACCCCTGAGATCGTCGAACTCATTATCGCGAAGGAAAAGCCCGACGCGATCCTGCCCACAATGGGCGGGCAGACGGGTCTCAACACGGCCCTCGCGCTGGCCGAATCCGGGGCGCTCGACCGGCACGGTGTCGAGTTGATCGGTGCCAACGGTGCCTCTATCGCCATGGCCGAGGACCGCAAACTCTTCGCTGAGGCGATGGAACGCATCGGTCTCGAAAATCCCAAATCCGCCATTGCGACCACGATGGAGGAGGCCTGGACGGCCTTCGAGACGCTGGGCCTGCCCGCCATCATCCGCCCCGCCTTCACGCTGGGCGGTACGGGCGGCGGCATCGCCTATAATCGCGAGGATTTCGAGCGCATCTGCCTCGGGGGCCTCGATGCCTCGCCCATGAGCCAGATTCTCATCGACGAGAGTCTGCTCGGCTGGAAAGAATACGAGATGGAGGTCGTCCGGGACCGGAATGACAACGCCATCATCGTCTGCGCCATCGAGAACGTCGATCCCATGGGCGTGCATACCGGCGACAGCATCACGGTTGCCCCCGCCCTGACCCTGACCGACAAGGAATACCAGATCATGCGCGATGCCAGCATCGCTGTGCTGCGCGAGATCGGGGTCGAGACGGGCGGCTCGAACGTGCAGTTCGGGCTGAACCCGGCGGACGGGCGCATGGTCGTCATCGAGATGAACCCCCGCGTTTCGCGCTCCTCCGCGCTGGCGTCGAAGGCCACAGGCTTTCCCATCGCCCGCGTAGCCGCGAAACTGGCCATCGGTTACACGCTGGACGAGCTGGAAAACGATATCACCAGGGCGACTCCGGCCAGCTTCGAGCCGACCATCGATTATGTCGTCACCAAGATCCCGCGTTTCGCCTTCGAGAAATTTCCCGGTGCGACCGATGATCTGAACACCGCCATGAAATCCGTCGGCGAGGCCATGGCCATCGGGCGCAATTTTCAGGAAAGCCTCCAGAAAGCCCTGCGCTCGCTGGAGACCGGTCTTTCCGGTCTCGATGAATTTCCCGTCTCCGGCTCCACCGATGCGGACCGTCGTGCGGCGCTGACCCGTGAACTTGGCCGCCGGTCCCCGAATCGTATCAGGGTCATCGCCCAGGCCATACGCGACGGCATGGCGATGGACGAAATCCAGCGGATCACTGAATTCGATCCGTGGTTCCTGCGCCAGATTGCCGGGATCGTCGAGACCGAGGGCGAGATCGCGCAGCATGGCCTGCCCGACAGCGCCCACGGGATGCGGATGCTCAAGCAGATGGGCTTTTCCGATGCCCGCCTCGCCGCCGTGGCCGGAAAGGACACGGCGGAGGTCGCGGCCAGCCGCCATGCCCTCGGCGTCGAGCCGGTCTATAAGCGCATCGACACCTGCGCCGCCGAATTCGAGGCCATCACCCCTTATATGTACTCGACCTTCGAGGCCGATCACGGGGGCCATGCCGAATGCGAGGCCGAACCCTCTGGCCGCCGCAAGGTCGCCATTCTGGGCGGGGGACCGAACCGCATCGGGCAGGGGATCGAGTTCGATTACTGCTGTTGTCACGCGGCCTTCGCGCTGGAGGATCGCGGGATCGAGACGATCATGGTCAACTGTAATCCCGAGACCGTCTCCACCGATTATGACACCTCCGACCGTCTCTATTTCGAGCCGCTGACCGATGAGGATGTCATCGCCATTCTCCGCAAGGAGCAGGAAAACGGCGAGCTTCTGGGCGTCATCGTCCAGTTCGGCGGCCAGACCCCGCTCAAGCTCGCCCCGGCGCTGGAGGCGGCGGGCATCCCCATTCTCGGCACCTCGCCCGATGCCATCGATCTGGCCGAGGACCGCGAACGGTTTCAGCAACTCCTCCATGATCTGGGCCTGAAACAGCCCGCCAATGCCATCGCCTTCTCGCAGGAAGAGGCCATGAGCAAAGCGGGGGAGATCGGTTATCCGGTCGTTCTGCGCCCTTCCAACGTCCTCGGCGGACGGGGCATGGAGATCGTGCGCGATGAAGACCATCTCAATCGCTACATCGCGGAGGCCATGAAGGTTTCCGACGGTCGTGCATTGCTGCTCGACAGCTATCTGAGCGGAGCCATAGAGGTGGATGTGGACGCCCTCGCGGACGGCACCGATATCTTCGTGGCGGGCGTGATGGAGCATATCGAGCAGGCGGGCATCCATTCCGGCGACAGTGCCTGCTCCCTGCCGCCCCATACGCTCGATGATGCGACCATTGCCGAGCTGAAACGACAGACCGGTCTGCTGGCCGAGGGGCTGAACGTGCGCGGCCTGATGAATGTGCAATTCGCCATTCAGGACGGGGAAATCTTCATCCTCGAAGTGAATCCCCGCGCCTCGCGTACCGTGCCCTTCGTGGCGAAAGCCATTGGCGTGCCCATCGCCAAGATCGCCGCGCGGATCATGGCGGGCGAGAAACTGGCCGATATCCCGCATCAGCCGGGCCGGATCGACCATGTGGCGGTCAAGGAAGCCGTCTTCCCCTTCGCCCGCTTCCCCGGCGTCGATACCCTGCTGGGGCCGGAAATGCGCTCCACCGGCGAGGTGATGGGGCTGGACCGCACCTTCAACCGTGCTTTCCTCAAGGCCCAGATCGGGGCGAGCGCCACCCCGCCCGAAGGCGGCACGGCCTTTGTCTCCGTCAAGAACGCCGACAAGGAAGCCATGGTCGCCACCGTGCAGCGCCTCGTCTCCTGCGGGTTCTCGATTCTCGCTACCGACGGCACGGCCCGCTTCCTCGCCGAACGCGGTGTCGAGGTCGAGCGGATCAACAAGGTCATGCAGGGGCAGCCGCATATCGTGGACCGTATGAAGGATGGCGGTGTCCAACTCGTCATCAACACCACGGAAGGAGCCGAGGCGATTCGTGACAGCTTCGATATCCGCGCCACGGCCCTCAAGCTGAAGACCCCGTATTCGACCACGGCGGCGGGCGCGGCGGCGGCGGCGGCGGCAATTGATAATCTGCGCGACGGCGCACTTGAAGTTGCGCCCTTACAGTCTTACTTTCTAGCCCCTTGAATTCGAGTCACCCCGTCCGGGGTGCCTCGTCCTTTTTCGTTTGACGTCCCTGCATCACGACGCGGGGGCTGGAGCAGTGACGACATGGACAAAGTTCCCATGACCGCCCCCGGCTACACACGCCTGGAGGAAGAGCACAAACAGCTCAAATCCGTGGATCGGCCCGAGGTTATCCGGGCCATCGCGGAAGCGCGTGAGCATGGCGATCTGTCCGAGAACGCGGAGTACCATTCCGCGCGCGAACGCCAGAGCTTTATCGAGGGCCGTATTCTCGAACTCGAAAGCCTGATGTCCCGTGCCGAAGTGATCGACCCTTCCACGCTGCACGGCGATACCGTCAAGTTCGGTGCCAAGGTCACTATCGTCGATGAGGATACCGACGAGGAGAAGACCTATCAGATCGTGGGCGAGGCCGAGGCCGAGATCGAGGCCGGTCTTCTTAACCTCAACTCGCCGCTGGCCCGCGCCCTGATCGGCAAGGAAAAGGGCGACAGCGTTGAAGTCTCCACCCCCGGCGGGGGCCGTGGCTACGAGATCACGGGGATCGAGTACAGCTAGAGCACACTGAATTTCATACGAATCACCATTCACACCAAGACGTGTGTGAATGGTGATACTCCTGATTCAGATAGAATTCAGAGTGCTCTAGATCATTCGGCTACGGTCAGTCGCGATCAGGGTGAGCCAACCAGTAGGCCGGATCAGAAATTTCTGACTCGGCTGGATCGCCGGTGGCTGTAGAGAAAGTTATCGTTTCCGGTCTGCACCGGCAGGATGGTGTTATGCCGTGGCGCTGGCTTCATCCTGTGAAAAACGCCCTGAAGCCGGCGACCGCCGCGTCCAGCCCCTCGTCTTCGATATTCCGGTGCAGCACGAGCCGTATCTCAGGGGCTTCCCCGCCGATTGTGACCCCATATCCGGCCATATGCCCGCGCAATGCTCCGTAGCCCCCCTCCGGCACGGTCAGGAAGACCATGTTTGTCGCATGGCGAACCGTCGCGCCGGTCTCGCGCAATGACGTTGCCAGCCGCTCCGCCCGCGCGTGGTCTTCCGCCAGCCGTCCGACGCCGTGCTCCAGGGCATGGAGGCCCGCCGCCGCGATGACCCCCGCCTGTCGCATCCCGCCGCCCAGCATCTTCCGCCACCGCCTTGCGCGTCCCAGCACTGCCGCGTCCCCCACGAGGACCGACCCCACCGGCGCACCCAATCCCTTCGACAGGCACACAGACACGGTATCGAACGGCCCCGCCAGATCGCCCGCGCTACACCCCAGCGCCGTCGTCGCATTGAAAACCCTTGCCCCATCCAGATGCACGGCCAGTCCCGCCCCGCGCCCGGCCTCTGCCGCCGTCCGCATCGCCTCCAGCGGCACGGCCACTCCGCCCAGCGTATTCTCCAGACAGAGCAGCCGCGTCACCGGATAATGCGTGTCTTCGGGTTTCATGGCTTCGCGCACGGTCTGCGCCGTGATGACGCCATCGACTCCCTGCGCCAGCGGCCAGAGCGCGATGCCCCCCAGCACCGATGCCCCCGCCGCCTCGCTGGTGCGGATATGCTGGCGCTCGCCGACCAGCACCTCGTCTCCCCGCCCGCAATGGGCCAGCAGGGCAGCGAGGTTCGACTGGGTTCCCGTCGGGAACAGTACCCCGGCTTCCTTGCCCAGCCGCTCCGCAAGCGCGCCTTCCAACCGGGCCACCGTCGGATCTTCGCCATAAACGTCGTCGCCCACCTCCGCCGCCGCCATCGTCGCCCGCATCCCCGCGCAAGGGGTGGTCAGCGTATCCGAGCGCAGATCGCAAAAGGCTGTGCCCGCCCCGATCATCGACGCATAGGCGTTCATTCCGTCACCGGATCATAGGCCAGCGCGGCGACGATATGCACCCGCCGCGTCCCGCCGCCGTTGATCGCCGTGTGATAGCCCCTTGTATCGGTGAAATACACCGAACCGTCGGCGGGCAGATGCGTGACATGGTGGTTCACCACGAACAGCGATCCGGGATTGGTCACGACCGGGATATGCAGGCGCGGCTCCGGGTCGCGATGCCATGAGTTGCAGTTATAGAGACCTTTCGAGAGCACCCGCGTTCGCCCGATGGGAAAGCGCCGGGTCAGTTCCCGATGCACCTCCTCGAAATAGGTTCCGGCAAAGGCCGGATTGAACTCCGAGAAATCGATTTCCGGCACCGGCTCCTCGCGCGGCTCCTCGACATAGCGATCATCCGCGCGGGTCCAGTATCGCCCCGACAGATCGTTCTCGGTCCACTCCGTCTGGCCGGGGCGCTGCGTGAGCGGCAGGGCGGCAAACCCCTCTGCCTGCATCCCGCCCTGAAAATCCTCCCGCGCGAGGCATTCGTCCAGCGCCTCCCGCAGGCGTTCGATATCGAACCGCATTGTCAGCCGCATGATCCCCGGTCCCGGTACGAAGCGGGCGACACTCTCCGTTTCCGGCGGAGTAGCGAGGGCGGCCATGACGGTTTCTACATCCGTATCGGCGATTTCCGGGGCGTAAGGCATGGAGACTGTCCTGCATCTCGGTAGTAATTCGACTCTATGATGCAGCCTGTCCCCGGATTTTCGGATTGTCACGCTCTCTTGTTAATCGCCGTCTGTCCGAAGGGCCGCCCGATCCGATCCATCCGGTATCACGCTGAACGTGGCCGATCTCCGGTCGCGTTTCTGAACCGCAGGTTCTCCCGCGACAATTCCGCCACTGACCGGCATCCCATCAGCCGCATGTCCCGCTCCAGTTCCGCCTTCATCAGGCCCAGCGCCCGCTCGACCCCCGGCTGACCGGCAGCGGCCAGCGGATAGAGATAGCCGCGCCCGATGCCCACGGCTTTCGCTCCCATAGACAGGGCCTTGAGCACATGCGTCCCCCGCTGCACGCCGCCATCCATCATCACGTCGATCTCGCCGCCCACCGCATCCACGATCTCGCCAAGCTGATCGAACGCCGAGCGCGAGCCGTCCAATTGCCGCCCGCCGTGGTTCGACAGCACAATCCCGGTGCAGCCGATATCCACCGCCCGCCGCGCATCTGCCGCCGACATGATCCCCTTGAGGCAATATTGCCCGCCCCAGAACTCCACCATCTCCGCCACGTCGTCCCACGTCATAGACGGGTCCAGCATCTCGGTAAAATACCGTCCGATGGAGATCGCCCCTCCGCTCATATCGACGTGATCATCCAGTTGCGGCAGGGCGAATTTCTCATGGGTGACGTAGTTGATCCCCCACATGGGTTTGCGGGCAAACTCGACCATGCCCCCCAGTGTCAGCCGGAACGGTATCGAGAACCCCGTCCGCAAGTCCCGCTCCCGGTTGCCGCCCGTGATCGAATCCACGGTCAGCATCATCACCTCGACCCCGGCCTCCTTCGCGCTTTCCATCATCGCGCGGTTCAGGCCCCGGTCCCTGTGGAAATAGAACTGGTAGCATTGGGGATTGTCGTATTTCTTCCGCACCTCCGCGAGGCTGGTCGTGCCCAGTGACGATACGCCGAACATCGTGCCGAACTTCGCCGCCGCCGCCGCGACCGCATTCTCGCCGTCATGGTGGAAAAGGCGTTGCAGCGCCGTGGGTGAGCAATAGATCGGCAGGGCCAGTTTCTGGCCCATCACCTCGACGGAAAGGTCGATATCCTTCACCCCCGTCAGGACGTTCGGCACCAGATCGCAGTCATCGAACGCTGCCGAGTTTCGCCGATACGTGCCTTCGTCATCCGCCGCCCCGTCGATGTAATTGAAGATCGGCCCCGGCAGGCGTTTCTTCGCGAGGGTGCGGAAATCATGGAAATTGTGACATCGGGAAAGGCGCATGGAGCATCCTGCTGTCTGGAGAAATCGTGCATCATTCTAACGGGCGGGCGGGCGCTGGAAAGGGCGCAGCGCGTTCTGCGGCGATAAAGTCAGTGACACGGCATATCGGGATCACCGGGAAAGATGCCGGGCCATGGCGTCCAGAAAATCGAGACCCTGAGTCAGTTCGCCGGTCTCGATATACTCGTCCGGGCGATGGGCGCGGCTGATATCGCCGGGGCCGCATACCACGGTCGAGAATCCCGCCTCGCTGAAATACCCCGCATCCGTGCCGAAGGAGACGACATTCCGGCGGGTGATGCCGGTCAATGCGCCGACAAAGGCCGCCGCCCGCTCCGCATGGCGATCATCGAGCGGCGGGACGAAGGTTTCCGTCACGATCCTGATATCGGCCCCCGCATCGACGGCTTTCATGGCCGGCAGCAGGTGGGTCGCGGCATAGTTCTCGATCTCCCGGATCGCCGCCGCGCCGTCCTCGCCGGGCAGGGGGCGATGCTCCCAGTCGAAACGGCACCACCCCGCCGTCGCGTTCCGCGCGACCCCGCCCTCGATGGTGCCGATATTGAAGGTGGAGAAAGGTGGATCATAGGGCGATCCGGCAACCGGGTTCGCCGCCCGCTGCGCGCCCATGGCCTCGATCTTCGCGATCAGCTTCGCGGCGACGGAAATGGCATTGACCCCCTTGCCCGGATCGCAGGAATGCACGGCGCGCCCGGTGATCTCCGTCCGCATCTCGCAGCCGCCCTTATGGCCGGTCACGAGGGTCATCTCCGTCGGTTCGCCCACGACCACGATATCGGGCCGGTATGCCTTTGTGGCCATGCTCTCCAGCAGGACCGGCATCCCGTATCCGCCGATTTCCTCGTCATAGGAAAACGCGATATGGACGGGCCGGTTCAGCGGGGCGACCCTGAACCGGGGCGCGGAGGCGAGGACGCAGGCGAGAAAGCCCTTCATGTCCACCGCCCCGCGCCCGTAGAGCCTTTCGCCCCGGCGGGTCAGGGTGAAGGGATCGCTGCTCCAGTTCTGTCCGGTGACCGGCACCACGTCCGTATGGCCGTTCAGGACCACCCCGCCGTCGATCTCCGGCCCGATGGTCGCGAAGATATTGGCCCGTTCGCCCGCCGCATCATAGCTGAGCGTGGCCTCGATTCCGTGATCGGCCAGATAGTCGCGGATATAGCCGACGATTGCGTGGGTTGGCCTGCCGGACAGACTGTCGAAACTCACGAGGCGGTCAAGGATGCGAAGCGTGTCGTCCAGGATCTGCGGCACGGGATTTCTCCTGCGGGGGGAACGGTTCGGTGTTGACTGTCCCCGATACCCGATGGTGCTATCGCGGGATATCCGTGCTGTACAGAACGCTTGTCAGGAGACCCCGACCATGGCCCCTCCCTTTTCGCGCGATGAATATGCCGACCGACTCACCCGCGTTCGCACCGCCATGGAGGCGCAGGGATTCGAGGCGCTGGTCATCGGTGACCCGTCGAATATCAACTGGCTGACCGGCTATGACGCATGGTCGTTCTATACGCCGCAGATCATGGTCGTGGGCCTTGCCCTGCCGCCCACATGGCTGGGGCGCGATATGGATGCGGGTGCGGCGGCCTTCACCACCTATCTGCCCGATGAACAGGTCGTGCCCTTCCCCGAAACGCTGGTCCAGCGCAGGGATGTCCATCCGGCGCAGTTCATGGGCGACTGGATGGCCGGGCAAGGGCTGGACGGCAAGCGCATCGGCTATGAGAGCGATGTGTATTACCTCACCCCCGCTGCCGTGGGGCACCTGCAATCGCGCCTGCCGAACAGCCGGTGGTCCGATTGCGGCAAGCTTGTGAACTGGCGACGCCTGACCAAGAGCGCGGCGGAACTCACGATGATGCGACAGGCCGCAACCATCGCCGCGAAGACGATGCAGGTGGCATGGGACGGCGCGCGCCCCGGCATCCGCCAATGCGATCTGATGGCCGATATCACCGCCTGCATGATCCGGGGGACGCCGGAATTCGGCGGTGATCTACCCGCCCTGCATCCTCTGGTGCTGGCCGGAGAAGCGGCTTCCACGGCCCATCCGATGTGGACCGATGCGCCCTTCGAGCGGGATCAGACCATCGCGTTTGAACTGGGCGGATGCCGCAAACGCTACAATGTCGGCCTCGCCCGCACGGTGCATATCGGCAAGCCGCCCGAAGCCCTGCTCACCACCGCAAAGGCGGTCGGCGAGGGGATGGAGGCGGTGCTGGGCGCCCTGCGTGCCGGGGCCTTGTGCTGTGATGTTCATGGGGCGTGGCAGGCTGTGCTGGACCGCTATGGTCTGGAGAAGAAGAGCCGTATCGGCTATGGCATCGGTGTCGGCTATGCTCCCGACTGGGGCGAACACACGATCAGCATCCGCCCCGGTGACGAGACGCCGCTGCCTGAGAATGCGGTCATCCACGTCATCCTCGGCATGTGGATGCGGGGCTGGGGGATGGAGGTGAGCGAAACCATCCATGTGCGCGAGAGTGACGCCGTATGCCTCACCCAATTCCCCCGCGAGGTGCATGTGATCGACTGATCCATTGTGAGGCCGGGTGATCCGCCGGATGAGAATTGAAGAGAGATGTGCCTGAACACAGGCCGATAAGAAGGATAAAATGGGCGATGGTCATCATCGCAGCGTAGAAGGGTTTTCTTCCCGGCCTATCCTCTACACGCCTCCGAACACCGACCATCCCGTCTCCCGCGCCAGCATCTCCAGCGCCATGGTCCCCAGTCTGGAGTTGCCGACCGCGTTCAGGCCCGGTGACCAGACGGCGACGGAGGCTTTGCCCGGTGCAATCGCGAGAATGCCGCCGCCCACACCGCTCTTGCCCGGCAAGCCGACCTCGAAGGCGAATTCGCCTGAGCCGTCGTAATGGCCGCAGGTCAGCATCAGTGCGTTGATCCGCCGAGCGCGCGCGGGGGTAATCAGTGCGTCGCTGCCCGGCCCCGTATGCCCCGCGAAGGCGAAGATCCGCCCGGCGCGCGCCAGTTGCTCGCAGCTCATGGCGATGGCGCACTGGCGGAAATAGACGGCCAGTGTCTCCTCCGGGTCATGGTCGAGATTGCCCGCCGCGCGCATGAAATGCGCCAGCGCCCGGTTGCGAAAGCCCGTATCGCTTTCGGAGGTCGCGACCGCCGTATCGATGCCGATCCCCTCGTCCTCCGCCGCGCGCCTCACGAAATCGAGGATCGCGGTTACTGCTGACTCCGGCGTCCGCCCTGCCAGCAGGATATCCGACACGACGATGGCCCCCGCATTGATGAGCGGGTTGCGCGGGATGCCGTCATCGGCTTCGAGCTGGACGATGGAGTTGAACGGATCGCCCGATGGCTCGCGCCCCACCCGCGCCCAGCAGGCATCCCCCAGCCGCCCGAGCGCCAGAGACAGCGCGAAGACCTTCGATACGCTCTGGATCGAGAAGGGCAGGGTGGCATCCCCCGCCGAGATGACCCGTCCGTCGGCCATGGCCGCCGCGATGCCGAACCGCGCCGGATCGACCGTGCCGAGTTCCGGGATGTAATCGGCCACGCGCCCCCGCTCCGTCTCCTGCGCCATGGCGCGCTCGATGCGGGTCAGGATCGCGGCGATATCGGTCATGCGAAACGCTCCGGCGACAATGCGGCCACGATCTCCGCATCCAGTGCGGGAGGGCGTCCCGCGACCAGATCGGAGGCCAGTGCCGACAGGGCCGGGGCGGTCTGGATGCCGTATCCGCCCTGTCCCGCCAGCCAGAGGAACCCCGGCGCATCGGGCGCGAATCCCGCCACGGGGCTGCGGTCGGCGGTGAAGCTGCGAAGGCCGGCCCATGTCCGCTCCACGCGCGTTACCCGCATGGTGGTCATCCGCTCGAACCGGTCGATCCCCTCGGCCAGTACCATGTCATCCGGCCAGGCATCCTGCGGCGCGACCGGGTCTTCATCGGCGGGTGAGACCATCAGCTTTCCCGATTGTGGCCTGGCGTACCAGTCCTCGCGCAGTGACCCGAACAGGGGCCAGTTCGCCGCGCCGTCCGGTTCGGGGATCAGGGCCGCCGAGCGCCGCATCGGTTGCAGGCCGATCCCGCGTATGCCCGCGAGGTCCGCCACGATATCCGCCCATGCACCGGCGGCATTCACGACGACCGGGGCCTCGAACACCCCCGCCGGGGTCTCCACCCGCCAGACCCCGCCCGCGCGCGACAACGCCTGCACCTCGGCCTTCGTCACGATCTCCCCGCCGTGACGCCGCAGAAGCCGGGTGAATCCGCCGAGCAGCAGATCGACGTCAATATCGCTGGCATCGCGTTCATGGATCGCGCCGATCAGCCCCTCCCGGCGGATCACGGGCACCATGGCCGCCGCCTCCTCCGGCGTCAGGCGCGCCATGCCGCAGGACACGGCGAGGGTTTCCGTCAGCAAATCCTCCTCCCCCTCGACGGCCAGCAGCAACTCGCCGCGTGGCGTCAGCAAGGGCAGGTCGGACAGTGCGCCGGGATCGCGAAATATCGGTTCACTTGCGGCATTGAGCGCGCGCAGTGTCGCATTGCCATAATTGAGCACGAAGATCGCCGCCGAGCGTCCGGTCGAGTGCATCCCGGTCGCCGCCTCACGTTCGAGCACGATCACCTTCGCGTCGGGGGCGATGCGGGCGGCGGCTCCGATCCCGGCCATACCGCCGCCGATGACCAGCACATCCGCCCTCATCGGGGTTTCACCAATTGCCATTCCAGATGCGCTTTCACCGTCGGCCATTCCGGGGCGATGATCGAATAGACCGCCGTATCGCGGATCGTGCCGTTGCCCATCAGCATATGCGCCCGCCGGATACCGTCGAGTTTGGCCCCCAGCCGTTCGATGGCGCGGCGGCTCTGATGGTTGAGGTGATGGGTGCAGAACTCGACCGCGATGCAGTCCAGCCCCTCGAAGGCATGGCGCAGCAGCATCAGCTTGCATTCGGTGTTGAGCGGCCCCCGCTGCACCGCGCGGCGATACCATGTCGAACCGATCTCGACCCGCCGGTTTGTGGCATCGATATTCATGTAGGTGGTCATCCCCACGGCCCGCCCGCTCGCATCCAGCACGGCGAAGGGCAGCATCGACCCCGCCGCGCGCAGGGCATTGCGCCGTGCGATCTCGGCGGGCACGGCCTCGGGCCGGGGTGCGGTCGTGTACCAGAGGTCATGCAGGTTCCCGTCCGCCACGGCCTCGGTCAGGTCATCGGCATGGTCGGAGGAGAGCGGAACAAGGGCGGCATGGGTGCCGCGCAACTCGATGGAGGGGGGCCAGATATCGGTCATGGAAAGCCTCGGTTCAGCGTTGCCCGTACCGAACCATGCCCGCCGATCAGCGTCCAGCTTCCATCGCCGCATCGGCGTGAGAGAGAGGCCCGGTTACTCTCCGTTCCAGCCATAGCCCAGATGCTCGAACGGTTCTCCCGACAGGCCGTAGACGGTGCTTCGCAGGAAATCCATCAGGGCAACGGCATCCCCGCGCCGGACCTCGATTGCCTCGCGCGCGACCGGTTCGCCGATCCGCAGACGCACGGGGCGGGCGAGGGCGGTGCGGAATTCGTGAATGAGCAGGGCAACGCGCAGGGTCTGGCTGACATGGGTGACGGCCTGGAACAGCCGACTGTTATGGCCCTCGAAATGCAGTGGCACGACCTGTGCGTCCTCATGCAGGGCCAGTTTCGCCGTGAAGTTCTTCCAGCGCGGATCAATGGGTCGGCCCAGCGGCGTCGAGGCCGTCGAGACCGCCCCGCCCGGAAAGATCGCGATAGCCCCGCCCTGATCCAGAAACCGCAATGCCTCCCGCCGCGTCTCAAGGTTCAGCGCGCGGGCTTCGCGGGTCGGTGCGAAATCGACCGGCAGGAGATGGGCGTTCACCTCCGGCGCGCGCCGGAACACGCTATGGGCCACGATCCGAAAGTCCCGCCGCCGCATCGAGAGCAGTCGCCCTATCGCCAGACCGTCGAGTATCCCGAACGGATGGTTCGCCACCACGACAGTCGGCCCCGTTGCCGGAATACGCTCCTCCGATCCCGCGACGATATCGAGCCGCACCCGATATCGCTCCTGCATGACCGCCCAGAAATCCCGCCCCGCCGCCACATCCCGCTCATATCCGG
>CAKZUT010000004.1 GCA_937922185.1 uncultured Neomegalonema sp.
CCGATGGTTGCCGGGGCCACGAGCGACAGCTTCGCGCGCACACGCTCGATATATTCGTACTGCCCCGACCATGTGAGCGAGTATCCCGGCGGCAGGCTGACGGTTTCGGCCACCACCTGCCGCGCCTCATCGACATAACCACCCAGATCGCGCCCGTTGATATCGATGAAAACGAAGCCCGTAGGCCGCGCATTCTCCGACCGGATCATGCCGGGGCCGTCCACGAGGCGGATATCGGCGACCTGTCCCAGCGGGATATGCGCGCCTGACGGTGTGACGACGGGCAACGCGCGCAGGCGTTCGGGGCTGTCGCGCCAATCGCGGGGATAGCGCAGATTGATGGGAAAGCGTTCCAGCCCCTCCACCGTTTCCGCGATCCGAACGCCGCCGATAGCCATCTGCACGACCTCCTGCACATCGGCGATGGAGAGCATGTGGCGGGCGGCGGCCTCGCGATTGATATCCACCTCGACATAACGCCCGCCCACGGGTCGTTCGGCATAGGCCGAGGCCGTACCGTCGATGCCCGCAACCGCGCGTTCGACCTCCACGGCCACGCGCTCGATCACGTCGAGATCGGCCCCGGTCACCTTCACGCCAACGGGCGTCTTGATCCCTGTAGCGAGCATGTCGATGCGATTCTTGATTGGCTGAATCCAGACATTCGTGACCCCCGGTATCTGCACCGCCGCATCGAGCGCGTCCCGGATATCCCCCATCGTCATCCCGGATCGCCATTCGTCCTGCGGGCGCAACCGGATCGTCGTCTCGATCATGGTCAGCGGCGCGGGGTCGGTTGCGGTAACGGCACGGCCCAGCTTGCCATGGACGGTTTCCACCTCCGGTACCGTGGCGATCAGGCGGTCTGTCTGTTGCAGCACCTCGCGGGCCTTGCCGATGGAAACGCCGGGATAGAGCGACGGCATATAGAGGAAATCGCCCTCGTTCAGTTCCGGCATGAACTCCGTACCGATGCGTTGCAGCGGAAAGGCCATCGAGACGACGATAAGCCCGGCCATGGCGATGGTGGCCACCGGCCAGGCGACGGCGGCGTCGAGGAAGGGACGATAGAGCGCGATGCATAGCCGGTTGAGCGGGTTCTTGCGCTCCGGTACGATCCGCCCCCGTATGAAATAACCCATCAGCACCGGCACCAGGGTCACCGACAGGATCGCGGCGGCGGCCATGGCATAGGTCTTGGTGAAAGCCAGCGGCTTGAACAGGCGCCCCTCCTGTCCCTCCAGCACGAAGACAGGCAGAAAGCTGACGGTGATGATCGCCAGCGAGAAGAACAGGGCCGAACCGACTTCGGACGCGCTTTCCCCGACTATTCGCCATCGGTTTTCCGGGGTCAGTGGCTCGCGTTCGATCCGTCGGTGCAACGCTTCGATCATCACAATGGCCGCATCCACCATCGCGCCTATGGCAATGGCGATCCCCCCCAGCGACATGATATTGGCATTTACGCCCTGAAATTTCATCACGATGAAGGCGGCGAGGATGCCCAGAGGCAGCGTCAGCAGGATTACCAGCGATGATCGCAGATGCAGCAGGAAGGCCGCGCAGACCAGCACGACGACGATGAATTCCTCGGTCAGCTTTTTCGTCAGGTTCTCGACCGCCCGTTCGATCAGGCCGGAGCGATCATAGGTCGTCACCAGTTCCACGCCCTCGGGAAGGGACGCGCGCAACTCGTTGATGCGCTTTTCCACCGCTTCGATGGTGGTCAGCGCATTGCCGCCCCAGCGCATGACGACGACGCCTCCCACTGCATCGCCTTCGCCGTTGAACTCTCCGACACCGCGCCGCAATTCCGGCCCCATGCGAATTTCGGCCACATCGCCCAGCGTCAGCGCCGCACCCCGCTCATTCACCCGCAGAGGCGCACTCGCCAGATCGTCGAGGCTTTCGATATAGCCCGTCGCGCGGACCATGAATTCCGCCTCGCCCATTTCCATGACCGAGCCGCCGGTCTCGCTGTTCGAGTCCCATATGGCTTTGTGCAGTTCTGAGAGCGTGATGCCGTAGGCGCGCAGTTTATGGGGATCGACCACCACCTGATACTGCCGCACCATGCCGCCGATAGTGGCGACTTCGGACACGCCCTCGACCGCTTGTAACTCGAATTTCAGCCACCAGTCCTGTAGCGCGCGCAACTGCGCGATATCGTGTTTGCCGCTGCGGTCGAGCAGGACATACTGGTATATCCAGCCCACCCCGGTCGCATCCGGCCCCAGTTCCGGCGTAACGCTGTCAGGCAGGCGCGACTGCACCTGCGCGAGGTATTCGAGCACCCGCGTTCGCGCCCAGTAGAGATCGGTACCATCCTCGAAGACGATATAGACATAGCTGTCCCCGAAGAACGAGAAGCCCCGCACATCCACCGCGCCGGGCACTGCCAGCATCGCCGATGCGATGGGATACGTGACCTGATCCTCCACCAGTTGCGGGGCCTGCCCCGGATAGGGCGTCTTTACGATCACCTGCACATCGGACAGGTCGGGAATCGCATCGACCGGCGTTCGCAGTACCGCCCAGAATCCGCCGAGCGCCAGCATGATGCCGAAGGCGACAACGACGATCCGGTTGGCGATGGAGGCGCGGATAAGGGCGGGGATCATCGCGCCACTCCTTCCAGCGTCATCTCGAAGGTCGTCGGATCCATCGAGATCAGCAGCATCCTTTCCTCACCCAGAGGCAGGGAATCGACGGTCAGCGCATCGGACAGAGCGAACTCCATCGTCATTCCCGGCATCCCGATCTGTTGCATCGGGCCATGGGTGACCTTTGCCGTGCCCTTCGCCTCGTCGATGGTGTGGATTGTGCCCGATACCTGCATCGGCGGTTCGGGCGCATCGAAACCGGCAACGGTCATCTCGAAGGTGGCCGGGTCCATCGTCAGCGAGAGGTCGATTTCCTTACCGATGGGCAGCGCGGCGGGGTCCACATCGGCACCGAGGATGAATTCCATCGTCATCCCCGGCATCCCGATGGCGGCGATAGGACCATGAGTGATGCTGGCTTTGCGGGCTTCTGGGTCGATGCTGTTCACCGTGCCTGACACCGCCATGCTCTCCGGTTCATCGGTGGGCGGCGCGGGGGACTTTTCCTTCATTTCCATCGCGGGCTTGTCCATGCCCTTATCCATGTTCCCGTCCATCTCCCCGACCGCCCGGACGCCGATGACGGTGTATAGCCCGCCCTCGCCCTCGGACAGGTCGATCTCGACCGGCATATCGATAGGGATCGCGCCCATATCGACGCCTTGAGTGGGCAGGTCCATCGTCATGGCGGGCCAGCTCAGATCGGGGATCGGATCATGGCTCAGACTCACGGTGCCGTCCGGTTTGACCGCATGGACAATGGCCATGCCGGTCGCATCCACCCCGTCATCGCCGCCGATGCGCGACAGCGAGAGCAGGCCGTCCGTGCCTCGCACCAGCGAAAAGCGCACGGCATCTCCGAGCGCCACGCGCTCCAGCCTTACCCCGTCGCGCAGGGCAAACGTGCTTTGCATTGCGGGCCAGTCGAGCGCGGGGATATCCGCATGGTCGATGGTCACGCTGTTACGCGCGTCGTCCATGGCGACCAGCATACCCTTGCCCGATGCCGGTGCTGCCTCGGTCGGGGCCATGCGGGTCATGCCCGCTGACAGGGCGCTTTCGCTGTCGATCAGAAACTGCGCCGAGGCGACAACCTGCGCGCCCGCCTCCAGCCCCTGCACGATTTCCGTGCGTCCGTTCGTGCCGAAGCCGTCGCGCAGCCCGGTGGTCACGAGGCGGGGGCGAAAGGTGCCGTCCCCGGTTCGCAGGATTACCCGCTCCGCACGGCCCGTGCGGATGACTGCTTCACTCGGCACAGTCACGGATTCGCGGGTTTCCGTCGCTTGCAGCAGGATGCGACCGAACATATTGGGGCGCAGCTTGCCATCCGCATTATCAAAGCGCATTCGCACCGCCAGCGTGCGGGTCTTGGCATCGAGTTCGGGGTAGACGTAATCGATCACCCCCCGATAGGTCTCGCGCGGAAGAGAGTCGAAACGTGCTTCTGCGGTCATGCCCTCGTTCAGTCGCCCTATATCGTTCTCGAACACATCCGCGATGACCCAGACCGTCGATAGATCGGTGATCGACATGGCCCGTGTGCCCGGCTCCAGATACATGCCCTCCGATGCGGTCAGAGCGGTTATGACGCCCGATTGCGGCGCCCGTACGCGCAGGTGTTCGGCGGGGGCACCGATGCGATCCATGGCATCGCGCTCCTGACGCGGGCCATAGACCTCGAACAGCGCCTCTCCCTCGCGCACCGGGTCGCCGACTGCGCGGACGCGCAAGTCCTCGACCCATCCGGCGATGCGGGCATGGATATGGCTCGTCGCGTCCTCGTCATAGGTCACGAATCCGACCGTCTCGATTACCGGGGCCACCGTCTCGATCCGTGCGACGGCGGTGCGTACGCCGATGGCGTTCACTTCCTGCGCCGACAACGTAACCTCGCCGGGTTCGCCGGAAGGCTCGTCCCCCTCGTAGACGGGTACGAGATCCATGCCCATCGGTGACTTCCCCGGCCCATCCTTGCGGAAGTTCGCGTCCATCGGGGCGACCCAGTAGAGAATTTTCTCGCCGTCACCTCCGCCATCGGACGGGGCCGCGAAGTGGAACCGCTCCACGGCGATCCCTCCGACGAACCCCGCGCCGAGCGCAAGGATGGACAACGCACCATAACGACCGCGCATGGCTGAGCCTCCCCTTATCGGAAATGCTTCTGAAACTGTTCGGACTGCCCGGTGATCGGATTATGCCACAGAGTCCGGGGGAAATACGCGGCTTCCGGCGTAATTCCTGACTCGACCTGATCGCCGGTTATTCTGAATGCCGGATGCGCTCCGGCGGGCGGGTATCAGCCTCGCGGGGGCTGCGGATCGACGCCGGGGTCGCTCAGTGAGGAGCGTATGTCGTTCATGGTCTCGACCGTGGTGACCGCTGTAGAAAATCGAACCGGCGCAGTGTCGCGTCTGGAGCCGTCCACGGCCTGTGCGAGACAACAGGATATATCGCCCCCTGATCCGGTATCTGTCTCACCGTTATCCTGCGCCATCATCATCGGGCAAGGCACTGACGGGGATGTCATAGCGTCATCATAGGGCATCGACGCGGCATGGACCGGCGAAAGGGCAACCGAACAGATAAGAACGACTGCCAGCATAAGATTGGCGAGGACCGTTCCAATTCTTCCCGCAAGGTTTTTCATTTCAATTCGTTAGCATCGAACCGTGATAAAATCCAGTCACGTGACCGTCAGGGGGCTGTGTACGCTCGACGGTCGATACGACAACACCGCCCGAATTGCTCGGGCGGTGTCTCAGGGTGTTGCAGCAGATCAGAACGCCTGGAAGCGGGCCAGTTCACGTCCGTTGTCGTCGATCAGGGTCAGGTCGGAGAAGCCCGGCGCGATCTTGTACATCGTCGCGCTTTCCAGCGCCCCGATATAGCGTTTCTCGATATCGAGGCTGGAACAGGAAACCTCGGTCGAGAAGATATCGGCCATCGAGAACTTGCCCTTGCCCGTATTGATGAACTCGCCGCCATAGCTGTTGCAGGGGCCTTGTCCGCCCGCGAAACCGCTCGATCCGTCGAAATGCAGTTCTGCCGTCGCCGAAACCGGATCGGCTCCCACTTTGACAAGTCGCCATGACGTACCCGAAAGTTCGGAGGCTTTTGCAAGACGTGCGGGCTTGGTAAGAGCCGGTTTCTGCGGTTCGGGCATCCGCACACTTGCGACCTCAAAGCCGGGCGCGGTGTCGCGCATAGCGTTGCCGTTCGTGGCATCGGAAGGCAGCATCACATCGTCGGAAACCGCCGGTGCGTCAAAACCCGGCTGAGCGGGCAGGGCACCGATGGAGACATAGTTACTTGCCGATGTGGCCATCGTGACCGGTGACTTGAAGTTCGGGCGCGGCTGCGGCACGGGCGCGCTCAGCGTGGCATAGCTGCGCTCGGCCACGCTGGGACGACGGCGCGGTGCAGGGGCGGTCTCGGGGCTGTAATCTGTCGCTGCGAGTGCGCTGGTCACCAGGATCGCCTTGGGGCGCGGAGCCGGAGTTGCCGTAATCTGCGGTACCGGTTGCGATTGCAGGCCGATATCGGTCAGGGCCGCGATTTCGATCCCGGAAGTCTCCATGATCGGCTCGTCAGTGCGGATCGGCTCCATCGTTGCCTGCGTGATCGTGGGCATCGACGTGATCTGGAACTGTCCGCCGATTCGCTCGCTTGCGGCGGCGACAACATCCATGGCCGGAGCATCGACCGGCATTGCATCAATGCTGTAGGCCGCTTCGATCTCGTCATTGCTCATGATCTCGACCCCGCCGCTCGCGGGGATCGGCAGTGGCGCAGCCATCGCCGGTTCCGGTGCGGGCAACGCCGCCTGCTGCGGTTCCACGAACGGCTCGGTCGCCATCATCATCTCAACCGGAGTCTCCGCCTCCGTCACCATGACGGTTTCGGAAATCATCGGCTCGGCGAAGATATCTGTACCGGCGAACGGCAAGGGCAGTGCCTCGGTTTCCACCGGGGCCGATGCGGCGATCATCGCATCGGCTTCGAGGATGAAGTTGCTGTCATAGCTGCCGATTTCGGTCATGACCGGTTCCGGCGCGGCATAGGAGAGCGGTTCCTGCGCGGCCAGCACTGTCGGTTCTGGCGATACCGAATAGGCGGCGCTCGTCAATGTCTCGCCATAGACCAGATCATCGACGGCTGCCTGTGGCGGGCCATAGACCGGTTCCGATATGATGGTTTCTTCGCCAAGGTCCAGAATTCTCTGGGTATAGGTCGCGGTTTCGGGTGCCGGAATCGCCACCGGAGCGGCAATAGGCTGCGACAGGACCGTGCCGTCGTCATAGGAGGGGATCGCGAAGCTTTCGCTTGGCGCGAAGGAACCCGATGCCACATCGACCACCGGCGGGCCATACACGGATTCGAATGCCTGCACATTCGCCGCCTGCGAGCTTTCGGTATAGGTCGGTGCGCCCGGCAATACGTATTCCGGCGCGATCACGCTCACTTCGGGAACTGCGGCAATAACCGCATCCTGAGCGGTCTGCGATGCCGCATCGGTCCCTGCCACGGGTGCAATCAGGTCGCTGAAACCCTGATCGACACCGGTTTCACAACCGGAAATCACGGTCAGCATCGCTGTGCCCATGGCGAGGCGGGCAACGGTCGTCATGTTCTTATTCGCCATCGGCATGGCAGCCTCCTCTACGGCTCTGTTCCTGTCATCGTAAGGCATCGCGGGGCGATGCGCTCAGTCGAGTCCTTTCTGTCCCATGGCGAGAAATTTTTCCCGCCGTTCGGCTCTGATAGCATCAGGGGACATTCCGTCAAAAATTTCAAGTGTTTCTGACAGTTTCTTACGAAGTTCCTCAAATGTAGCCTGCGGATTACGATGCGCCCCCCCCATCGGTTCGGGCACGATCGCGTCCACAACCGAAAGGGAAAGCAAGTCTTGGGCCGTCAGACGCAGGGCCGCAGCGGCCTCCTGTGCCTTATCCTGTGATTTCCATAGGATAGAGGCGCATCCTTCAGGTGAGATCACGGAATAGATCGCGTGTTCCAGCATAATGATGCGGTTTGCGGTGGCCAATGCAATCGCACCGCCCGATCCGCCTTCCCCGATAACCGTGGAAACCAGCGGTACTCCTATTTCGAGACACTTTTCGGTGGAACGGGCGATCGCTTCGGCCTGACCCCGCTCCTCCGCGCCCTTGCCCGGATAGGCTCCGGGGGTGTCGATGAAGGTCAGGACGGGAATCCCGAAACGATCCGCCATATCCATCAGACGTACAGCCTTGCGATAGCCTTCAGGTCGCGACATGCCGAAATTGCGTTTCAGGCGCGCGGCGGTATCGGCACCTTTCTCATGGCCGAGCACCATGACGGGCCGGTCGTCCAGTCGCCCCATGCCCCCCACGACGGCGGCATCCTCCGCAAAGCCCCGGTCCCCGGCCAGCGGCATGAAGTCATCGATCAGCGCATCGATGTAATCGATAGTATGGGGCCGGTTCGGATGCCGCGCGACCTGACATTTCTGCCAGGGCGTCAGCTTGCGATAGAGATCTTCGAGATGCTTCCCGGCTTTCGCCGAAAGCTGGCCGACTTCCGCTTCGATATCCATCGAGGCGTCTTTCCCGGCGAGAGCACGCAGTTCGGTCGCCTTGCCTTCGAGTTCGGCGACGGTCTTTTCGAAATCAAGATATTGCAGCACGATCTTTGTTCCGCTTCCCAGACAGGCGCGCGTCCCGCGCGTTCGTCCTCTACATGCCCGCGCCGGAGGAGAGGGTCAATGGCAGGGTACGGAGCGCCCGTATTCCCGCCTGTCCCGTCCAGCGCAGATCGCTTTCGGGAACGGCGAGGGCCAGATCGGGCGCGCGTTTCCACAATAGCCCCAGGATCACCCCCAGTTCCGCCTTGGCCAGCCATGCCCCGAGGCAGAAATGCGGCCCGCCCCCGAAGGCAAGATGCCGGTTCGGCTTGCGCCCCAGATCGAGCCGGTCGGGGTCGTCGAATATCGCCGGATCGCGATTGGCGGCGGCGAGATGGGCCATGATCGCCTGTCCGCGTCTGAATCTCACGCCGAACAATTCCGCATCGCGCGTCAGATAGCGCGGCTTGGTCAGTTCCACCGCACTCACATGGCGCAGCAGTTCATCCATGGCTGTCTCTTCCTCCAGCCGCGCGATCTCCATGGGGTTGTTCAGCAGGGTCAGTACCGAATTGCTGATGATATGCGTCGTCGTTTCATGCCCCGCGATGAACAACAGCCCCAGCATCGCCAGCACCTCGTCATCGGATAACCGTTCGCCATCTTCCGCCGCATGGACCAGTACCGAGATCAGATCGTCTCCCGGTTCCCGTCGCCGCTCCTCGAACCGGGCCATCAGATAGCGGCTGATCCGGGTCAGCGACATATAGAGTCGGGGCAGTCCCCGGATCGACTCCGCATCCGACAATGCCGCCATCCAGCGCGTGAAATCCGCGCGGTCCGAGTGTCTCAGCCCGAGCATCTCACAGATCACGGCAAGGGGCAGGGGCCGGGCGACATGGCGGACAAAATCCCGATCTCCCGATGCTTCCCAGTCATCCAGCAACCCGACGGCAATCGCCTCGATGCGGGGCAGCCATGTCTCGACGGCATTGCGCCGGAAGGCGGCATCCACTGTCTTGCGGAGCCGCCGATGCTCGGCCCCGTCTTTCTGGAGCATGTTGCCCGTCATTACCCGCACATTGCGCGGCATCAGGCGCAGCAGCCAGTTTACCCGTCTGTTGCGTCCGTTCATCACGTCGGTTGAGAACAGGCTTTCATCCTTGAGGATCGCCTCGCAGGCCGCATGGGTGGTGGCAAACGTCATCTCGCCGACCAACGGCACGCGCATCCGAACCAGCGGCCCCGCGTTCACCAGCCGCGCAAGGCCGGGGCCGGGATCGCGTTTGTCTGGAGCGGGCACAGTCTGCATCATCATCACTCTCCCGGATCGGGAAGAGCATGAATCGTCTCTGCCAGCAGCGCCAGTTCCTTTTCACCGCTCAGCCGATGGTCAGCACCGCGCAGCAGGATCATCCGCACATCGTCCCCTTCGATATGCGTTGCCAGCCGTGCCGCCGTCTCCCACGGGACATCCGGGTCAGCCATGCCCTGCAACAGGCGCACGGGGCCGGTGGCGCGCAGGGGAGAACGCATGACCAGATGCCGCCGCCCGTCCTCGATCAACTTTCGGGTGATAAGATACGGCAGGTCCGAATACCGGCTCGGCTCCTCGATCCGCCCGTCTCGATAGAGTGTCTCTCGCTGCGCCCGCGTCATCCGGGTCAGGATCGAATCCTCGGTGAAATCGGGTGCCGCCGCGATACCCACCAGCCCCGCCACCCGTTCCGGCATGGCCCGCATCATCAGCAGGGCAATCCATCCCCCCATGGAGGAGCCGACCAGAATCTGCGGTCCCGTCGTCAGATCGCGCATGACATCACAGGCATCGCGAAACCAGTCGCCGATACAGCCATCCGCGAAATCGCCGGAGGATTGTCCGTGCCCGGTATAATCGAATCGCACGAAGTCCCGTTTCTGTTTCTCAGCCCAGTTGTGCAGGAACAATGCCTTGCTACCCAGCATGTCAGACCGGAAACCGGGCAGAAAAACGATCCCCGGACGGGCCGATCCTTCGCTTGTCGCTTGCGCCGTGCCACGATGATACGCGATAGTCCTGCCGTCCGGTGTCCGGTACAGAGCGGGTTTCTCCATGGTTTCAGCCTCCGATGCAGCGTCCGACGGGTCGGGGCTATCCTCCACAGACCCGACGGACAAGCGCCCTGTTATTCTGCAAATCGTTCCGCGCCTCGATGAGGGCGGGGTCGAACGGGGAACGCTGGAGATCGCATCGGCCATCGTCGCGGCGGGGGGGCGGGCTATCGTGGCCTCCGCCGGGGGTCGCCTCGCCTCGCGGCTGAATTCTCTGGGCGGTGAATTTGTAGAGATGCCGGTGCAGACGAAGAATATTCTGTCCATGCGCCGCAATGCCCGCCGCATCGCCGATCTGGTCAGCAGCGAGAAGATCGACCTGATCCATGCCCGCAGCCGTGCCCCCGCCTGGAGCGGTTACTGGGCATCGCGCCGCACAGGCGTGGCTTTCGTGACCACCTATCACGGTGCCTATAACGAGAATTTCCCCTTCAAGCGGCTCTACAATGCCGTCATGGCGAAAGGTCATCCTACCATCGCCGTCTCGGATTTTATCGCCGGGATGATTCGCGAGCGTCACGGATTGCCCGACTCCCGCATCGTCACCATTCCGCGCGGGGCCGACCTTGCGGTCTTCGACCCGAAGATCACCAAGGGCGAACGCATCGCACAGCTTGCGGGTCGCTGGGGCCTGACCGATGAGGCACGGCCCATTTTCCTTCTGCCGGGGCGTCTGACCCGCTGGAAAGGACAGGAAGTCTTCATCGATGCCTGCGCGCTTCTGCGTCAGAAGCGCGGGGCCGATTTCCTTGGCCTGATGGTCGGTGGCGCGCCCGACGGTTCCTCCTATCCCGATGAGCTGGAAAAGCGCGCCGTGGAGAAGGGCTGCACCGATGTCATCAAGATCGCCGGATCATGCAATGACATGCCCGCCGCCTATCGCCTCGCCGGATGTGCGATCTCGGCCTCCACCG
>CAKZUT010000005.1 GCA_937922185.1 uncultured Neomegalonema sp.
GATCGAAAGCATGGGAAAGTCGCAACGGCGTGAACTGCTCAGCCGACTTACGACCCTCATAGCGCATCTTCTGAAGCTGGAGTATGGGCTGAAACGTGAGCCTGCCGCCAAATGGCGAACAACGATCAGAACCGAGCGGCAGAATTTGGAGAAACTTCTTGAGGAGAGTCCCAGCCTTCGCAATGCGATGGAAGTGGAAGCTGAGAGAGTTTTTCAGGATGCGAGAAACGCCGCCCTTTTCGGTTTCGACGAATATGAAACGGAAAACATGGCGCATTATCGCGAAACGATTCCCGTTGAACTTCCGTATAAGGTTTCCGATTTGATGCAGATCGACTTCTTTGCGGGAAAAGAGGGGACATGACTGGCCGACCCGATTTCGCCGAAGAGTTGTTGCGCGCTTTTGCAGCGCCTGAACCACGCGGCTTTATCAAGACGGACTGGGAACGGGACGTTATCGATTCCCTGACCCTGCTTCATGATGCCCTGACGCGGCTCGATACTGACCCGAGCTATGCCGTGAAATGGGCACTTGTCGCCGCTCACTCTGCATCGACCAGTGCCCTGGCGGCGCACCTTTCCGGCTCATACGGTGTCGGCGCTCTGGAGGAGCGCGCTATCGATCAGGTAAGGACCGCCCTTGAGGAAGGACTTATGTTGCCTTCGAAACAGCGCATCGCTTCATTTCTGGAGCTTCTGGAACGCGCGACGGTCGAAGGAAAAAAGCGCGAGCCGACAGGAGGAGTGCATAAGGAGGCATTGCTCCAGATACCCGGTGAGGACCGGGGATTGCTGGAGCGCCTCAACACTCTACGCAATCGATACGTCCATTTTCGTTTCGGCGGATGGTCGCTTGAGACCGCTTACGCCCTTGAAAGTGTGGAAGCCGGGTTGCGACTGATCGAAGCCATCAATGTCTATGGTTGGGGTCTGCTTGGCGAGAACAGCGAGCGTATCGCGGCGCAGATCGGGGACTGCACCGCGATACTCCAAAAGCAACATGGCGACGTATCAACTCCGCATCCGTGAGCCGTTGGCGTCGAACAGCGGCGTGTCCGTAATCGTGGCCTTGCGGCGTTCGCCGAGGATTTCGATCTCGAAAGCCCCCTCACCCGCATCATCGGCCATTTCCTTCGGGATATA
This sequence comes from uncultured Neomegalonema sp., assembly GCA_937922185.1. GTDB lineage: Bacteria > Pseudomonadota > Alphaproteobacteria > Rhodobacterales > Rhodobacteraceae > JAHDDY01. The sequence continues at coordinate 1,144 of CAKZUT010000005.1, forward strand.
CCCCATCGCCACCGATTTCCCCGCCGCATGGGCGAAGCCGCCGGAGGTGATCCAGCCGACAGCCGCCGCGTCGCCATTGTGGAAGACCGGCTCGTCGCCGATGGCATCGGCGTCCCCGGCATCCACCACGAAGGTTTTCAACCGCAGGGTCGCGCCGTCTGCTCTGGCTTCCTCGAAGGCGGCCCGACCGATATAATCGGCCTCCTTCTTCGTGGAGCAGAAGCGGTCGAGGCCGCATTCCACGGGGGAATAGATGGGTCGGTATTCGCGCCCCCATGTGCCGAATTTCTTTTCCAGCCGCAGCGAGAGGAAGGCGCGCAGGCCGACATTGCGGATGCCGAACTCCCCGCCATGCTCGTGCAGCAGGTCATAGATGCGACGCTGATATTCGGGCTTCATCCAGATTTCATAGCCCAGATCACCCGTGAAGCTGACCCGGCCAACGATGCAGGGAATGCCGTCGAGCGTCATCTCGCGGATATCCATGAACTTCATGGCATCGTGCGAGACATCCTCATCGGCGATCGCCGCCAGCAGGTCGCGCGATTTCGGGCCGGAGATCGACAGGCCGTTCATCGCCAGCCCGAGCGCGTCGATCTGCACCGAGCCGTCATCGGGCAGGTGCTTGAGGAACCAGCGCATATGGTACGTCTCGGCGTTCCCGGCACCGAGGATCAGGAACTTCGGCGCTTCGCTGGCGGCGGTCAGCGGGTTGCCGTCGCCGATATCGGCGGCCCCTTCCGAGACCCCGGCTTTGGGTTTCGTCAGGTTGGCAAGCGAGAAATCGCCGATCACCTTGCCGTCATGCTTGAGCATCGGGGCGAGCGTCATGCGGCCCGGTTTCGGGATACGGCAGGCCAGTATCCCGTCCAGCCATGCCTCGGCCCCCTCGCCGGTGACGATATATTTCGCGAACCCCGATGCCTCCACAAGGCCCACGCCCTCACGCAATGCCCGGCATTCCGCGCCGACATGCTCGAAATCGGCGGAGCGGCGGAAGCTGTGTTCATCCTTCACGCCTGCGGGGGCATACCAGAGCGGCACCTCAAGCCCCCAGCCGTCGCCCATCTGCGCGCCTTCGGAAAGCAGTTTGTCGTAGATCGGCGTCGTCTTGCCGGGACGCGCGGCCCAGAGTTCCTAGTTCGGGAATTTGATCTGGAAGCGCCGGGAATAGTTCTCGCGCACTTTCTTGTTGGCGTATTTCATCGTGGTCCAGTCGCCGTAGCGGGCGATATCCATGGCCCAGATATCCGCCCCCGGATCGCCATGGACCATCCAGTTGGCCAGCGTCAGTCCGACACCGCCACCCTGACTGAACCCGGCCATGATCGCCACGGCGCACCAGTATCCCGGCATCCCGCGCATCGGCCCGATCATCGGGTTTCCGTCGGGGCCGAAGACAAACGGCCCGTTCACGGCCTGCCGGATGCCTGCATTCTCATAGGCCGGGAAGTGGTCGAAGATTTTCTCCAGGCTCGGCATGATCCGGTCGTAATCCGGCTCCAGCAGTTCGGAGCCGAAATTCCACGGCGTTTCGCGGGGCTGCCACGGCTTGCAGTTCTTCTCGTAAGTGCCGATCAGCACACCGTCACGCTCCTGCCGGGTGTAGAGTTCGGCGGAGAAATCGACGGCATGGCCGACCTCGCGCCCCGTGCGCTCGTTGAATTCGGCGACTTCGGGGAAGCCTTCGGTCAGCAGGTAATGGTGCTCCATGGCGAGGATGGGCAGTTCCAGCCCCGCCATCCGCCCGACTTCACGCGCCCAGAGGCCGCCGCAGTTCACGACGTTCTCGGTGTGGATATTGCCCTTGTTCGTCACGACGGTCCAGGTGCCGTCGCCGTTGGGAATCGTATCCTCCACCTTTGTCTGCTCATGGATCTTCGCGCCGAGGATCTTGGCGGATTTCGCATAGGCATGGGTCACGCCATAGGGATCGAGATGTCCGTCCAGCGGATCATAGATCGCCCCGACGAATTTCGACTTGTCGAAGAAGGGGTTTACCTCCAGCGCCTCGTCGAGACTCATCTCGCGAAGGTCAAGCCCCAGATACTTGCCGCGCGCAAGGGACATGCGGAGCCATTCCATCCGCTGTTCATCGGCGGCGAGCATGACCCCCCCCGTCTGATGGACGCCGCAGGACTGTCCCGAGAGTTCCTCGATCTCCTTGTAGAGTTCGATGGTGTATTTCTGGAGCTTCGCGACATTCGGGTCGCCGTTGATGGTGTGAAAGCCCCCCGCCGCGTGCCAGCTCGATCCGCAGGTCAGCACATCGCGTTCCAGCAGCATGATGTCTGTCATGCCCTCGCGGGCCAGATGGTAAAGGACGGAAGCGCCGACGACACCCCCTCCGATGACGACGGCCTGTGCGGTATTCTTCATGGTGTCCTCGCGCGTGGGAGCGATCCGTCTCGTGACGGTTTCTCCTCTCAATCGACCATCGCGGGGCGGCAAGCGATACGTCTGAAAGAGACATGTTTTGGTTTGCGCGGGGTTTTCACGGGCTGTGAGGGGCCTGCCGGGGCGCTTTGATCAATGGACTCACCCCGGAGCGCAGAGTCGGGTCGGAGCGGGAATCGATGTTGAAACCCCCTTAATTCCCACACAAATTACGAGACATTGCCTCTCAAAAAACACAATTACACCGATGTCCGGGGCGATTTTGCCACGGTTCCGTCACAATCGGCATATGCGACACCTTGCCGCAGTTAGCGCAGTTTCCGTTGTGAATCAACGGGCCGTGAGAACCCTGACACAGTTTGCAATCCCCCGTGAGGGAGGATGTGTCCTTTTTTATTACCCCGTTTACCCGTCATCCCGTACAGAAACTGTCATAGCCACTTGATGGACGAGTGGCAGTCGCTGCAAACGCGAAACCGAACTCGTAAGCGACTACAGACCAGTACAGGCAGGAGCTAACCCGTGGTAAAACTCTCTTTCGCGGCAATCGTCGCTGCTACGACTCTCGTTTCCAGTGCCACTTTCGCACAGGATGTCACGACCGTTGCCAGCCCCGAAGTGTTCACCGCGCCGGTTTACGGCTCCGGTGATGTGGTGGTCGCGATCCCCCAGGTCAATGACTCGGTGATCCAGACTGTCGATGCGGTCGAGTACACCGAAACCGCAGCCGCACCCGATCCCTCCGCAACGCTCGACATGAGCGGTGCCGACGGCACGCTGCGCGCCTGCTATGCGAATGGCGGCATCGCCAAACAGCGCGAGGACTTCTCCTACTTCTGTAACTACGAGAAGAGCGCGCCGCAGGAATCCGCTGCATCCGCCTACACGCTGCCCCAGGGCGAGGACTCGTCCTATCAGGGCACCACGAACATCGCTGACGAGGCGCTGCTCGATTGCGTGAATCGCGGTGGTACGCTGATCCAGCTTGCGGCCAATGAGCAGTTCGCCTGCGCCATGTAATCCCGCTTGCGGGGGCCTTCTGGACCTCGCGAATAACCGGTGATACGGCTCTCCCGCACGACGCCCGTGCGGGAGAGTTTTTTGTTTAAGATACGACCCACTGCTGCGCCCGGTTTGCGCGTTGGCCTTCTCGGCGGCTCTTTCGATCCCGCCCATGACGGGCATCTTCATATCTCGCGCATCGCCCTCAGACGGCTTCAGCTTGATCGCGTCTGGTGGCTGCTATCCCCCGGCAATCCGCTGAAGGCCGATGCCCCGGCCCCGCTCGAAAGGCGGCTTGCGGCGGCGGATGCCGTGCTCGATGATCATCCCCGAATCGAGGCGACGGGAATCGAGCGCGATCTGGGCACGGTCTACACTGTCGATACCGTCCGGGCGCTTCGGGCATTGTATCCGGCGGTGCGCTTCGTCTGGCTGATGGGGGCGGACAATCTTTCGCAGTTCCATCGCTGGCGGCACTGGGCGGAAATCATGCACAGCCTTCCGGTCTGCGTCCTCGCCCGCCCCGGTGAGCAGGTACGTGCGGGACTGTCCACCGCCGCCCGGCGGTTCGCCGCCATGCGCCTGCCCGAATACGAGGCCGCTGCCCTGCCCTTTCGCGCCCCTCCCTGCTGGACCCTGCTGACCCACCCCACATCGCCCCTGTCATCGACCGCCCTGCGGGCAAGCGGAGTGTGGACATGACCTCGCGGCGGCAGTTTATCGGCGGCGCGCTGGCGCTTGCGGCCTCCTCTCCCGATACGGTCCGGGCCAATACGCGGCGCACGCCCCCCGGAGTGACCGGCTATATCCTCATGGATGCGGAAAGCGGCGCGGTGATCGATTCGAGAGAGGCCGATACCGCATTCATTCCCGCCTCAACGACCAAGGCGGTCACGGCATTGGTGACGCTCTCCACCCTTGCCCCCACGACACGCTTCTTCACGCGCATTCATGGAACAGGCCCCCTGAGCGAGGGGGTACTCGATGGTGACCTGATACTCGTGGGCGGAGGCGATGCGGCGCTCGATACGGGCGATCTCGCCCAGCTTGCCGCCGCCTTGCGCGCCAAGGGCCTGCGCCGGATTACCGGGAAGTTTCTGGTCACGGGCATCCAGGGACCGAAACAGGCGGTACTGAACACGCAACAGCCGCTTCAGGCCAGCTACAACCCGGCGATCGGGCCGCTCTGCCTGAACTTCAATCGCGTCCTGCTGCGCTGGCGGAACCGGGGGGGAAGGCGCATCCTGACAACCCATGCCCATGCCAGCGACCGGTCAGTTCCGGCTGAGGCCGTGCATTTCCGCGCCCTGAAAACCGGCGGCGCCCTGCACGGGCTGGAGGAAAAGCGCGAGGTCTGGGCATTGCCCGCGCGCGACATGCGCCGGGACGGAGAACGATGGTTCCCCGTGCGCCGCCCGGCGCTCTATGCCGCGACGGTGTTACAGACGCTGTGCAAGGCGGAGGGTGTCACCCTGCCGGACCCGATCATGACGGCGCAGGTGCCGACCGATCCGCCGCTGGCCATGCACCGCTCGGATGTCGTCTTCGGCCAGATCAAGAAGATGATGAGATATTCGACCAATCTGTCGGCGGAAATGCTGGGTATCGCCGCCGCGCGACAGATCGGCGACACCCCGGAAACTGTGGAGGACGCGGCGCGGACGACCATCGACTGGCTGAAGAGTGAGGGCATCGTGGAGGGTGACCTGCGGCTGGAGAACCATTCCGGCCTCTCCACACGCTCACGCATCACACCGCATCAGATGGCCGATATCCTGCGGGCGGGGCATCAGCGGTTCGGCAGTGGCTATATCGGCCTGCATACCGCCGGACGCCTGCGGGGCGACAGGGCCGGACTGCCCGCCTATGATTTCCGCAGTAAGACCGGCACCATGAATTTCGTGCGCTGTCTGTCCGGCTTTCTGGAGGTCGATGGACGGCGCGCCGTCTTCGCGATCTTCAACATGGATAGCGAACGGCGCGATGCCCTCGACGCGCAATACACCCCCTATGACGAGCGCAAGCCGCCCGGTTCGGGCCGGTGGCTGCGGCAGGCGCTGGACCACGAGAACGCCTTGCTGCGCGGCTGGGTGGCCCGACGCCTTTCATGACACGCCGTCCCGCTGCCCTATATCGGCGCTGACCCCATCGAAGGAGACCCCCATGACCTGGACCGTCTATCTATCCGGCGAAATCCACACCGACTGGCGCGAGCAGATCGAAACCGGCGCGCGCGAGGCGGGCCTGCCGGTCGAGTTCACCGCCCCCGTCACGAACCACGAAGCCTCTGACGATTGCGGCGTGACGATCCTCGGCGCGGAGGAAAACAAGTTCTGGCACGACCACAAGGGGGCCAAGCTCAACGCCATCCGCACCCGCACCCTGATGGAGCAGGCCGATATCGTCGTCGTGCGCTTCGGCGATAAATACAAGCAATGGAACGCGGCATTCGATGCGGGCATGGCGGCGGCCCTCGGGACGCCCCTCATCGTGCTGCACGGGCCGGACCATGCCCATGCCCTCAAGGAAGTGGACGCGGCGGCACTGGCCGTTGCCGAACACCCGGAACAGGTGGTCCAGATGCTCGATTACGCGATCAACGGACGCCTGCCCGGCTCATGAGGCACAAAAGATCGCTG
>CAKZUT010000006.1 GCA_937922185.1 uncultured Neomegalonema sp.
CGTGCCGTCGCCGAGCGCACGGCATCCCAGCTTGCCAGATCGACCTCGATGAAGCTGGCCCCGATCTCCTCGGCGGTGCGCTCCACCAGCCCCCGGTCCCGGTCCCACAGGGTCACCGTGGCTCCGCCCGCAATCAGCCGCTCGGCCACGGCCCGCCCGATGCCTTGCGCCCCGCCGGTCACGACGGCCATTTTGCCCGCTGCGTCGATCTGATTCATGTCTTTCTCTCCCGTTCTGTACCCGGAGATACTTGCCCGCTCGTGGTTCCTTTGCCAAGCTGTCCCCTGCACGGCAATCGCCGGGCATTATCCCGGAGCAGTGACATGACCCACGACACCCGCGCCAACAAGACGTTCCGGTCGCAGGAATGGTTCGACAATCCGAACAATCCCGGCATGACGGCGCTTTATGTCGAGCGGTACCAGAATCAGGGCTACACGCGGGAAGAGCTGCAATCGGGTCGTCCCGTCATCGGCATCGCGCAAACGGGCAGCGATCTGGCACCCTGCAACAAGATCCATATCTTCCTCGCGGATCGGGTGCGCGCGGGTATCCGGGATGCGGGGGGGGTTCCGCTCGAATTTCCGGTCCATCCCATTCAGGAAACCGGCAAGCGCCCTACGGCGGCACTCGACCGGAATCTGGCCTATCTCAGCCTCGTGGAAGTGCTGCACGGCTATCCCATCGACGGCGTGGTTCTGACCACGGGATGCGACAAGACCACCCCGGCCATGCTGATGGGGGCGGCCACGGTTGACCTGCCCGCCATCGTCCTCTCCGGCGGGCCGATGCTCGACGGGTGGTGGAAGGGAGAACTGGCCGGATCGGGCACGGTGGTATGGGAAAGCCGTCGTCTGCTGTCCGAAGGTAAGATCGACTACGAGGAATTCATGTCCCGCGTCTGCGCCTCCGCGCCGTCACTGGGCCATTGCAATACCATGGGCACCGCCTCCACGATGAACGCGCTGGCCGAGGCACTGGGGATGAGCCTGCCCGGCTGCGCGGCTATCCCCGCCCCTTTCCGGGCGCGGATGGAAATGGCCTACCGCACCGGCAAGCGCGCCGTCGAGATCGTGCGCGAAGACCTGCGCCCCTCCGCGATCATGACCCGCGCCGCCTTCGAGAACACCATGCGGGTGAATACCTGCATCGGCGGCTCTACCAATGCCCCGCCGCACCTGACCGCCGTGGCCCGCCATGCGGGTGTGCCCATGAGCGTCACGGACTGGGAAGCCGAGGGCTTCGACCTGCCGCTTCTGGTGAATATGCAGCCCGCCGGGAAATATCTCGGCGAGAGCTTCGAGCGGGCGGGCGGCGTACCCGCCGTCATGGGCGAGATGCTGGCGGCGGGTCTGCTGCATGGCGATGCCATGACCGTCAGCGGCAAGACGGTGGCCGAAAATCTGGAGGGCCGCCGCAGTGAGGATACCGACGTCATCAAGACCGTCGCCGCCCCCATGCGCGAGGAGGCCGGGTTCCTCGTTCTCTCCGGCAACCTGTTCGACTCCGCCCTGATGAAGACCAGCGTGATCTCCCCCGAATTCCGCGCGCGCTTCCTGTCGGAGCCGGGCCGGGAGGGCATTCTTGAGTCCCGCGCCATCGTCTTCGAGGGACCGGAGGACTACCATGATCGCATCAACGACCCCGCGCTGGAAATCGGCGAGGACTGTATTCTCTTCATTCGTGGCGTCGGCCCGGTAGGTTATCCCGGCTCGGCGGAGGTGGTGAATATGCAGCCGCCCGATTCCGTGCTGGCGCAGGGCATCCCGCATCTGCCGACCGTGGGCGATGGACGGCAATCGGGCACCTCCGAAAGCCCCTCCATTCTCAATGCCTCGCCCGAGGCGGCGGTGGGCGGGGGCCTCGCCTTCCTGAAGACCGGCGACCGGGTGCGTCTCGATATCCCCTCCCGCCGTATGGATGCGCTGGTGGACGAGGCCGAATGGGCCGCCCGCAAGGCCGCATGGAAACCCGATATCCCCGCCCACCAGACCCCGTGGCAGGAAATTTACCGCAACCATGTGGGCCAGCTCGACGGCGGCGGCTGCCTCGATTTCGCGACGAATTACCAGCGTGTGGGTGAGGTGCTGCCACGGGACAATCATTGAATCCTGGGGTTGGGCGCGAAAATCGCGCCCCTGCGCCGTCATTCTTGCCGTAGCTATGGCTCATTGCCACACCGGGGTTTCTGGCGAGCGTGACGACTGCTCTACGCAGAAATGCAAGCCTCGGGATCCTGCGCGGTACATCCAGAAACTGAAGCATTCGACCTTGCGTCTTACGGCTCTTTCCGCCCAGAAACGGAAAACCGCACAAGGGGGACCACACCATGAAACTGCTCCGCACCGGCCCGATGGGTCAGGAAAAGCCCGCCATCGTCCATGCGGACGGCACCTATCGCGATATCTCCGGCCTCGTCGGCGATCTGGGGTGGGAGACCGTGTCGCCGCGCTCGCTCGACACGATCCGCAATTCCGATATCGACCATCTGCCGGTCATCGCGGCGGGCGGGCGCATCGGCCCCTGTGTGGCCTCGACCCCTACCTTCCACTGCGTCGGGCTGAACTACACCCAGCACGCCGTCGAGAGCGGCATGGACATCCCGTCCGAGCCGATCCTGTTCAACAAGGCGGCCTCGGCCCTGTCCGGCCCGTATGACCCGGTGACCCGCCCGAAGGACTCGCAAAAACTCGATTACGAGGTCGAACTCGGCGTCGTGATCGGCGAGGTGACGGAGCATGTCTCCGAGGCCGATGCCCTGTCGCGGGTCGCCGGATATTGCGTCATCAACGACGTCTCCGAGCGCGAATTCCAGGCCGAGCGTCTGGGCCAGTGGGTCAAGGGCAAGTCGGCCCCCGGCTTCGGCCCCGTCGGCCCCTGGCTCGTGACGGCGGACGAGGTGCCCGACCCGCAGGCCCTGCGCTGCTGGCTGTCGGTCAACGGCACCATGCGGCAGGATTCGAACACCGCCGACATGATCTTCTCGGTCGCCGAGTGCATATCCTATATGTCCCGCTTCATGCGCCTGATGCCCGGCGACGTGATCGCCACCGGCACCCCGCAGGGCGTGGCCATGGGCATGGACCCGAAGGGCTGGCTCGTCCCCGGCGACGTGGTGGAGCTGGGCATCGACGGCCTCGGGGAGCAGAGGCAGGAGGTGGTGGAATACACCGCCTGACCCTCAGTTCGTCGCGTATTGCGGGCCGCGACGCAGGCGGCGGATGACATGGCTGACCGGGGCGATGGCGATGCTGTCGCTGCGGGTCTCCATCCAGTCGGCGAGAATGTCCAGCGAGGCCGTTCCCGCCTCCACCAGCACGATAGCTGTCCCCCAGGTGAAGGCATGGCGCTCGGCATCGGTCAGGGCCATGAAGGCCTCATCGGGCAGGGCATCGCGCGAGACGCGGGTGGTGCGCCGTCCGACGGGCACGCCCATGGGCCGCATCCGCGCGGCGATCAGGCTTTTGGGGTCGCTGCGACTGTCGAGCATCAGCATCCCGTCCGCCGCCAGCCCCTCGCCCAGCATCCGCAGCGCCACGATATCGCGCGCGATATCGCCCGCCTGTCCGTCCACTGCCCCGACGATCCCCTCGCCCGCCCGTGCAAGGTGCCAGCGCAGACGGCGCAGCAGCTCCCGCTCACTCAGCCCCCGGCGCAGCACGTTGGGATCGCGCCCGAAATCATCGCCATAACCGAAGGGCAGCAGCGCCAGCGCCTCGCGCCCGGCATGGCGCACCTGTTCCACGCGGGAGGGCGAATCGCCGAAATCGGCGGCGACCGCGAAGGTCAGCGGCACGTCCCAGTCCAGCGCCCGCATCGTGGCATGGGAGTCCTGACCGTCATCGAGCAGGACGATCGCCATCAGCGGCGTACCGGGGTCTGCCCTGAACGGGGCCGCGTTCAGCAGCCACGCGGGTGCCCCCTCGTGCGGCGGCAGGATCGCGATATCCGCTTCCGGGGCCTCGAAGGATATATCCTCCACAGCGGGCATTGCCGCCGTGCCCGTCTGTGCGCCGCCGATCTGGTTGAGAAGTGCCATGAACACGACGGCCAGCACGAACGACCCCGCGCCCAGTGCCGCCGCTGCCCCGGCTCCGAGATCATCGAGCCAGTAGCGTCGCTCGACATATCCGTTATCGCTGTCTTCGTCGTCTTCTGTCACCCGGCATCCCTCGCCAACCTTGACGTCATCCCCCCGTCGCTTCAAGAAAGGCGCGGGTCGCGGGGGTCTGGAGCGCCGACATGCTGTTGCTGATCGATAACTATGACAGTTTCACTTACAATCTGGTTCATGCGTTCGGAATGCTGGACGCGCAGGTCGAGGTGGTTCGGAATGACGCCCTGACCGTGGACGAGGCGATGGACCGGGGCGCGAAGGCCATCGTCCTCTCGCCGGGGCCATGCGATCCCGCGCAGGCGGGCATCTGTGTCGATCTGGTCAGACGTGCGGCGGCGGAGGATATGCCGGTCTTCGGCGTCTGCCTCGGACATCAGGCTATCGGAGAGGCTTTCGGCGGCAGGGTCGTGCGCGCGGGTGCCATCATGCACGGCAAGCTGTCCCCTGTCCGCCACGGCAATGGCAGCGTGTTCAGGGGCCTGCCGGAAGGCTTCAATGCCACCCGCTATCACAGCCTGACCGTCGAGCGCGAAAGCCTGCCCGATTGTCTGGAAATCAATGCCGAGACCGAAGACGGCACGATCATGGGCCTGTCCCACAAGCAGCATCCCATCCATGGCGTTCAGTTCCACCCGGAAAGCATCGCCTCCGAATACGGCATGGCGCTGATGGAAAATTTCCTGAAGATCGCGGAGGTGCGGGCATGATGCGAAATCGCCGACACCCTTTCCGCTGTCCCGGATACACAGCGGTCCAATATGCGAGGCCCCACCCATGACCGGACGTCTCACCCCCCTCATCCAGCGCGCCATTGACGGCCCCCTTACCGCCGATGAGGCCCGCGACGCTTTCGACACGATCATGTCGGGCGATGCCACCCCCTCCCAGACAGGGGGCTTTCTGATCGCGCTGCGGATGCGCGGCGAGACGGTGGAGGAGATTGCCGCCGCCGCCGCCGTCATGCGCGAGAAGGCCACTCCCGTCACGGCCCCCGAGGGAGCCATGGATATCGTCGGCACCGGCGGTGACGGCAAGAAGACCCTCAATATCTCCACTGCCGCCGCGCTTGTCGTCGCCGGTGCGGGCGTGCCCGTTGCCAAGCACGGCAATCGCGCCCTGTCCTCGGCCTCCGGTGCGACCGACGTGCTGACCGCGCTGGGTGTTGATCTCTCGCCGGGGGTCGAGAAGATCGAAGCCTGCCTGCGCGAGGCGGGCATGGGCTATATGGCTGCGCCGAACCACCATTCCGCCATGCGCCATGTCATGCCTACCCGCACCGAGATGGGCGTGCGGACCATCTTCAATATCCTCGGTCCGCTCACCAATCCCGCAGGTGTCAGACGGCAGCTCAGCGGGGCGTTCTCCGCCGACTGGATCGTGCCCATGGCCGAGACGCTGGGCAGGCTCGGCTCCGAGCGCGCCTGGATCGTCCATGGCGGCGACGGCACGGATGAGCTGTCCATCGTTGCCCCCTCGCAGGTCGCCTCGCTGGAGAACGGCACTGTCACGACCATGGAAGTTTCCGCCGGGGATGCGGGCCTGCGTGAACATCCCTTCGAGGCGATCCTCGGCGGCGACGCACAGGAAAACGCCGTGCGCCTGCTTGCCCTGCTCGACGGGGCGAGGAACGGCTATCGCGATGCCACCTGCCTCAATGCCGCCGCCGCCCTTCTGGTGGCCGGAAAAGTGCCGGACCTGCGCGCAGGGGCGGAGATGGCGGCGGAAAGCATCGACAGCGGCGCGGCCCGGAAAGTGCTGGAGGGCATGGTGCGGATCACTGCCGCCCCATGACACTGTCCTATGCGGAGACGCTGCGTGAGGCGGCGGGGCGGCTCGAAGGGTGGTCCGACCTGCCCTTCTTCACCGACGGATCGTTTGACACGGTGCTGGAGACACTCGCCGCCGAGCCGGGTCCGGTCTTTCCTCCGTCCGCCCGCGTCTTCGCCGCGCTGGAGCGCACCCCCCCTGATGCCGTGCGCGCCGTTATCCTCGGGCAAGATCCCTATCCGACCATGGGTCACGCCAACGGCCTCGCTTTCTCCGTCGCGCCCGATGTGATGCCGCTGCCGCGCTCTCTGACCAATATCTACAGGGAACTCGACGCCGATCTGGGTACTCGTCCCGCCACCGGGGATCTGGGGGGCTGGGCTGATCGCGGTGTGCTTTTGCTCAACAGCGCGCTGACCGTGCGCGAGGGCGAGGCGGGCAGCCATGCGAAGATCGGCTGGTCCGCCCTCGTGCAGCAGGTCGTGGCGCGCGTGGCGCAGCGGGACGGCATCGTCTGGATACTCTGGGGCAAGCACGCTCAGGGCATGAAACCCCTGATCGAAGCGGGGCAGGGCAAAACTCCCCTCATTCTCGAAAGCGCGCATCCGTCCCCCCTGTCCGCGCGGCGCGGTTTCCTCGGCTCCCGCCCTTTCAGCAAGGCGGAACATCACGCAGGCGCGGCATTGTTCCGGGAGTGAGGGTATTTTGCGGTCCCGCCCGGCCAATGCCTTGCTTCCGTTCTCGACGCCCTGATTTGCCGCTCTAGTCTTATGGGTATGAAACGCTTCATCCTGATCCTCGCGCTTCTCTGCGCGCCCGCTTTCGCCGCTGACCCCTCGCCGCAGGAGGAGGAACGCGATGCGCTGTTTACCGTGCTGCAATCCACTGATGATGCTGAAATCGCCTCCGCCGCGCAGAAGGCGATCTGGGAATCGTGGATGGAGGCCCCCGATGCCGACGCGCAGGCCCTGTTCGATCTGGGGATGCAGCGGATGGGCGTGTTTGACAATGTCGGTGCCATCGAGGTGTTCGATGAACTGATCCTTTACGCCCCCGATTTCGCCGAGGGCTGGAACCAGCGCGCTTTCGCGCATTTCCGCATGGGCAATTACGAGCAATCGCTGGCCGACATCACCTCGACCCTGCAACGGGAGCCGCGCCATTTCGGCGCGCTGTCGGGTAAGTTCCGTATTCTGATGGTGCAGGGCCGCGTGACGCTGGCCCAGAAGATCCTGCGCGAGGCGGTCGAGGCCAACCCCTGGATGCTGGAACGGTCGATGCTGGCCCCGTCCGAATGATCGCCGCCTATACCGTCACCTGGCTGGAGATGACGGCCCGCCCCGCCCTTCCGCGCCGCGCGCTGCCCCTGTCCGGTCTGTCGCTGGTGCGCGCGGAGATCCCCCCGGTGCATTACTTCCGTTATCTCTATGACGCTGTGGGCGCGCCCTATGAATGGACCGACCTGCATACGTGGTCCGATGCCGAAATCGCGGCCTTCGCGCAGCATGATGCCATGCATCTCAATGTCGCTCATCTGGACGGATGCCCCGCCGGGTTCGTGATGCTCGATTTCCGCGAAGCGCCGGTCGCGGATATCGCCTATTTCGGCCTCGCGCCGGAATTCGTGGGGCGGGGGCTTGGCTCGTGGCTGCTGCTGGAGGGCATCCATGACGCCTGGGATGCGGGCATCGATAGGCTGACCGTCAATACCTGTACCCTCGACCACCCCGCCGCCCTTCCGCTGTACCGGAGTATGGGCTTCGTGCCGGTACGGACGGAGACCCGCGAGCGGGAAGTCAGCGCGTGAGGGCGTCAGGGGCGCGCTTTCCCCGGACCATGGTCGCAGACCGTCAACAGTAAAATCTCCGTCAGCGCCCCATGGACAAGCCCCGCAACAGACGCTAAACGAGCCATCGCGGCGACGTGGCGGAGTGGTTACGCAGCGGATTGCAAATCCGTGTACCCCGGTTCGATTCCGGGCGTCGCCTCCAGACAGTATTGCCGGTTGATCGCTGCACCCGCACCGAGGCGGGTGCAGCGGGCTGCTTTTTCTCAGAACAGCTTCATCGAGATGCCGCCGCCGCCGCCGACGGAACCCTGCGACGTGCCGCCGACGCTGAGCCGCACGGAAATACGGTCGGACACGGCGATATTGGCACCGCCCGCAAAGCCGGTCTCGCCCTCGAAGGTGCCGAAACCCAGACCGAGCGACATCCGCTCATCGCCGCGAAGCGGGGGGATGTTCGACATTGCCATGCTGAGCGCGATCCCGCCGGTGTTCTCATCGACTGTATCTTCCAGACGACCGAAGCTGCTGAACAGCGCGCCTCCGTCGCCGGCGATATTGCCGCTTGCATCTGTGGTGAGTACCTGAGTGGGACCGGACTGTGCGGCTCGGCTGGCGTCGGAGCCGACACCGGCGAGGGTGTAGGTATTCGATGCGTTGCCGATTGCGACCTGA
>CAKZUT010000007.1 GCA_937922185.1 uncultured Neomegalonema sp.
AGACCAAGCAGGCGGATTTCCCCGCTCGATGCTTTCACGAAGCCCATGATCGCCTTGAACAGCGTCGATTTCCCCGCTCCGTTCACGCCCACCAGTGCCGTTACCGTGCCGCGTGGAATCTCGAAGCTGGCATCCCGCAGGGCAGTATGACCGTTGCGATAGGTCACGGTCAGGTCGCGTACGGTGATGCCGCTGCCATCGGCGCTCATGGTCCGGTCAGCCCGTCCACGACCGTCTGTGCCGTGACCCGCAGCAGGTCGAGATAGCTGGGCACGGGGCCATCCGGCCCGCTCAGACTGTCCACGTAGAGTTCGCCGCCATAGCGCGCGCCGGTCTCGCGGGCGACCTGCTTCGCCGGATCGGTATTGACGGTGCTTTCGCAGAAGATGACCGGGATATCATGCGCGCGCACCCCGTCGATGACCCGGCGAACCTGTTGCGGCGTGCCGACCGCATCGGCGTTCATGGGCCAGAGGTAGAGTTCGCTGAGACCGAAATCCCGCGCCAGATAGCTGAATGCGCCCTCGCAGGTGACGAGCCAGCGCCTTTCCGCCGGAATGCTCTCGATCCGCGCGCGCAGGGGATCGAGGGTCGCGCGTATCTTCTGCTTATAGCTTTCGGCGTTCGTCCGGTAGGTCGCCGCATTGTCAGGGTCATGCGCGATGAAGGCGTTGCGGATATTGTCGATATAGATCATCGCGGCATCAGCGCCGATCCATGCATGGGGGTTTGCCTTGCCCTCATAGGCCCCCGAGGCGATGGGGATCGGGGCGATGCCGTCGCTGACCGTCACCGAGGGTTTGTCGCCGAGATTTCCGATGAACTGTTCAAACCACAGTTCCAGATTGAGACCGTTCCAGAGGATCAGATCGGCATCAAGTGCTTGGGTCAGATCGCCGGGCGTCGGCTGATATCCGTGGATTTCCGCGCCCGGTCGCGTGACCGAGACCACCTGCGCCGCATCTCCCGCCACATTGCGGGCCATATCGGCGATGACGGTGAAGGTGGTGACGACCTTGAAGCCGGTCTTCGGTTCCTGCTCGCCGCACCCTGCCAACAACAGCGCGCTCAACGCCAGTGTCGCGAAACGTAGGGGCTTCGTCATGAAGGCTCACTCCGGGTGGGATCGCACCGCAAGCTAGGAGCGGCAAGGGGAGTTGTCAATGCAGTTGCGACTTGTTTGCAACAAGCTTCGTCTTGCACTTGCGTCGCATCTGGATAAATTCGCTGTATGAGCGGGCATGACGAAACGGCGGCGGCGATGGAGGCGGCTCTGCGCGATGCGGGGGTGCGGGTCACGCGCCAGCGTCAGGTGCTGCTGAAGGTGCTTGCCGAGGCCCATGACCATCCCGATGCCAATGAGCTGCACCGCCGCGCACACCGGATCGACGCACGGGTATCGCTGGCCACAGTCTATCGCACGCTGTCGGTGCTGGAGAATGCGGGTGTGGTGGATCGCCATGCCTTCGAGGGTGAACCGGCCCGCTTCGAGACCAGCGACCGACCGCATCACGATCATCTCATAGATACCGGAACCGGCGACGTGATCGAATTCCGGTCTGAGAAGATCGAGCGCCTTCAGGCCGAGATCGCCGCCGAACTGGGCTATGACATCGTGGATCACCGGCTGGTTCTCTACGGCAGAAAACGATCCTGAACGCTGTCTGCCGTTTGCATAGACACCCCTGCATCGCTATAGGTCGCCCGAAATGCGCTGTCTTGACGGGCGCACCCCGCAATATCGGACGAGACCTTCCCCATGCCCAAGATCAACGGCAACGAAATCCGCATCGGCAACATCATCGAACATAATGGCGGCCTGTGGATCGCGGTGAAGACCGACCATGTAAAGCCCGGCAAGGGCGGAGCCTTCGCGCAGGTCGAGCTGAAGAATCTCCGCAACGGCTCCAAGCTCAACGAGCGGTTCCGTTCGGCGGATAAGGTCGAGCGGGTGCGGCTGGAGCAAAAGCGGCAGCAATTCCTCTACGAGAATGATGGCCGACTGGTCTTCATGGACGAGGATACCTACGATCAGATCGAACTGGATGCCGATATCCTCGGCGAGCGCCGCGCATTCCTTCAGGACGGGATGATCGTCGAGATCGAATACCACGAGGATGAGCCGCTGGCCGCCAAACTGCCCGAAAAGGTGATCTGCGAGATCGTCGAGACCGAACCTGTGGTCAAGGGTCAGACGGCAGCGAATTCCTTCAAGCCCGCCGTACTCGACAATGGCGTCCGTATCAGCGTACCGCCCTTCGTCGGCGTGGGCGAGAAGGTCGAGGTGATGACCGAAACCGCCGAATACGTCAGCCGCGCCTGACGGTATGCGGGGATGACCGGGGGAACTCGATGCGCGGGGTGGCCACGATCCTTGATCGATGACGCCTCACCGTCTAACTCACGCCTTCCACTCCTTGTACCGGGTATCCCTGACCATGGCCGATTATACCGCCAATCTTACCGTCATGACCAATGCCGCGCGCAAGGCCGCGCGGGGGCTGCGGCGTGACTTCGGTGAGGTCGAGAACCTGCTGGTGTCGGTCAAGGGCGTCTCGGATTTCGTGACCAAGGCCGATATCAAGGCCGAGCAGGTGATCCGCGAAGACCTGATGCACGCCCGTCCCGCCTATGGCTGGATGGGTGAGGAAAGTGAGCCGGTCGAAGGCTCGGACCCGCGCCGCCGCTGGATTGTCGATCCGCTGGACGGGACGACAAATTTCCTGCACGGACTGCCTCACTGGGCTATCTCCATTGCCATGGAGCATAAGGACGAGATCGTTGCCGGGGTGATCTACGACCCCATCAAGGACGAGCTGTTCACCGCCGAGAAGGGCGGGGGAGCCTGGGTCAACGGCAAGCGTATCCGGGTGTCGAACCGCAAGGATATGTCCGAATGCCTCTTTGCGACCGGTGTGCCCTTCGGGGCGAAGAAGACGCTGGGCCAGACCACGAAAGACCTGATTTCCCTGATGCCGGTCTGTGCCGGTGTGCGCCGTCTCGGCTCGGCGGCACTGGACCTCGCCTATGTGGCGGCGGGTCGCTACGACGGTTACTGGGAGCGCGAGTTGCAGCCATGGGATATGGCTGCGGGTCTCCTGATGGTGCGCGAGGCGGGCGGCTATGTCTCCGACATGGCGGGTGGGACCGATATTCTCGGCACGGGCGGCGTCATCGCCTCGAACGCGGAGATCAACGCGAAGTTCGCGAAACTTCTGAGCTGATATTCGATATTGCCTCTCTGACCTCCCCAATTCCGACTCTTTTGCACCGCAGGAATCGCATGACCTGAACAGGCCGTTCGCAGTACGGTCGTCGCAGGGAATCGCGGATAGCGGAGGGGTGGATGGAAGGCGACTTCAAGCGGTCGGTGCGAGTGACGCGCCCTACCGGCACGATTCTGTTCATGCTCGGCTTTCTGGTGCTGGTCGGCGTCGTGGCGTTCTTTCTGGCGCAGACAATCGGCACGGTCTTCAATGCCAATCCGTATCTCAACGGCCTGATCCTGATCGTGCTGGCGGTCGGCATCCTCTACACGTTCTGGCAGGTGAATCGCCTGCGGATGTGCATCGACTGGATCGACGCCTTCATCTCCGAGCGACCCGGTTTCGAGGTGATCGAGCCGCCTCGCCTGCTCGTCTCCATGGCCGGAATGCTGCGCGACCGGGAGACGCGCAAGAATCTCAGCCCCACCATCGTGCGGGCGATCCTCGATTCCATCGCGACCCGGCTGGACGAAAGTCGCGAGATCGTGCGCTATATCGCCAGCCTGATGATCTTCCTCGGCCTGCTGGGCACATTCTGGGGCCTGTCGATCACCGTTCCGCTCGTGGTCGAGACGATCCGCGATCTGGCCCCGGAGGAGGGTGTGGAGGCGTCGGAGGTGTTCCAGCGCCTCGTGCAGAATCTCGGCGGCCAGATGAAGGGGCTGGGCACGGCCTTTGCCTCCTCGCTGCTGGGGCTGGCGGGATCGCTGATCCTCGGCTTCCTCGAAATCCTGTCGGGGCAGGCGCAGAACCGTTTCTACCGCGAACTGGAAGAGGCGCTGTCGCAGATCACGCGCATTGCCCGGTCGGAGGAGGAAGGTGTCTCCTTCCTCGCGGAATCGCTGGAGCGAAATTTCGAGACGATGGACGAATTGACGGCCCAGCTTTCGGTTGCGGAGCATCGCGGTGTCGTCGCGAATGACAAGCTGGAACAGGCCGCGATGTCGCTTGCACTGGTGGCTGAACGGATGCTTCAGGACCAGAGCGCCCTGCGCGAGTTGACCGACAGCCAGAACGCCATGCGCGAGGCGCTGGTCACGGCGACCGAGCGGAACAAGGGAATACTGGGCGGCATGGACGAGGGCACCCGTGCTCGCATCACCAGCATCGACCGTCATATTCTGCGCCTGATCGAGGAGATGTCGGCGGGCCGGGCCGAAGCGACGGCTGATCTGCGCGGCGAGATTCGCACGCTGACCCGCACCATCGAATCCGCTGCGCGCGGCGAGCTGGAGGGCTGATCCATGGCCCTGCGCCGTCGCAGCACCGGCGATTCGTTCCGCATGGGCATCTGGCCCGGTTTCGTGGATGCGATGACCGCGATGCTGCTCGTCTTCACCTTTGTCCTGTCGATCTTCATGATGACGCAGTATTTCCTGCGCGAGACGATCGAGGGGCAGGAAGAGGAGATCGTGGACAAGGAATCCGCGCTGTCCAGCCTGACCAGCCGTCTCGATTCGCTTTCCGACCTGTTGTCACTGGAGCGGAACGAGCGCGCGGAGGCCGAGGCGCAGGCCGGGCAGTTGCGCGCCTCTCTCGCCACAGTCTCGAACGAGAAGACCGAGACGGAACGGCGACTGGAGGCCCTTGCCGCACAGCTAAGCGCGACCGAAACCGAGCGCGATGCCGAGCGTGCTGCCGTGCTGCGTGAAGTGGCGGAACGGCGGGCGCTTGAGGCGCTGGCCTCGACTCTGAGGACCGATCTGGCCACGACCGAGGCGGTTTTGGGCGATACTTCGCTGTTGTTGGACGAGGAGCAGAAAGCACGGGCGCTGGAGATTGCCGCCGCCGAGGCTCTCCGCAAACGCCTGACGGAGTCGCGAACCGAACTGACCGCTATGGAACTGGCCCTGGACGAGCAACGCGCCAAAGCCGAAGAGACGCTGCTGATGCTGGCCGCCGCCCGCGAGGCGGAGGGAAAGTTGTCGGAGGCCCTGAAAACGACGAGCGCCGGTCTTGAGGAGAAGGACGTGATGCTCGCTCTGGCGAAATCCGAACTTGCCACGCTGGGCGAGGCCTCGGCGGAGGAGCAGAAACAACTCGCCCTCCTGAACGAACAGACCCGCGCCCTGCGCGAGCAACTGAGCGCCATCAGCGCCGAACTGGAAATTTCCGAGCAGGCGCGTACCGAAGCACTGGGCGAGTCCGACCGGCAGGGTGCGGTTATCGCGTCGCTCGGCGAACGGCTCAACACCGCCCTTGCCGAAAAGAACCGGGCACTGGAAGAGAAGCGGGCCTTGCTGGAGGAGCAGGTGGATGAATTATCCGCCTTCCGCTCGGAATTCTTCGGTCGTGTGCGCGCGGCACTTGCCGGTCGGGACGATATCGTCATCAAAGGGGATCGTTTCGTTTTCCAGTCGGAAGTGCTGTTCGGGCCGGGTTCGGCCAATCTGAACGAGGATGGTATCCGGGAGATGGGGCGTTTCGCCGAGATCCTGACGGATATTTCCGACGATATCCCTGCTGATGTGGACTGGATTCTGCGTATCGACGGCCATACCGACCGTCGGCCATTGACACCGGGGCGCACACCTTTTGCCGATAACTGGGAATTGTCTCAGGCCCGTGCGCTCTCTGTCGCGCGTTATCTGATCCAGGATCACGGTATCGAACCGCGTCGTCTCGCCCCCACGGGGTTCGGTGAGTTTCAGCCCCTCAACCGTGCCACCAGCGCGGAAGCCTATGCCCAGAACCGGCGTATCGAGCTGAAACTGACCGAACGGTAGAGACCTTTCGCCCCCTTGTCCGGGCGTGATCTTGCTGCAAGGATAGGATCAGACCCGCCGGAACCCGAAGCTTCCGGCGATCCAGAAAATGCGGGCCGCTGGAACGGCCTGCCCAATCGGGAGGACATGCATGTCCCTGAAGACCGTTACGCGCACAATCGCCTGTGCGATCATCGCCGCCGCAGGATTGACCACCGCCGCTCATGCGGAAATGGACCTGTCCGGCGAAACCGTCACCTGGGTGATCCCCTTCTCGGAATCCGGCGGATCGGCGAAATGGGCAAATTTCTATGCGCCGCTGCTCGGCGAGGCGCTGCCCGGTGAGCCGACCGTCGTGGTCAAGTTCATGCCCGGTGCAGGCTCGACAAAAGGGGCCAACTGGTTCCAGAAGGAAGCCAAGGCGGACGGCAAGACAATCTTCGGCTCGTCCGGTTCGACGCAGTTCCCTTATCTTCTGGGTGATCCGCGTGTGCGGTATGAATACGGCGACTGGAACGTCGTTCTGGCCTCCGGCACCGGCGGCGTCGCCTATTTGCCACCCGATCTGGCGAAGAAATTCGACGGTGATGCCAGTACGCTCCGGGATGTCGATTTCATCTATGGCTCGCAGGGCGCAACGCGCCTCGACCTCGTGCCACTGCTGGCGTGGGAGATGCTGGGCCTCAGCGTCGAGCCGGTTTTCGGCATCAAGGGGCGCGGTGACGGTCGCCTGATGTTCGAGCGCGGCGAGGCAAATATCGATTACCAGACCTCGTCCTCCTATCTGAAAGGCGTCGCGCCGCTCGTCGAGGACGGCAAGGCCGTGCCGATGATGACATGGGGCGCGCTGGACGGGGACGGCAACATTGTCCGTGACCCGACCTTCCCGGATATCCGTACCTTCAAGGAAGTCTGCGACGTCACGGAAGGATGCGAGACCAAGGGAGAGCGCTGGGAAGCATGGAAAGCCTTCTTCATCGCGGGATTTCCGGCACAGAAGATGGTCTTCCTGCCCAAAGGCGCGACTGAGGAGATGATCGCGACCTACTCCAGCGCTTTCAAGCGGGTTCATGCGCGTGACGATTTCGCCGACATCTCGAAGAAACGCCTCGGCGTCTATCCTCAGATGACCGGTGAGCAGGCGGCGGCTACCCTGAAACTCGGCACGGAAGTGCCACAGGAAGCCAAGGACTTCGTGGTAAGCTGGCTCGAAGAACGCTACGGCGTCACGCTCAAGAAGTAGCGGCTTTCTTCCGTAATAACGCGACCAGCCGCTCACGGGCGGCAGGTATCGGGCGATCCGGGCCATTCTGGATCGCCCATGTTTCCAGGAACCATCCCGTCATGGACAGGGCATCGGCCAGCGCCAGCCGGTCAGGGACGATGCCCCCGGTGGTGAGAAAAGCGGGCAGGGGCAGCAGCCGGTCGGCATAATCCGCTCCCGCCTCCGCCGTGACCGCGCGCCCCGATTTCGGCGACACCCATGCAAGCCCCTCCCGCGCGCCTGTTACCGCACATCGGCGCAGGTCGAGCGCAAGGCCGAGTTCGGCCAGTAACAGCAATTCCCATTTCGCATAACCGAGACGCCGCGCGCCGGTATCATCCAGCGCATCGAGCATCGCCAGTGTTCCCGTGTAGAGATCCGGCATCGCCGCCCGTTCGGGCAGCAGGGTCGTCAACAGGGCGCGTGCGGAGTCGAGGATCGCCAATGCCTCCCTGTCCGCCAGAACGATCCCGGCGCGGGATCGCACCAGTTCCGCCGTCGAATAGGTTCCCAGGTTTTCGGCCAGCCGTCCCCGCCATGTCAGCGCAAGCTGATTTCCGGGCTGGAGGGTTGCGGTAAAGCGCCGTCCCGCACCACCATGCACCAGACCCGCATGGCGACCATGCTCTGCGGTCAGCGTCTCGATGATCGCCGCCGTTTCCCCGTGCTTCCTGACCGAAAGCAGGATGCCTTCCGCGCGCCATTCCATTGATGTGAGGTAGCGCCCGCATCGACCCGCTGCAAGAAAAGCCTAGGATTCGCCGGCCAGCGGCTCCGGTTCCTCGAAGGCGATCGGTGCGGCGTCCGGGGTTTCGAGTATCGACGCCCAGCGGATGCGGGAGCGGGAAGCGTTATCCGCCGCGATCCGCCGTGCCTGCGCGGAGTTTTCTTTCATCACGTCGGAACCGATCCCCTCGGCAAAGCGCGCGGTCCATGCTTCCGGCCCACCATTCATGGTGAAGCCACCCCCGAGACGCACCTGTTCAGGCAGGCCGTCCACCGGGGCGACGAGAACCGGGCGACCCGCCGCCTGTGCCTCCAGACAACTCAGGCCGAACGGTTCCCACCGCGAGGGCATCACGGCGATATCGAACAGGCGGTACGCATCGGCGGGCGAATCGGTCGCGCCGTGGAAAGTGATGCGTGGATCATCCGCCGCCAGCGCCTGCATTTCCTCTCGCATCGGACCATTGCCGAAAATTTCGAACCGGGCTGCCTGCGGTGCAGCCTTGCGCCACAGGGGCAGGATAAGGTCCAGACCCTTCTGTTCGTCCAGTCGCCCGACGAATCCGTAGCGCAGGGCAGGTCCGGGATCAGGAGCCGGTATGGCGAGGAACGGGGTGAGATCGACCAGTGGCGGGGCAATGCGGACCTTGCGGTCGGCGATGACGCCGATGTCCCGCATCCATTCCGACTGTCCTTCGGATACGGCGACCACCTCGTCGAACAGGGCGTAGACGGTTCGCAGCAGGGTGTGGAAGCGGTGTTGCTTGTGGCCGGGCACACGATGCACCTCGAACCCCTGACAGTAGCTGTGCTCGACGTGGACGATCCGCGCCCTCGGATTGCAGGCGCGCAATGTTATGAGCATCGGCAGACTGCGCCACGAGATCGCGAGATGCGAGACTATGGTGCCCGCATCATGGGCATGACCGCGCATGGTGCCGCGCTTGACGAACAGGGTCTCGTCATTCTGCCGTATCTCCGACACACGCTCCAGAAAGCGGGCCACGCCCCCCATGCGGCGGTCATCGATCAGGTGGAGCGTCTTTTCAGGCGTAGACATGATCAGGTCTTTCTCAGGCGGGGGCGGAGCGGTTTTCCGCAGTCGGAGAGGGGGAGCCGCGTTTTGCCAATCCGAGCAATGCGCTCTCGATTGTCACATAGGCGCGCTTTCCGAGGACGCGCAGAACCGTCGCGGCCCCGAGCGTCGTGATGGTCTTCACCGGCTGTTCCGTCAGGATGCGCGGTGAGGAGCGCAGCGATCCTGTCGCGAAGCGCCATGCCAGTGCCGGTTCGCGCAGGCTGACGGCGCGGCGCGCCAGATAACGAAGCTGATAGGCTTTCGCCAGCGCCCCGTGCTCGGCGATGAATTCCGGTGCGTAGAGCGCCGTCTTCTCGATCATCTGCGTCCATGTCTCAAGCTGTCGCCGGACATTGGCCGAGAGGCCATGGGGGTTGATGCGATAACCGGTCAGAGCCTCGTCGATGCCCTCGATCCGCCAGTCTGTCTGGAGAGACAGGCGCAGCCAGCATTCGATATCGGTACTCTGACGCAGTTCCTCGTCGAACCAGCAGGTTCTGTCATGCTTGCCCGAGGGATGCGGGTGGGCGATGGCGTCCATGGCCGTGCGGCGCAGCAGGGGCGTCGAGCCGTTACCGACGGGGTTGCGCGTGACCAGCACCAGCGGCGTGATCCCGTCAATCTGCGGCGACTGGTTCAGGCCCATCGGACGCCCGGCCTCGTCCATCATCCAGCTTCCCGAAAATGACAGGCCGATCTCGGGATTTGCATCGAGATGGGCGGCATGTCTGGCCAGTTTCGTCGGCTCCCAGATATCGTCCGCGTCCAGCAGGCCGATATAGTCCCCTCGCCCCTCGCGGATGCCCGCGTTGCGTGCCGCGTTCAGCCCGCCATTGGGTTGCTGGAACAGGCGAAGGCGGGGATCGTCATAGCGGCGCACCACATCGGCGGAGCCGTCGGTCGAGCCGTCATCGACTACCAGCACCTCGAAATTGTCGTAGGTCTGGGCCAGTGCGGAATCGATAGCCGCCGCGAGCATATCCTCGCCGTTATAGACCGGAATGACGATGGTGCAGAACGTCATGGGCTTTCCTTCAACGGTTCGCGAGCGCATCGCGCATGAGGCGCGGTGCGATCAGGCCGGCCAGTGCCGAGCCGAGGGTGAGAGGGCCGCGCGCGCCATCCGAGAAGAAGCCGCGCGGTGACATCCTTGCTCCGCGCAGGGCATAGGTGAGGGCGGTTGCGGGTGGCATTCCGAGGCGCAGGGCGCGGCGGGAGAGATAACGCAGGTATACGGCCTCCGCTGATTTCAGCGCGCTGGCCGGGGGCAGGGCACCCAGATCGGTCGCCGTCTGCACACTCTTGCGCCAGCCGTCGTACATCTTCTCCAGATCGGTCGAGAGACCGCCGATGCTGGTGCGGTAATGCAGCAGGGTCTCGTCGATACCCATGATCGTCAGGCCGCGTGCGGCGGCACGGACCAGCCATTCGCGGTCTTCGCCATGGGTGATATCCTCGCGGAACAGTCCCGCCCGTTCCAGCGCGCTGCGCCGCATCACGAGATTGGACATGGTGCCGACCGGGTTTTCGCGCATCAGGTCAAGCACTGACAGGGGCGCGTCCGGTACGGTGGATACGGTCAGATTGTCCCCCGGTTCCTCGCCGAAGAAGGCGAAGCGGGAATAGGCGATATCCGCGTCGGGCCGCCCGGCGAACAGGTCGATGAAGGTTGCCAGACGCTGCGGCTCCCACAGGTCATCGGCATCAAGGAAGGCCACGAGATCGGTCGTGATATCTTCCAACCCCCTGTTGCGGGCGGCGGAGGCCCCCTTTCCCTGACCTTCGATTACCGTAAGGCGCGGGTCCTGCGAGGCGAGGGCGGCGAGGAGGTCGGGGGTGGCATCGGTGGAACGGTCGTTCACCGCCACGATGGTCCAGTCCGTTGCCGTCTGTTCGCGAATGCTGCGGAACGTGTGTTCCAGAGTCTTTTCGCTGTTATAGCAGGGAATGATGATGGTGACGGTCATGCGATCACCCGTGTGCGATAGAGGATCAGGGCCGCAGCGCCGAGTTGCGCGAAGGTTGCGGCGGCGAGATAGGCGAACATGGTCGCGGTCAGGCCGGAGGGCGCGGCGACCGCGACGGTCCCGATGATCGCCACGGTGATGAAGATTGACGCCTTCAGGTCGGTTCCGGCCTGATCCTCGGAGCGCAACCACTGGCTCACGGCGGTCCAGACAACGGCGGGGGCGGCGGCGAGGCAGAGAACTCCGACCATCCGGCTGATGTCGGCCCATGCATTCCCGAAGATGAACGGCACGTAATGTGGGGCCAGAAATGCCTGCAATACGATGATCGGCACGAGGATGAACAATGCCAGCCGCAGGGACTCCCACAGGATCACACGGCGGCTCGCCCCGGCCTCCGTCGCGCAGAGATGGGGGAAAAGAGCGATGGCGAAAGCGTTGCAGAAGGAAGTTGCCAGCCCCAGCCCCGCATTGAAGACGAAGAACCAGATGCCGAGTGCCTCCATCCCCAGCACGCCGCCGATGATGAACTTGTCTGCCTGAAGGCGCAGGGCCTTTACGCCCTCGATCCCGAGAATGGCACTGCCGAAGCGGATGAAGGGCCTGACGGGCGCATATCCCGCTTCCGGGCGCGATTGCCATGGATGCAATCGCCGCATCGACATCGCCCATAGCGGGGCGGTGAGGGCGCGGGGCAGGATCATCGCTGCGGCCACCGGCCAGATCAGCAGCAGGATCACGGCCATGATCGCACTGAAGACGATCTGTCCCCCCGCGATGGCGGCCACTGCCTTGCTCTGGCCGTTCCGCATGGCCCGGAAGCAGGAGACCAGACCGAGTGGCATGATGAGAAACTGTGTCGAGAAGACGAAGAGCAGAAGGGCCGTCTCCCGGTTATCCGTGAAGATATCGAGGCACAGCGCAATGCCGCACCCCGCAACGAACAGGGCGCTGCACCAAAGAAGAAAGATGCGCTGGGCCGTATTGCAGGTCGCCTCCAGCTCGGCGTCCGAGGCGGCGATGATCCGTTGTCCCACGCCGTTTTCTGCAAGGGCTTTCAGAATTTCGCCGAAGGCCAGAACCAGTGCGATAACGCCCAGTTGCTCGGGCAGTAATACGCGCGCGGCCACCATCGTTGCGCCGATCCGCGCGAATTTCGCAAGGGCCTCGGATGCCGCCCATACCATGAGCGTGCCCAGCAGCGGTGTTCGCGATACGGCGACGGCGTGGGCCAAAAGGGCGGACTCCGGTTGAACGAGCGCCCCCTGTTACTCCTATGAGGCCAGTGACGACCATTCTCGAAAGGCGTTGAAATTTCGCAAATTTCGGACCTCATCGCGCGAAATGCATACGTCGTCGTAAATATTTTCCTCAACTTCCGGCGCAATCATGCCGACATCGGAATCGCCCGTGGGGACGGGCGAAGATGTGTCGGGGAACGGGGGCTTCATGAATAACGACAGGGACTTACCGCAGTTGCGGGTCTGTGGAATGACCTTGCTGGATGCGCGGCGACAGGATGCGGTCGCGCGATTGCTTGACGGTGCGCGCCGCAGGGTTGCCTTCATCAATGCCGATTGTGTGAATATCGCCGCGCACGACGAACGCTATGCGCGGGATATCGAAAGCATGGACCTGCTGTTGCCCGACGGTTCCGGCCTCGCGCTGGCGGCGAGGATGCTGGGCAAGCGATTCTCCGATAACCTGAACGGCACCGATCTCTTTCCGGTCCTGTGCGCCGAGGCGAACCGACAGGGGAAATCCATCTATTTTCTGGGCGGCGCTCCCGGCATTGCCGAGCGGGCGGCTGAAGCGGCGATTCTGGCCCATCCGGGATTGCGGGTAGCCGGAACCGCAGACGGGTATTTCGAGGATGAGGCGGCCATGATCGCCCGGATCAACGGGACCGGCGCCGATATCGTGCTCGTGGCCATGGGGGCACCGAAGCAGGAGGCCTTCATCGCCCGCAATGCAGCGGCGCTGAAGGCGGATCTGTGCATGGGTGTCGGGGGATTGTTCGATTTCGTGGCGGGCGCAAAACCGCGCGCACCGTCGCCGATACGGCGGATGGGCATGGAATGGGCCTGGCGTCTGATGATAGAGCCGAAGCGCCTCGCGCGACGCTATCTGATCGGTAATCCGGTGTTTCTGGCCCGTGCCGCGCGCATGGCATGGCGGGAACGGGCGCGGACGCTTCTCTATGCCGTTCTCAAGCGGATGATGGATTTCGTTCTCGCTTCCGTTGCGCTTCTCGTCCTGTCGCCGTTCTTCCTGATGGCGGCACTGGCGATTATCATGGAGAGCCGGGGCGGTGCGTTTTTCTCGCAGATGCGCGTGGGCAAGAACGGCAAACTGTTCCGAATGATAAAATTTCGCACAATGTACCCGGATGCCGAGGCGCGGCTTGCCTCGTTGCGTCAGAGCAGTGACCGGGATGCAATCTGCTTCAAGATGACCGATGATCCGCGCGTCACGCGGATCGGTGGTTTTCTGCGGAAGACTTCGCTTGATGAATTCCCGCAACTCTGGAACGTGGTGAGGGGCGAGATGTCCCTGGTCGGCCCCCGGCCCGCATTGCCGTCCGAAGTGGCGCTCTATACGCGGGAAGAGCGCGAGAGGCTGGCGGGCGCGCCGGGCATCACCTGTCTGTGGCAGATTTCCGGGCGCGCCGATCTCAAGTTCGACAAGCAGGTCGATCTTGATATCGCGTATCTTCGTTCCTCCTCGATCTGGCTCGATATCGCCATTATCGTCCTCACGCCGTTAGCGATGATCTCCCGTCGCGGGGCGTATTAGAAAGCGCATCGCGGCATCCGCACCCGACCAGCGCATGATGCAACCATGCGCTGGTGCCGGGTGATAATCATCGCTTCTCGTATGCTGCGCGTCCGTGCCCGGTTCGGGGAAGCACTACGAACAGGGCCGCAGTGGTCCGTGGATTTTATGTCGCACCCTGCGCGACGCACCCTTGCGCCGCCACCCGAATGATGGCGCAGTATGTCGGATGGAAATCCGCCGTCTCCCGATCTTTTCGATCCGCACCCGGATGCTTGTCGGCTCCGGTCTGATGGCTGTGCTGGCGCTGCTGGCTGCGGCGTCTATGATCTATGCGGCGTCGGAAACCGCCCGCCGTCTCGATCAGGTCACTGCGGCGCAGGCGCGGATGGAACTGTATTCCACCCTGTCCGCTCGGATCAGCGATTATGCGGTCGTTGCCATTGAAGCGGCGAACGCGACCTCGATCACATGGGACGCCCGCAATGCACGGCTCTATTCGCGCCGTGATATCGTGGATGAGAGTTTCGGGCGGATCGAGCAGGCCCTTGCCGCCCATGTCGGAAAGGCCACCGACGAGCAGGAGATCAATCGCCGTGCAACCTTCAGCCTCGGTGTTGCCCGTATGCGGGCGCAGTTCCGGGCGCTCGCAAGGGCGATGGAGGCCGCCGATCCGAGTGCCGGGGTCGCGCCCCTGCGCGCACGGCTGGACGGGTTCGCCACGCAGTTCTCGCCGCTGCTTGATGCCGCGATCAACGAGGAACGGCGCGAGCGCATCACGGCCCTTGCGGCCATAGAAAAGCTGCGCGGTCGCCTTCTGGCCCTTGCGCTGGGGGTGGGCCTTCTCGCCATTCTAGCTTTCGTGCTGTTTCAGGGAACGCTGATCGCTCCGCTGCTGCGCCGTATCCGCACAACGGCGAAGGCGGCATCCCTGATCGGGGGCGGACGGTTGAATACCCGGCTTGATATCGACCGGCGCGACGAGCTGGGCCTGTTATTCGCCAATGTGAACCGCATGGCGGCGCGCCTGGATCGGCGACGGGCCGAGGTCGATGCCGACCGGGCGCGGCTGGAGGAAATCGTGGAGGAGCGTACGGCGGCGCTGCGTGAGGCCAATGATGCGCTGGCCGTGATCGACGAAAACCGCCGCCGCTTTTTCTCGGATGTCAGCCATGAATTGCGAACCCCCCTGACGGTCATTCTCGGCGAGGCGGAGGTCGGGCAGCGGGCATTGGGGCTGAGCGATGCGGAGTACAAGGCATCGCTGGATGTCATCCATGCACGGGCGCGGCGGCTCAATCGACGGGTCGAGGATTTGCTGCGGATCGCGCGGAGCGAGTCGGGTCGGATCGAACTGGACCAGTCCCTGTTCGATCTCGCTGCGGCGGGGCGTGAGGCGAGTGGGGATGTTGCCGGTCTTGTCGCCCGTCAGGGCCTGATACTTGACGCCGTGCTCGATGTGTCGCTTCCGACGTTGGGCGATGCCGACTGGACGCGGCAGGTCATTTCCGGCGTTCTGGAAAACGCGATCCGCCATGCGCCGGGACAGAGCCGTGTTTCGGTCACGGCGGAAACCGGTGAGGATACGGTATCACTGACCGTCACCGATGACGGCCCCGGCATTCCCGCACAGGAAATCGAGCGTGTTTTTACTCGCTTTGAACGCGGCAAGACCGCGCGGGCCGGTGCGGGGTTCGGTGTTGGCCTTGCTCTCGCCCGATGGGTGATGGAAAGTCAGGATGGGAGGATCACCGTGGCCAGTCCCGCCCCGTCCGGGCGTGGAACTGCCGTCACGTTATCATTGCCACGCCTGCTGGAAGGGGATGAATGAACGCGGGGAAGACCATATTGATCGCCGAGGATGACAGCGATATCGCCTCCGCCCTGTCGCGCGGGTTGGCCGCTGATGATTATCGGCCCCTGATCGCTCATGATGCGGCGGATGCGCTGGATATCGTATCCCGTGCGACCTGCGACGCGGCCATTGTCGATATGATGCTCGGCAATGATCGGGGCACCGGTCTCGTGCGCCGTCTGCGTGCGGGGGGCATGGACGGCCCGATCCTGATCCTCAGCGCGCTTTCGGGGGTCGAGGACCGTACCGAGGGGCTGGAATCCGGTGCCGATGACTATATTGCCAAGCCCTTTGAATATGCCGAACTCCTCGCCCGGCTGCGTGTGCAGGAGAACCGGCGCGAGCGCAGCGATACGCAGCGGCCATTGCTGGGGCGGTTGATCTATGACGATTCCCTGCGCGCCGTCACCAATGGTGAGCGTACCGTCTCGTTGACCGAACGCGAGGCCGGTCTGCTGAAATTCCTCGCCTCGAATGCGAATGCGCTCAGCAGTCGCGGCGATATCTACGATACGCTCTGGGCGACGACCGAGGGTTCTTCGGAGAACGTCGTCGATGTCTATATCGGCTATTTGCGCCGAAAACTTGCGCCGTTGGAAGATTTCGGGGTCGCCTTGCGTACTGTGCGCGGACGTGGCTTCATTCTGGCTGAAACATGAGGACGAATTCGACCATGAAACCGATCATCCGCCTTCTCGGGGCCGCTTCGCTGTGCCTGACCCTCGCCGGACCGGCCTTTGCCGACGATGCCAGCGACCGCGTATTCGATACGGGACAACTGGACAATGTGAAGACCGGCACGACACTGGCCTTCACCCATATCCGCGAAACCCACGATGCCAACCTGCTGCCCGCTGTCGAGCGCGATATCGATGTTGCGGTCGGCGAGAAGCCCGAGGGCAAGGAGGCGCGCGAGGTCATCGTGTCCTTCATGGAGGGCGAGCGGGAGGTGACGCTCAGTCCCTTTACCGATGACGGGGGCAATCCGATGCTCGTCTTCTTCCTCGAATCCGTGGCCAAGGCGGTCGCGAAGAGTACGGGGGGCAGTCCATTCTATATCAAGAACCGCATCATCGAAGCCTTCCAGCGGGGTACGGAGATATCCCCCGTCGATCTCGTCCGCGACGGCGCTCCCCTGAAAGTGAGCCGCATCGTCTACAGTCCTTTCGCCGAGGAAAAGCTGAAGGACCGGCTCAAGAATTTCGCCGATATGAAAATCGTTTTTCTCCTGTCGGAGGCGGTTCCGGGCGGCATCGTGGAGATGCGCGCGGTGGACGGTACCGATGATGAGACGGGCTTCCGGGAATCCATCGTTCTCGACGGTGTGGCGGAGACGGGCGAATGACGGGACGCGGCAGGCTCACTGTTGCCGGGGCGGTTCTGATGGTATCGACCGTCACGGCCCATGCTCAGGTTGCGGTGGAGAACGATTATCCTACGGTGGCCCGTGCCGATTACGTCTTCGGATGCATGGCCACCAACGGGCAAAGCCGCGAGGCGCTGGAGAAATGCGCCTGTTCCGTGGATGTGATCGCGTCGATCCTGCCCTATGACAAGTATATCGAGGCCGAGACGGTCATGTCGATGAGCCTCGTGGGCGGTGATCGCATGTCCATCTTCCGCACCGCGCCGCATCTGAAAGCCATGGTGGCCGATTTACGCCGGGCGCAGGCAGAGGCGGAGATACGCTGCTTCTGATGCGTCGGTATTTATACGCACTCATCGCCCGTGCTGACGGGCGATGATCATGTTCGGGAGGTATGAGGATATCGACCGGTAACCCTTACGATTCAGTCCCGGTCGGGAATTCGCGTTCGTAAACCTCGCCGTCCGTATCCTTCGCTTTCACGGTCAGCTTTCCGGCGCCGTTCTCGGTGTATTTGAACCGAAAGGACGGGTCTTCACTGATCGAGATACCGCCCGTCATTTTCATGACAAGCTGATCGCCCTGCATCACGGATACCTCGTCTACGAAATAGGCCGGGATGAAGAGTTGCGTAAGCTGGTTCATCTGGAGGCCCGAATAGTTCGGGTGACGTACCATGATCTGGGCCTCGCGCCGGGTACCGGAGGCTTTGGGCGCTTCATCTGCGGGATCGAAGAAGCGCAGTTTCATCTTGCCGATGCTGGCATTGGCCGCATCCGCATCCTTCATCGCCGGAGCCGAGCAGCCGCCCGACGCCTTCACGAATTTGCCGACCATGTAGATTTCGCCGTCTTTCGTCTCGGCGATAGCGCGGATGTTCGAATAGGCGTTCACGCGCATCCGGGTTTCCATGTCGAGATCGCCATAGGCCGGGCCGAACTCGAATTCGGCGGCGACGGGCGCGGGGTTCTCGTCCACGATAAAGGTCAGCTTGACGAAATCCTTGTCGCTCTCGTCAGTTTCGCGCACGGTGATCGGCACGGTCGCGGCGTCATGGGCGCGGTAGGGCGCGTCGATCTCCAGAAAACGGCTGCCATCGAGGATTTCCCGATCGCCCACGATATCGACGCGCAGTTCGTCCCATGTCTCACTGGGCTTGAGAGGGTTGTCACGCTTGTCCGCAGCCTGCGCGGTATGCATGATCCCGATGGAGGCGAGAGCAAAAAGGGCCGTTTTCAGCATTGGAAAGGGTCTCCAGCCAATAAATGAATGCGTCATCGTAGCGCAGAGCCGTGAAAATGTCACACCCGGTTGTAAACCGGCAATCACGATTTCACGATCCGGGACCGTGAAATTGCCCTCGAAAGATGGAGAAACCCCCATGTACCAGCTTCTTCTTGCGGTCTGCATCAATGGCGATCCGGCGCTGTGCATGGATCGTCGTCTTCCGCTGGGGGAGGAGATGAATATGATGCGCTGTATGCGCGAGGGGCTGGTCCACGCGCAGAAATGGGCCGATGACCATCCCGATCTCGAACTCAGGAGCTGGCGCTGCATCACGCCCGGTAAAGCCCCGAAACCGTTGGAGGATTTCGCTGTGGAGGAAATCGGGGACGGTGTGTTCGTCCACCGGGGTCGCCATGCGATCCCGGCTCCGGCCAACCTGAACGACACCTCCAATATCGGCTTCGTCATCGGGGAGGAGGGGGTGGCGGTCATTGATGCGGGCGGCTCGGCAGCCGTGGCGCGGGCTGTATTGTTCCATATCCGTGAGCGTACCGACCTGCCGGTCACGCATCTGATCCTGACCCATATGCATCCCGACCATGTGCTGGGGGCGCAGGTCTTCCGCGATGCGGGCGCGACGGTCATCGGCCACCGCAAGCTGGATCGTGCCCTCAAGGCGCGCGCGCAGACCTATATGGACAATCTGCGTCGTCTGGTCGGGGACGAGGGATTCGAGGGAAGCGCGATCATCTCGCCCGACGAGGGGGTGGAGGACACACGGGAAATCGATCTGGGCGGGCGCATACTGCGGCTGGAGGCGCATCCCACGGCCCATACGGATAACGATCTGACGGTGCTGGATGAGAAAACGGGACTGTGGTTTCTCGGCGACCTTCTGTTTGCCGAACATACGCCCGCGCTCGATGGCTCGATCACCGGCTGGACGGCGCGGATGGCGGCCCTGTCGGATCGTGAGGTCAAGGGCGTCATTCCGGGCCATGGCCCCGCGCCGCTGGATTGGCCTGACGGTCTCGCGCCGATGCAGAGATACCTCGCCTCCGTGACCGCACAGGTCCGGGCCGCGATCGCGTTGGGCACGCCGATGGCCGAAACGGTGCGAAGTGTGGGCGAGGAGCATCGGGGGGACTGGCTTCTCTTCGACGAGTTCCATCCCCGCAACGTCACCAGCGCCTATAAGGAACTGGAGTGGGAGTGAACCGGAAGCGGCATCACTCCTGAAACGCTTTTTTCACCTTCACGGCCAGATCCTTCAGAGAGAAGGGTTTGGCGAGGAAGTGGAATTTCTCGTTGCCAATCATCTCTTCGCGGAAGGCGTCCTCGGCGTAGCCGGAGATGAAGATGAACCGGATTTCCGGGCGCATTTTCAGGACTTCATGCATCATCTCCGGGCCGGTCATCTCGGGCATGACGACATCGGAAACGATGAGGTCTATGGCACCGGGGTTTTCCTCGACGATCTCGATGGCTTCCTGTCCGCTGGCAGCGGCGGTGACGGTGTAGCCACGCAGTTCCAGCGCCCGTACCGCGAAGCTGCGAACCGAATCCTCGTCCTCGACCAGCAGGATGCGGCCTGTGCCGCTGAGGTCACGAGGGGTAACGGCGTCTTTCTTGGTCGTGTCCGCCTCGACCTCGGCGGGGCCGAAATAGCGCGGCAGGAAGATGCGGAAG
>CAKZUT010000008.1 GCA_937922185.1 uncultured Neomegalonema sp.
CGTATCGACGAGTTCCCCGCCATAGACGAGATGCATTCTGACGGACATGGGCGCGGCTCCTTGCGGGGATAAAGTTCGGCGCGCACCATAGTCACACAAAGGGATCAGGGAAAGCCGCCTCTCGATCCGCTGACGGATCGATGCCCCACAAAAACGCAAGCCCGCAAATCGCCGGAAGCGGCCAATCTGAGCGATTGCGAAACCCAAGGTTTTTGCAACGGTTTTTCGATCCCAACAGCTTCAATGGTTTAGCTGTCGCAAATTTCAGTCGCAAAACTGTTGGCTGGTTTTTGATTTTGGAGCCCGACACGCGCTTTGAGTTTGATTGTCAGCTCAACTATTTCGTTTTTTTCTTGCTTGTTAGTCTAAAAAAAACGTATAAGAGAATCAAGCATCCCGCCTTGCTCTAAAAAAGGACAGAAAATGACTCCGCTCGAATGCAAAAAAGCGATGAAATCCCTCAAAACTTCACAAGATGCGATTGCAGAAGCCCTCGACGTATCGCGCACGAAATTGACGAAAGCAGCAAAGACTAATCCGACTCCCGCGTGGCTACAATTCAGCCTTGAAGCCCTTGCTAGAAGAGGTGTTGAGGCGGATTTCTCCCGCCGTTTGGTCGGGGATCGATGGACGGATCAAATCGCCCGTGCCGCTATTCCAATCCTGATTGAGAAAGCAGAAGCTGGCGAAGTTCTCTCATATAAGGAACTTGACGAATTGATCCACGAGCGCAATGCGGATAAATTCGGTCCTACGGGCACACTCACAAAGTATGGACGTCCTTGCGGACATATCTCATTCACTTGTGACGACATGCGCGCCGCTTTCAACGAACACGATGCACCGATACGAGCCAAAAACATGCCGCCAATATCGGCAATCGTTGTGCGCGAAGATTCCCGAATGCCCGGTGAAGGTTTCGAGGGCTTCACATACGATTATCTAAGCGAGAACGGTAAGGCTGATTTACCTGATGAAGACTATGAAGCAGCCGTGGAATTTGTGCAGAAAAAGGTCTTCAAATTCAAACATTGGGACTTGTTGCAAGAGGTGGCAGACAAGGCCGAAGAAATGTCACAAGCGGCTTGAGCGATTAGCACCGATTTTGTGCACGAGGCTGCGTTCAATTACCCTCCTCAAGCTGTCGCAAAACCCATCGGTTTTGCGACAGCATTGAACGGCAACAATGCGCTCAAAGCGGACTCATGCTCCTCTCGCCCGCTGCCTCCCATCGATCAGCCCCCCCGGCGTCACCACGCCGTCGAGTCGCTGGTCGGTCGGCTCGACGGGTACCGCCTCCACCTCCTGCTCCACATAGGCATAGCCGAAGGCCCGCGCCCTGCCCCGTGCGCGCAGGCCCTCAAGCGTGCGGTCATAGAACCCGCCACCATAGCCCAGCCGCCACAGCGCCCGGTCGAAGGCCAGCATCGGCGCGATCAGCAGGGTCGGCACCACCTCCGCCCCGTCCACCGGAATCTCCGCCCCGAACGCCCCCGTCTCCATCCGCGCCCCCGGCGTCCATTCCCGGAAGGCCAGCGGCTGCGCCTCGCCGATAATCACCGGCACGCACAGGCGAATGCCGCGTCCGTGCAACGCTTCCATGAGCGGGGTCGGATCGAGTTCACTGAAAATCGGGCGATAGGCCGAGACGACATCATCCGCCCCGACGGGCACCGTATCGAGAAACACCGCCATCGCCTGCCGCGCCGCATCGGGACGGGCGGCCTGCGCCGCCTTCCGGCGGGCCTTTGCCGCCTTGCGCGCGGCGTTCTTGTCTTCGGGTGAGGTCATCGGTGGCGGAGCCGTTGCAGCCGTTGGAACACAAGATCCCCGTTAGCCTGGTAAACCAGGTGGGCACCGCATATCCCGAACCACGGTTCGGGGCAGGGGCAGTTCCCGCAGAGATATTTATGGCTGATGGGTTCTGTTTCCTGACGTGAAGCACAGCGCCCGCCACGACCTTATCTAGGGCGGCGGGGTTAAATTTGCGAGTCTTCTTACGTGAAGGCCCCGGCGATCATCGCCAGAATCGCCCCGATACTCAGATGGATGCGAAGCCGCCGGAACCACGGCGGCAACGCGGCCCCCATATCCCAGGCCAGCGCCGCCGCAAATCCTCCGGCCAGCAGCCAGAACGCCGCCGGTCCCGACAGCAGGATCGCGCTCCATCCCGCCAGCGAGATCAGGATCGACACGATCAGCGTGGCCCCGGCCTCCGGCTCGTTCAGGCACCGCCCCCACATGATCCCGCCCAGAAACGACAGGATCACCGCCCCATAGGCCAGCAGCCACATCCGTGCGAGGGGCGCGGCGACGAACCCCGTCACGAGCGCGTCAAGCGCCAGCGCGGCGAACGGGATCAATCCCGCATAGCCCAGCGCCTGCGCCGTCCTGCCTGTCTTCATCCCCGCGCCTCGGCGGCGGCTCCGCCGCGCATCCGGCGCACGCCCCACAGGATGATGGGCAGCGCGATCAGGATCACGGCGATCCATGTCGTGACAGGGGCGATCCACCATTCCTGTCCCTTGCCGTCGCGGTCGAAGAACGGGTTCCAGAAGATCGCGAAATTCCCGTCTGACAGCAGCAGCGATTGCCGCATTTTCTCCTCCGCCGTCGCCCCCAGCACCACGGCCAGCACGGCGGGCGCGAGCGGATAGTCGAGCACACGCAGGAAATACGCCCCGAACCCGAACAGCACCATCAGCCACACGTCGTACATATTGTCATAGGCGGCATAGGTGCCGACGATGGACAGCACGAAGATCACCGGCGCGAGGATCGTGAACGGCATCCGCAGCACCGCGAGGAACAGCGGAATGAAGGCCAGATTCACGATCACGGCCACGAGGTTCGAGACATAGAACGACCCGATCAGCGGCCAGACGAATTCCGGCCTGTCCTCGAACAGTCTCGGCCCCGGCTCCAGCCCCCAGATCACCATCCCGGCCAGCAGTACGGCGGTGGTCGGCGATCCGGGTATCCCCAGCGTCATCATCGGCAGCATCGCCCCTGTCGAGGCGGAGTTGTTCGCCGCCTCCGGCGCGGCCACGCCGTCCGGGTTCCCCTCGCCGTAGCTGCGCGGATTGCGCGAGGTCATCTTCGACACGCCATAGGACATCAGCGATCCGGGGGTCGCGCCTGCGGCGGGCAGGATGCCGACGAAAAAGCCCAGCAGCGACCCGATGGTCGTGCCCTTCCAGCAATCCTTCATCCCGACGATACCGCGCATGATCCGCGAAAAGCTGATCTTCGTCTCGGTCATCGTCACCTTGTAGCGGCTGGCATTGATCGTCCACAGCATCTCCCCGATGCCATAGACGCCGATGGCCAGCACGAGGAACTGGATACCCCGGCTGAACCAGCTCACCGAATCGAAGAACGGCACGGCATCGGTATTGCCGCCGAAGGTCTCCAGCAGAGCCGTCTGTTCGCGCTCGTTCATGAACACGAGGCGCGGCTCGCCGGAGATCGTGTCGAACCCGATGGTGGCCAGCAGCAGACCGAAGAAGATCGAGAACATCGTCTTGGGAATATCGTCGCCCCCCAGCCCGATGAAGGTCGCGAAGGCCAGCAGCATCAGGGCGAAGATTTCCGGGTTCCCGAAATCCAGCGCGACCGAGGACAGCATGGGCGCAAAGCCGGTGAAGAACAGCGTGGCGACCGTGCCGCCGATGAAGGATGCGACGGCGGCGGTCACGAGCGCGCGGTCCGCCTCGCCTTTCAGCGCCATGGGCCGGCCATCGAAGGTGGTCGCCACCGCTGTCGAGGCCCCCGGTATTCCGAGGGTGATCGAGGAGATAGCCCCCCCGTACATCGCGCCGTAATAGATCGCCGCGAGAAAGATCATGGGCGCCGCAGGGTCGCTCGTCGCCTCGTTGATGACGAAGGTAAAGGGCAGCAGGATCGCCACCCCGTTCACCGAGCCGAGGCCCGGCAAGGCCCCGACGAACAGCCCGACGATCACGCCGATCACCGCCAGCGCCAGATTATGCGGCTGCACCGCGATCCACAGCCCATCCATGAGGGCGGAAACGATATCCATCAGGCGTCTCCCGTCCGGTTTGCGGAACGGGCGACCCAGGCAAGGATCGCCCCCGTTACGATGAAACAGAGAAGGATGGAGACCAGCGACATGCCCCGGAACAGCTCACCCGCCGGATTGTAGAAGGCATCCTCCATCCAGCGCATCCCCTTGGGCTGCACCTTCGTCATCACGATATCGAAGAAAAGATAGAGCCAGAACGGCACCACAAGGCTCGTCACCAGAGACAGCATCAGGGGGTGTCGGCCCAGAAACAGCATGTAGTAGAACATGAAGATCGCAATGGCGAAATACATGCTCACGATATCGATCAGGATCAGGAACCCGATCAGCCCGCCGCCCACCGTCAGCAGCATCCGTCTGGCATACCCGTCCATGAACGGCTCGTCGGATTGCGAGGGCGGCGATGTCCGGCGGATCGAGTTGAACATGATCCAGATGCAGGACACGAGCATTCCCAGCGCCAGATAAAACGGCCAGAACCCTTTACCCGGACCGGAATTATCAATATTCACTCCGGTATTCGCCCAGTGGATATATTCCGTGTCCCATTCCGGCCCTTCACCCGATTTCCACATCAGGTAGACGGAAAACAACGCAAGAACGACGGCGGTAACGAATTCTGCGCGGCGCATGGATGCCCCCTCATTCGGCAAAGGAATGACCCGCCCCGCGCATCACGCGGGGCTTGTCTCAGCTTCTGAAAGCCCCGCGTCTCACACGCGGGGCGGGGAATGGATCACTTGATCGCGCCGGACGCTTTGAGGATCGTCCGATGATTCTCGATCTGGCCTTCCCAGTAATCCGCAAGGTCGAGCTGGGATACGAAATCACCCATCAGCGATTTCTTGGATTTGTATTCCTGCCACTCGTCGCTCTTGTACACTTCGCGGAAAAGCTCGGTGTAGTAGGCCGCCGCTTCCGCCGACATGCCGGGGGCACCGACCACGGAACGCTGCATGAAATACGAAAAATCGCCGCCCTCTTCCTTCAGCGTCGGCGTATCGGGGAACATCGGCAGGCGGTCGTTGGTGAAGGCCACGATCGGCACCACGTCACCGCTCTCGTAGAAGCCCAGGGCTTCCGACGGATTGTTCACCGAAGACTGGATCTGCTTACCGGCCAGATCCTTGGCCACCGCACCGCCGCCCTTGTAGGGGATGTACTTGATACTCAGGCCATAGGCTTCGTTCAGGTGATCCGTGATGATGTTGTCCTCGGAGTTCTTGCCGGTTCCCCCCATCACCCACTTGTCGCCGCGTTTTTTCACCTCGGCGAGGAACTCGTCGAATGTATTGATCCCCTCGTCCTTGTGGACCCACAGAACAAAGGTGTCTTCGGCCATGCGCGCGACGGGGGCGAAGGCCATGTTATCGACTTTCAGGCCCGGCTGACGCAGCGGCGTGGTGTAGAAGGAGTTCAGCGTCACCATGATCGTGTGATCGGGATCGGTGGCCCCTTTCATGTATTGCAGAGCCTCGGCCCCGGACCCGCCCGACTTGTTCGTCGGCACCAGCGGCTTCCCGGCCAGTTCGTTCTTCTCCACGATAGCCTGCATCAGGCGCGCCATCTTGTCGGCACCGCCGCCCTTGCCGGCCATGATAACGAAGTCGATGGGTTTCGACGGCTCGAACGCCGAAGCGGCGGTTGCCGTGACGGCCATGCCCAGCGCCGCCGCGCCGAGCGTCAGTGTCTTGAGTAGCTTCATTGTCTTTCCTCCGGTTATGTGCCCCTGACGGGGCCGGTATGCGATGCCGCTGTGCCCGCGACTTTTCGCTGTTGCTTCAATAGTCCCCTGAAACTCCAGTCTCACGCATGGCAGCATTTCGCGCAATATCGTTTCTTGAAATCAGATATGCGCGCATCAATGGACCAGCACGACCGGCATCATCGCATGATCGATGACCATCTGCGTGTTGCCGCCGAATACTGTCTCCCGTTCGTGACTGTCGCCATAGGCTCCCATGATAAGTGTATCCGCCCCGCTTCCGGCCGCTTCTTCCAGCAGGTTCTCGCCGACGGAGCCATGTGCCGCGAATGTCCGCAGCCGCGCGGTGACCCCGCGCAGCGCCAGATAGTCGATCAGCCCCTCGGATGTCGCGCCGTGGACTTCCTCGCCCGCTGTCAGCACGGTCACGTCTTTCGCCCCTTCGATCAGCGGCATGGACAGCGCCACGGCCCGGCTCGCCTCGACCGACCCGTTCCAGCCGACCGCCACATGCTCGCACAGGGTGTCGGGCACCCCCTCGCGCGGGGGGCACATCATCACCGGGCGACCGCTTGAGAACAGCGCCGATTTCAGGGTATTGGCCCCCAGATTCCGGTCCCGGTCGGGTTTGGGCACACAGATCATATCCGCCAGCCGCCCGTACCGCTTGAGCACGTCGATCTGCCGTCCCGAGGCTTCCTGCCAGGAGGCTGTCACCCCGCCCGACCCCGGCACGCCCTCGGTCAGGCCCATTCCGGCGATCAGTTCCTGAAACTCCGCATAGAGCAACTGCTCCTCCTCATCGGCCAGCTTGGAGGCCGATTCGGCGATCTGCTCGCGCATGAAGCTCGGCACCGGCACCCCGTAGGGCAGCAGGTCCACGGGGCGCGGACGGCAGTGCAACACCGACACATGCGCCCCGAACCGTCTGGCCAGCACGGCGGCATGGGCAAGGACATTGTTGCCCTTGTTGTCGCCGCGCACCGGCAGAGTGATGGTACGAATGGTCATGGGCGAACCCTCCCCGACAGACACGGGATCGAAGGCCGCTTAACGGGCATCGGATAAGGGTTCGCCCACATCTCAGAACAGCCCCTGCACGTTGCCGTCGTCATCGAGCATGATGCTCTCCGCCGAGGGAACGCGCGGCAGGCCGGGCATCGTCATGATCTCGCCGCAGATCGCGACCACGAAGCCCGCCCCCGCCGACAGCCGCACCTCGCGCACCGGGATATCGAATCCCGTCGGCGCACCGCGCTGGTTCGGATCGGTCGAAAAGCTGTACTGCGTCTTGGCCATGCAGACCGGCAGCGTGCCGTAGCCCTGCTCTTCCCACTGGGCCAGTTGATCGCGGATCTTCTTGTCCATGGTGACGGTTTCGGCGCGGTAGATGCCCTTGGCGATGGCTTCCACCTTGTCGGCAAGGCCCATATCATCGGGATAGAGCGGCTGATACGCCGCCTTGCCGCTGTCGATGATCTCCACGACCTTATTGGCCAGATCGACCGTGCCCTCGCCGCCCTTGGCCCAGTGCATACACAGCACCGCCTCGGTGCCCTTGGAGGCGACGAAATCCTTCACCGCCTGCACTTCGGCATCGGTATCGCCCGCGAAATGGTTGATCGCGACGACCACCGGAACACCGAACTTGCCCAGATTCTCGATATGACGACCGAGATTCGCGCACCCGCTGTTGACCGCCTCGACATTCTCGTTGCCGAGATCGCCCTTGGCCACGCCGCCGTTCATCTTCAT
This sequence comes from uncultured Neomegalonema sp., assembly GCA_937922185.1. Taxonomy (GTDB): domain Bacteria; phylum Pseudomonadota; class Alphaproteobacteria; order Rhodobacterales; family Rhodobacteraceae; genus JAHDDY01. The sequence goes on from CAKZUT010000008.1 coordinate 7,506, forward strand.
CGCCCGGATCGTGGCGACGAGGACGACGGCTTTGGGTTTCAGCCCCGCCTTCCGGCACTTGATGTTGAGGAACTTCTCCGCGCCCAGATCGGCCCCGAACCCGGCTTCCGTCACCACGTAGTCGCACAGCTTGAGCGCCGTCTTGGTGGCCACGACCGAGTTACAGCCATGGGCGATATTGGCGAATGGCCCGCCATGCACGAAGGCCGGGTTATTCTCCAGCGTCTGCACGAGATTGGGCTGCATCGCGTCTTTCAGCAGCACGGTCATCGCACCGTCGGCCTTCACGTCGCGGCAATAGACCGGGCTGCGGTCGCGGCGATA
>CAKZUT010000009.1 GCA_937922185.1 uncultured Neomegalonema sp.
ACCATGTGGAGCCTCGCCGACCCTCTCGCGCTCTTGCTCCTGCTTCTGCCGCCGGTGGTATGGAGGTTTTGGCGCGCGGGTCGGGCGGGGTCGGGTGGTGATGCCCTCGTCGTTCCGGCGGGCATCGGCGCGCGGCTGGCACGGGGCAGTGCGGGCGCGGGGGGGCGGGCAGGCGGCCTGCTGTTGCCCGGTCTGGCCTGGATCGCCCTCGTTCTGGCGCTTGCGGGGCCACAGAAGCTCGTCGCGGATATCGCCGCCCCGGTTTCGGGCCGCGAGCTTGTCCTCGCCCTCGATCTTTCCGGCTCGATGGTGCGGGAGGATTTCGATATCGACGGCGAAACCGTCAGCCGCATCGACGCCGTGCGTCACGTCGCCAGCCGCTTCGTGAAAGGCCGCACCGGCGACCGGGTTGCCCTCGTACTGTTCGGTTCGACCGCCTATTTCGCGACCCCGCAGACATGGGACGTGAACGCCGTCGCCCGCGCTATCGACGAGGCCACCATCGGCATCTCTGGCCGTGCGACCGCCATTTCCGAGGCGCTGGGCCTTGCCATGAAGCGCCTGGTTCCCTCACCCGCGACCTCGAAGGTCATCGTGCTGTTGTCGGACGGGGTGAACAATGCCGGGCCTGTCCGCCCCCGCGATGCCGCCCGCCTTGCTGCCACCCACGGTATTCGCGTTCACACCATCGCCATGGGGCCGAAGGAGCTGGACGAGAACACGATCAACCGCGATGCCGTGGACACCGCCACCCTCGCTGCCATCGCCGATCTCAGCGGGGGACAGACCTTTCGCGTCCGCACTACCCGAGACCTGGAGCGGGTGGCCACGGCCATCGACCGGCTGGAAGCCGACGAGGATGACGGCCCCGCCGCCGATCTGTACCGTGAATACTGGGCATGGCCCGCCGGAATTGGCCTTGTTGCGCTATTGGCGATACTTCTCGGACAGATCGGTATGGGTTTCCCGTCCCGGCCCGGAGCCGGGGTCTCTGCGGGTGCTGAAGAGCGCCCCGGCTCAGGACCGGCGCGGGAGAGTTTTCAGTGACCGATCTCTCCCTCCTGCGCCCCCTCTGGCTGATCGCCATTCCTGTCCTGCTGGTGCTGGCCGTCCTCGCCCGCCGCCATGCGCGCAGTCTCGGCGCGTGGGACCGGGCCATGGACCCCCATCTGATGCAGGCCATGCGCGCCATGGGCCGGGTTGTTCCCGGCAGGGGGGGCGGCACGCTTCTGCCCCTCCTTGCTGCCCTCGGCGTCGCCCTCGCCCTTACAGGCCCGGCCAAGCAGACCCGCGAGGCCAGCGGGTACCGCAATCTCGATGCGATCTTGCTGGTCGTCGATATCTCCCGCTCGATGGTCACCGATCCCGGTTTCGAGCAAACCGTCGTTGCCGCGCGCACCCTCGCCGCCACCGCCGGATCGCGGCAGACCGGTCTCGTCGTCTTCGCCGGGGATGCCTATCTCGCCAGCGCCATGACCACCGATTCCCGCGCCCTGAGCAATACCCTCGCCCTGCTTGATGCCGAAACCGCCCCCGATGCAGGCAGTGATGCGGCCAGTGCGCTCCTGCTGGCGGGAGAGGTGATCGCGGAGGCCGGGATCGCCTTCGCCGATATCGTCCTTGTCACCGACGGGGGCGGACTGACGGGCGCGGCCCTCGCCGAAGCCGCTCGCCTTGCCGGGCGCGAGATAGACCTGTCCGTCCTCTACGCCGCCACGCCCGAGGGTGCCCCGCCCGATATCGCCCGCAGCCTCGCGGAGGCGGGCGGGGGCCTGTTTGCCACCGTTGCCGATCCTTTTCCCATCGCGGATGCCCTCGCTGGGCGTGTCGCTTCGGCTCTGGCACAGACCGATTACGCCCTCATTCTCATGCGTGATTATGGCCGCTATCTTCTGTTTCTGGCGCTTCTGGCCCTGCTTCCGATGTTCAGGAGGGCCGCATGAGACGCCGGATTCTCATCGCTGTGATTGCCGTCCTGTCCGTCGCCGTCGCGCTGGTGATCGGGGGGCGGGATGCCGCCGGTCGCCTCGCCCTGCGCGCGGGACTGCCCGGCCTTGCCGCCCCGTTCCTGAGTGACCCCCGCTGGCAGGGCATCGCCGCCTATCGCGCGGGTGACTGGGATGCCGCTGCCGCCCGTTTTGCCGCCGCCGACAGCCCCTATGACCTCGGCAATGCCCATGCCCGCGCCTATCGCTACGCCGAGGCGCTGATCGCCTATGACGAGGCCCTTGCCCGCAATCCCGATGATACCGATGCCCTGCGAAATGCCGAGCTCGTCACCGAACTCTACGGCGGCACGAAGATCGACGGTGTTCCCCTGCGGTTCAGACTGCCCGAGCGCGAGGGCGATACTCTTGCGGCCCCCGAAGGGCAGGGTGGCGCGCGCGCGCAGGGCACCGGCGACGAGGCGACCAATACCGGCACCTCCTTCGATGCACCCCAGCTCAGGAGCGAGGGCGTCCGGCGCATCCCCCGCATGTTCGATGACAAGCACATCGCCGCCAGCAACCGCTGGCTGACCGGAATGCCCGATGAACCCGCCGCCTATCTGCGCGCCCGCCTTGCCGCCGAACGCAAGCGCCGCAGGAAACTCGGCCTCGCCCCCGAAACGGAGAAGGGCGCATGGTGATCCTCCGCGTATTGCTGCTTTTGCTGCTCCTCGCCCTCCCGGCCCATGCCGAGATGGAGGTCACTCCCGACGACCTGCGCCTGCGGATCGAGGTCGAGCCGCGCGCGGCAACGCCCTACACCGAGGAAATGATCCTCATCCGCATTCGCGGCACCTACAAGATCCCCATCACGCTCGAAAACCTGAAACAGCCGCCTCTCGACGGTTTCGGCTGGATGCAGCTCGGCCCCGACCGCTGGTTTCATTCGCGGGAGAGGGGGCAGAAGGTGCTGGAACTCGAACGCATCATGGCGCTGTTCCCCGAGCGGGCCGGAACGCTGACCATCGCCCCCTTCACCCATGAGCTGACGCTCAGCGAGCCGGACGGCACCCGCTTCACCCATGACCTGAAATCCGAGCCGGTGCAGATCGAGATTGCCGAGGCTCCCGGCCCGCGCCGGACATGGTTGCCCGTCCGCAGGATCAGGGTTGAGGACCGCTGGAGCAACGCCCCTGAAAGCCTCGACCCCGGTGCCGCCGCCCTGCGCCTCGTGACCGTGACCATCGACGGCGTTCAGCCCGAAACGATGCCTCCCATGCCCGAACTCACCGGCGCGGGGGCGTTCATCCTGCCCCACCCGGAGCGGCGATTGACGGAACTGCGCCCCACCGGCCCGGTCACCCGCGTCTTCTGGCGCTGGAGCATCCGACCGGATCGGGGGCGCAGCGGCTATGTCGATCCGCTGACATTCTCCTATTACGACGCCGAGGCGCGCGAGCCACGCACCATCACGCTGTCCGCTCAGAAGGTCGCCTATGCCGGAACCGATCTGCCCGTGGGCGAGCGTTCCGGTTCAGCCGACGCGCCCCTGGCCCGCTCCGCCCCGCGCGGCACGGCCCGGTTTGCCGGTGCCCTGATCCCCGTCGCGCCGGTTGCCGGATTTCTGGGGGGGCTGGCCCTCCTGCTGGGGGGGACGCGCCCCGCCTCGCGCGAGACTCTGCGGCGCAAATGGCACGGTGTCATCGGCACCCCCGCCGAACGCGCGTTTCGCCATGCCATCCGCAAGGGCGATGCCGCCGCCGCCAGACATCGCGCCCGCCGCATCATCGACACCGATCTCGCCGCCGCCCGCTATAC
>CAKZUT010000010.1 GCA_937922185.1 uncultured Neomegalonema sp.
GGCCTTCTGGTCTGCTGTGAGAGCAGGGGGGCGACCTCCTACCCGTCCACGCTTGCGAGCGGCCTGTAAGCCTTCTTTGGTGCGCTCGCTGATCCTCTCTCGCTCGAACTGTGCAATGGATGCGAACACATGGAAGATCAAACGGCCTGCGGGCGTTGTCGTGTCAATATCCACCGTTTTCGACACCTACGGAAAAACTACTCACCACAGAAAAAAGCCCCCGCCCATGGGGCGGAGGCTCTGGTCGGTTGGATGAGACGCGGCTGGATCAGCCGGCGTCTTCCATTTCCTTGCCGGTCTTCTGATCGACCATCTTCATGCCGAGGCGGACTTTGCCGCGATCGTCGAAGCCCATGAGCTTGACCCAGATGACGTCGCCTTCCTTGACGAAATCCTTGGGGTTCGCGCCGCGCTCGTTGGTCATCTGGGAGATGTGGACGAGGCCGTCCTTGGGGCCGAAGAAGTTCACGAAGGCGCCGAAGTCGAGAACCTTCACGACCTTGCCCTCGTAGATCTCGCCCACTTCCGGCTCGGCGGCGATGGCCATGATCATCTTCTTCGCCTTCGCGATGCTCTCGGCATCGGGAGAGGCGATCTTGATGATGCCCTCGTCGTTGATATCGACCTTCGCGCCCGATTCCTCGACGATGCCGCGAATGACCTTGCCGCCCGAGCCGATGACTTCGCGGATCTTGTCGGTCGCGATCTGCATGGTCTCGATGCGGGGGGCGTAGTCGGAGAATTCCTCACGGCCCGCGCTGAGCGCCTTGGACATCTCGGTCAGGATCGTGTTGCGGCCCTCATGGGCCTGCGACAACGCCTGCTTCATGATGTCCTCGGTGATGCCGGTCACCTTGATATCCATCTGGAGCGAGGTGATGCCCTGATCGGTGCCCGCGACCTTGAAGTCCATGTCGCCGAGGTGATCCTCGTCGCCGAGAATGTCGGTCAGGACCGCGAACTCGCCGGATTTCTCAAGGATGAGGCCCATGGCCACGCCCGCAACGGGGCGGGTCAGCGGAACGCCCGCATCCATCATCGAGAGCGAGCCGCCGCAGACGGAGGCCATGGAGGAGGAGCCGTTGGACTCGGTGATCTCCGACACGATGCGGATCGTGTAGGGGAAATCGGTGGCGGCAGGCAGAACCGCGTGAAGCGCGCGCCATGCCAGCTTGCCGTGGCCGACCTCACGGCGACCGGGGGGGCCGAAGCGGCCCGCCTCGCCGACCGAATAGGGCGGGAAGTTGTAGTGCAGCATGAACCGCTCGCGGCGGTCGCCGTCGAGGGCGTCGATGCGCTGTTCATCGTCACCCGTGCCGAGCGTGGTGACGCAGAGCGCCTGTGTCTCGCCGCGCGTGAACAGGGCCGAGCCGTGGGTGCGGGGCAGCAGCCCCACATGGCACTCGATACCGCGCACGGTGGTCAGGTCACGCCCGTCGATGCGCTTGCCGGTCTTGACGATATCACCGCGCACGATTTCCTTTTCCAGCGACTTGAAGACACCCGAAACGGCAGTGCCGTCGGCGGCCTCTTCCTCGGACAGGCCCGCGATGAGGGTTTCCTTCGCGGCGGCGACCTTGGTGGTGCGTTCCTGCTTGTCGAGAGTCGAGAAAGCGTCGCGCAGGGGCGCTTCGACAATGCCGCGCGCTTTTTCCATCAGGGCCGAGTTATCGGCGACTTCGACGGTGAACGGCTCCTTCGCGCAGGCTTCGGCCAGATCAATGATGCAGTCGATGACAGGCTGGATCGACTTGTGGCCGAACATGACCGCGCCGAGCATCTCGTCCTCGGAGAGTTCCGAGGCTTCGGATTCGACCATCATCACGGCGTCCTTCGTGCCGGCCATGATGAGATCGAGCCTGGAATCCTCCAGCTCGTCCTTGGTGGGGTTCAGGACGTATTCGCCGTTGGTGAAACCGACCCGGCACCCGCCGATGGGGCCGAGGAACGGCGCGCCGGAAATGGTGAGCGCCGCCGAGGCCGCGATCATGGCCAGCATGTCGGGGGCATGTTCGAGATCATGGCTGAGAACGGTGCAGATCACCTGCGTCTCGTTGCGGAAACCATCGGCGAAGAGGGGGCGGATGGGCCGGTCGATCAGGCGCGATGTCAGGGTCTCGTGGTCGGAGGGACGCGCCTCGCGCTTGAGATAGCCGCCGGGGATCTTGCCCGCCGCATAGAATTTTTCCTGATAGTGAACGGTCAGCGGAAAGAAGTCGATGCCGGGTTTGGGCGACTTCTGGAAGGTGACGGCGGCGAGAACCGTGGTCTCGCCCAGCGTGGCGAGAACCGCGCCGTCAGCCTGACGGGCGATGCGCCCGGATTCGAGAATGAGCGTTTCGTCGCCCAGCGGGACTTCCTTGCGGACTATATCGAACATTGGATTTTCCTTGCATGAGGTCCGGGCCTTCCCGAACCTGCTCCGTGCGCCCGATGCGCCCGGAGTGGCCCCCGCCATACGTGTCTGTGCGGGGGCAGCCCTGAACATACCGCGCCGTCGCCGGGCCATTGCTCCGACGCGGAAAACCGGAAAGCGCATCCCGCAGGATGCGCTTTCACGGGGATTACTTGCGGATATTGAGGCGCTTCAGAAGCGTCTGATAACGCTCCTCGTCCTGAGCGCGGGCATAGTCGAGCAGCTTGCGGCGCTGGCTGACCATCTTGAGCAGGCCCCGGCGCGAATGGTTGTCGTGCTTGTGGTGCTTGAAATGCTCGGTCAGGTTGGTGATCCGTTCGGTGAGGATCGCGATCTGGACTTCCGGGGAACCGGTGTCGCCTTCCTTGGTGGCGAAGTCCTTGATGAGTTCCTGCTTGCGTTCTGCCGTAATCGACATCGGGGTCTCCTGTCAGTCAGAGGGATCAATGCCCCCGCAACGGGGGCCGACCGGATGGCGACGACCGGGATGTCGTCCAGCCGCGTCTTCCGGGTCGGGGTCGGTTACAGCGACGAAGGAAAAAGGGCAAGGGAAATGGTGTCGCCGCTGCGGGGCGGTCGTCACCGAACATGACTTACAGGTCATTAATCAGATCATGCCAGAATTAAGACCTGTATTGCAACGGTTTGCCGGAGAGGTGATGCCTTCCGGGGCCGGGCAAGCGACGATCAGCGCAGAGGATCAATCCATGGAAGTATCGTCCCCCGGCCCGGCCCATGCCGTTCCCGATCAGGCGGAGGGTGACCGATCCGTGCCCGATACGGAGATCAACCGGCTGCGGAGCCTGTTGCAGGACGGGGTGGACGCGCTGCCCTCCGGGTTCGCGCTGTTCGATGCCGATGATCGCTGTGTCATCATGAATGCGCGGTTCAGGAGCATGTTGCCCGGCGGGGCCGCATTGCTGGAGGCCGGGGCGTGCTTCGCGCAGATGGCCCGCCATAATGCGCTGAGCGTCTTCGGGATACCCGAGGCGGAGCTGGATGACTGGCTCGCACGGCGCATCGCCTATCGCGAATCGCCCGAGAACGACACGTTCGACCAGAAACTGACCGATGGATGCTGGTATCGCATACAGGAGCAGCGGACCAGGGAAGGCGGGACGGTCACGAACTGGACCGATATCACCGATCTGAAGGCCGAACAGGCGAGGGCGACGGATTACGCCGAGGCCCTGTCCCGCAGCAATGCGGCGCTGAAGGATTTTGCCCAGGCCGCCTCGCATGACCTGAAGGAGCCGCTGCGAAAGATCGAGACTTTCGCGGGGCGGATCGAGAAGGGCTATGCACAGGTACTGGACGAGAAGGGGCTGACCTACCTGTCGCGGATGACGGATGCGGCGACGCGGATGCGGCGGCTCATTACGGATCTGCTGGATTATTCGAGCATAGAAGCCGAGGCCGTGGCCCATGGGCCGGTGGACCTGAACGACGTTTGGGCGGATGTTGCGGGCACGCTCGATATGGCCATGCGCGAGGCACAGGCGCGCGTGACGGCCTGTCCACTGCCTGTGGTGCGCGGGGATGCGGGGCAGTTGGCGCGGTTGTTCCAGAATCTGCTGTCCAATGCGCTCAAATATTCCGACCCGGCGCGCAGGCCGGAGGTGACTCTGTCGGTGACGGTCGAGTCCGGTCTGGCGACGCTGTGCCTTGCCGATAACGGCATCGGGTTCGAGCCGGAGCAGGCGGAGACGATCTTCGGCATCTTCACCCGGCTGCATGGTCGCAGAAAATACGAGGGAACGGGGGTGGGGCTTGCCTCCTGTCGTCGGATCGTGGAGCGCCATGGCGGGACCATCCGTGCCGAAGGGGAGCCGGGGGCGGGGAGCCGCTTCTTCGTGACGCTGCCAACAGTGTAGCGCCGGGACTGGTTTTCCGGGCCGGGGCAGGGCAGTCTCGGACGCATGAGAACATCATCGGGATCACCGCGCACCGCTATCATCGGCTCCGGCATCATCGGGGCCGCGCTGGCCTGTGCGCTGGCGAGGCGGGGCGCGCGGGTCACCGTGCTGGACGAGGGCATCCCGGCCAACCGGGCGACGCGCGGCTCCTTCGCCTGGATCAACGCGCACCGGCCCGAAGACGCGGCGTATTTCGCGCTGCGGCTGGAATCCATGCGCCTGTGGCGGGGGCTGGTCGGCGAGATCGACGGATTGCCGGTGCGGCTGGGCGGGGCGCTGAACTGGGAAGGGGCCGAGAAGATCGAGACGCTCGCCAAAGCCCTGGACGAGGGGGGCAATACGGCGCGGCTCGTCTCGCGCGCGCGCATCCGCGAGATGGAGCCTGCGCTGGCCGCGCCCCCCGAAGTGGCGATCGATGCGCCGCTGGAGGGGGTGGCCGATCCCGACCGGATCGCCGGGGCATTGCTCGTGGCGGCGGCGGCGATGGGGGCAGAAGTGCGCGCGCCGGTGACGGTGACGGGGATCGCCTCGGCCAACGGGCGGGTGACCGGGGTGGAGACCGGGGGTGGACCGGTGGAGGCCGAGCGGGTGGTCGTGGCGGCGGGGAAGGCGACATCGGCGCTGCTGGCCGCCGTGGACGTGCCCTTGCCGATGAAGACGCCGCTGGGTCTGCTGGTACGGACGGCCCCGGTGCCGCGCCTGTCGCAGCGCATCTTCACGAGCGACGAATTGCACGTATGGCAGATGGATGACGGGCGGCTGATCCTGGGGGAGGATTTCGGCGGATCGCCGGTCGCCTCGGATGCCGAGCGGGCGGAGACGGAGGAACGGGTGCTGGAGCGGGCGCGAAGGGCCTTCGGCATGGCCGCGCTGTCACTGGACAGCTCGACGGTGACGGGGCGGCCCGTGCCGGAGGACGGCTATCCGGCGGTGGGACGGGTGCCGGGGATGGACGGCCTGCTGGTGGCGACGATGCATAGCGGCGTGACGCTCGCCCCGGTCATGGCACGGGAGGTGGCCGCGATGGTGCTGGACGATGCGGAGGCGGGGATGCTGGCGCGATATGGGGTGGAGCGGTTCGGAGGGGCGGCGTGATGGATGTCGCGCATCGTGCCGCCGGTGCGATCAGAGGAGGGCATTGCCGTGGATTTCTCGTCATGGGGGAAGAATTGTAATTGCACCTTAGAAGGGAATGGAATGATCGCTATATGCTCATTCGGTGAAACCCGAATGGCGGGAACTCGGTTTTTTGCTCTTATTGCGAGTGTCGGAGGCGTCTTCTGTGGAACGGGTTACCTTTCGTACACCCGCGCAGCGCATCGCGGTGCATTGCGGGCGCAGCGCGGTGCATCGGGGGTGCGGAACGGTGAACCCGCGACGGGGTTTCGCGCGCAAACCGGATGCGCTAGGAGAGCGGGGATTTTTCGGGGAGTGTCACCATGTTCGATCCGTTCCGTCCGCGCCGTTCGGTGCTGTACATGCCCGGCTCCAATGTCCGGGCGCTTGAGAAGGCAAAGGGGCTGGCCGCCGATGCGCTGATCCTGGACCTGGAAGACGCGGTGGCGGCGACGGAGAAGGCTGCGGCGCGCGATCTGGTGGTCGATGCGGTGCGGGGCGGTGGCTATGGCAAGCGCGAAATTGCCATACGGATCAACGGCCTGGACACCGATCATGGTATGGAAGACCTGCGCGCGGCCTGCGAGGCGGCACCGGATGCGATCCTGATTCCGAAGGTGCAGTCGGAGGCGATGATCGCGGAAGTCGATGCGCTGATGGCCGATTTCGGCGCGCCGGACTCGACGCGGATATGGGCGATGATCGAGACGCCGCTGGGTGTTCTCCATGCTGAACGGGTGGCCATGGCCAGTACGCGCCTGTCGGTTTTTATCATGGGGACCAATGATCTGGCCGAAGATCTTCATGTGCGACATACGCCGGATAGGCTGGCCCTGATCCCGCATCTGACCCATTGCCTGCTCGTCGCGCGGTCCTTCGGGATGGTGGCGATCGACGGGGTCTACAACGCCTTTCGCGACGCCGAGGGGTTCGCGCAACGCTGTATCCAGAGCCGCGATCTTGGCTTCGACGGCAAGACCCTGATCCATCCGTCACAGATTGATGTTTGTAATCAGACATTTGCGCCCGATGAGTCGGCTGTCGAACACGCCAAGGCGCAGATCAAAGCCTTCGAGGAGGCGCAGGAAAAAGGCGAGGGAGTGGCCGTTCTCGATGGCCGGATCGTCGAGAACCTGCACGCCGAGGCCGCGCGGACCCTGCTCGTGCGGCACAACGCCATTCGCGCGATGGAGCATTGATCATGGCCGGTCCCGCCACTCCCGAAGAGTTGTTCGCTTTCCTTGAAAGCCTTGATATAAAAACGAAAACCGTGACGCATCCGCCGCTGTTCACGGTCGAGGACAGCCGCGCGCTGCGGGGCGATCTGCCCGGCGGGCACACCAAGAACCTGTTCCTGAAGGACAAGAAGGGACGGTTGTTCCTCATCACCTGCGACGAATCGCGCGCCGTCAATCTCAAGGCACTGGAAAAGGCTATCGGCGCGGCGCGGGTCAGCTTTGGCAAACCGGAGTTATTGCTGGAGGTTCTGGGTGTAACGCCAGGGGCTGTAACTACTTTCTCGCTTATCAA
>CAKZUT010000011.1 GCA_937922185.1 uncultured Neomegalonema sp.
ATCGGGCGCGGGGTTGATCCGCGCCTGCCCGCAGATTTCGCGGTCGATTTCGCCTATACGCTCGACGGCTCGAAACCGGGCGAGATCGAATATGAGAGCTTTTCGGCGGACGGGGCCGATATCATGATCGAGGGCGTCTCATTCCATCCCGGCTGGGCAAAAGACCGGCTGGTCAATGCCCTGCATCTGGCCGCGAAGATCATCGACACGCTGCCCCAATCGACCATGACGCCGGAAACGACCGAAGGCCGCGACGGCTTCTGGCATATCCACGAAATGTCGGGCACGGCGGCGGAGGCGCGGATCAAACTGATCCTGCGCGATTTCGAGATGGACGGGCTGGAGGCGAAGGGGGCGATGGTGCGGCAGGTCTGCGATGCCATTGCCGCGACCGAGCCGCGCGCGCGCATCACCTGCACCATCCGCCCGCAATACCGCAACATGCGCTACTGGCTCGAAAAGGACATGACGCCGGTGACACTGGCCTGCGATGCCTGCCGCGATGTGGGGCTGGAGCCGGTATCCAGAGCGATCCGGGGCGGCACCGACGGCTCGCGCCTGACCGAGATGGGCGTTCCCTGCCCGAATATCTTCACCGGCCAGCAGGAAATACACGGTCCTCTCGAATGGATCGCCGTGCAGGATATGGCACTGGCCACGCGCGTCTGTCTCGAACTCGTGCAGCGCGCCGCGCGCTCCTGAAGGCCCCGCCATGTATGACCCCCTTACCTTCCATGACCGTTTCACGCCCGAGCAACTGGAGGAGCAATACAATCTGCGGCGGCGGCGACCCGATTACGAGACGGTGGTGATGCCTGACTGGCAGGCGCGCAGCGCGCAGGCGCGTGACGCGATGACCGGCACCGCCGATCTGCGCTACGGGACGGGCGAACGCCAGAGGCTCGATATCTGGTCCTGCGGCGACAGGCAGGCCCCCACGCTCGTCTATATTCATGGCGGATACTGGCAGCGGGGCGACAAGGCGCTCTATGCCTTTCTCGCACAGCCCTTCGTTGAGGCGGGCGTGAATGTCGTGATCCTCGGCTATGATCTGTGCCCCGCCGTCACCATCACACGCATCGTGGGGCAGATACGCGAGGGTCTGGCGTATCTGTGGCACCATGCCGCCGATCAGGGCGTGAACCGCGACCGCATCACCGTCATGGGCCATTCGGCGGGCGGGCATCTCGCCGAGATGATGATGGGGACCGACTGGCCCGCCGAGGCGGACACCCTGCCCCGTGATCTGGTGAAAGCGGGGATTCCCGTCTCGCCGCTCAGCCTGCTCGACCCCGTGCGCCTGACCGAAAGCCTCAATGCGGCCCTTCGTATGGATGCGGCGGAGGCGGCGGCGCAAAGCCCGATGCTGCACCATCCGCCCCGGACCGATGCCCCGCAGATGATCGTCGTGGGCGGGGCCGAAACCGACGAATTCCACCGACAGGCGCGGATGTATGTGGATGCCTTCGCGACCGCCACCCGCCCTGTGGATCTGTATATCGTGCCCGATGTCGATCATTTCGATGAGCTGAACGTGCTGGCCGACCCGTCAAGCACTCTCTTCGCCCGGACCATGACCCTGCTCAGAAAGGCCGCATAGGATGTTCGAGGACAGGATAGACACGCTCAGGAAGCGCATGGCCGACAGCGGCATCGACGTGGCGCTCATCACCGATGATGACAACATCTATTACCTGACCGGCTATTATGACTATCTCCATATGGAATTCGGTCGCCCCACCCTGCTCGTGGTGCCGAGGGACGGCGACAGTCTGCTCATCACCCCGGTCATTGATCTCGCCATGGCCGAGGCGGCGGCACAGGTGGACCGCATCGCCCCGTGGAATGACGGCGCGGGCGACGAATGGCGCGCCGAACTGCCCGCTGCTCTGCATGGTGCGGTCACGGTCGGGATCGAGCCGGATCATATGCCGCCCCCCGTGCGCGCCTGTGTCGATACGCTGGTCGATGCGCCGGTCAGCGTCACGCCGCTGCTGACCGATATGCGGATGATAAAATCCACATGGGAACTGCGGCTTGCGCGCCATGCGGGGCAGGTCGCCAATGCCATGATGGCAGCGGGGCGCGCGGCTGTGGGCGACGGCGTACCCGAATACGAGGTCGCGCTGGCCACCGCCCGTGCGGGCACCCGCAGGGCGGCGGAACTTCTGGCCGCCCATTACGACGATGCGGCCATGTCGCCGAACACGCATTTCCTGCAAATCATGGCCTCCGGGGAGGAAATCGTCAAAACCCACCACCGCGCCACGACCCGCATCATGCGCCATGGCGAACCGGTATTCCTGTGTTTCTGCGGCATGACCGATTTTCACCGCTTCAAGCTGGGCTTCGACCGAACCTTCTGGATCGGCGAGATCGCCGACGATACGCAGGCCGCCGTCTACGAGGTGGCCCTTGCCAGCCAGCAGGCCGCGCTCGACGCCCTGCGTCCCGGCGTCACCGCCGAGAGCGTCCATGCCGCCTATGCCGAGGTCATCCGGGGCGCGGGCTACGATTATCCGTTCCGCTGCGGTCGGGCGACGGGGTTCAGCTTTCTGGAAAAACCCCAGCTCGTCACCGGCGACACGACCGTTCTGCAACCGGGCATGGTGCTGGCCGTGGACGGCTCGGTCGCCACCGACAGCTTCCGCGCCCAGATCGGCGACAGCTTTATCCTGACCGAAGACGGATACGAGGCCGTGACGGACCACCCCAAACGGATCGAGGACGTGATCCTGTAATCCGCAGGCCGGAAGCCGTCATCCCGGATCGAGCCGTGCGCCCAGTGCCTCGGCGACGAGTTTCTGGAAATGATGTACGGCGTGTTCGCTGAGTTCGGTGCGGCCCTTGTCCACGACGAAGCGGCCCTGATTGTAACCTGACGACTTCAGCCCTTCCTGTACGCTTTCGCACAGGCCGATATCCTCCGGTTGCAGCACGTCGATCTGGTAGTCGATGGCGTCCTTCAGTTGCGGTGTCACCTCACCATTCGGGACGAACCAGTCCTGATATTCGATGCAGCGTTCCGGTTCAGCCGGGTTCATCTGGAGGACGGACAGGTTCGGCTCACCGGGGTAGACCCAGATCGTGAAATTCGGCCAGACGAACCAGCCCGCGTAGCTGAACTCCACGTCGCCCTGCTCGAAGTTGAAAGCCTTGCTTTCGGTGGATTTCACCGCGTCGGAGCACTGGCTGGAATAGAGGCCGTTGGTCCTGACGCGATAGCTGTTCATATCGACCAGATCGACGAAATCCTTATGGGCGGTGTGGCAGTGATAACATTCAAGGAAGTTGTCGATCATCACCTTCCAGTTCGATTTCACGTCATAGGTATCGCGCTGGGCGAAGGCCAGGTCATCCACCTGCGGCATGTAATGGCGGATTTCCTTTTCCAGATCGCCGGTCTGTTCGGCGAAGGACGTCGCGTCGGGGTCCAGATTGACCATCACGAGGCCACAGAACACCTCGACCTGCACGGGCTTCAGCGCGAATTCATCACGGTTGAACCCCTCCATGTTCTCGGTATTGCGCGCCGATTTGAGGGTGCCGTCGAAATCGAAAGCCCAGGCGTGATAGGGGCAGGTGATGATGTTCTTGCGCCCCGTGCCCTCGACCAGCTTGTGCCCCCGGTGCGGGCAGACGTTGTAGAAGGCGCGGAGATCGCCCTGCCGGGTGCGCGCGACGAAGATGTTCTGCTCGTGGATGCGCGTGGTCAGGAACGCCCCGGCTTCGGCAACCTGCGACACATGCCCCGCATACCACCAGCTTTTGTAGAAGATCGCGTCCTTCTCCAGTGCGAAGATTTCCGGGTCATGGTAGAACCGCGCGGGCAGCGTATACGACTTGGCCGGATCGGCCCGAAACGGCGCATCGCCGGGTTGCAGGTTCAGGGCTTGATACGTCATGGCGACAGGCTCCGGCGACAGGGTCTTCGGCAGTCACCCTAAGCGATAAGGACCGGGCGCGTGAAGCCGAAATCAGGCGGGACGTCGATCCCGGCTGTCGCCACGGAATCCATCGCGCGGGCGCGGCACGATCCGCCTGTTTCTGTCGGATTATCCGGGGAAGGCTGTACCGAAGGCCGCTTTCAGGTTAGCGTCATTCGCGATCAATTCGGGTGGGCAAAACCGCCGGGAACGGCGCGTTCGCCGACACTCTCCGGCTCAGCCTGATCGCGATTGACTGTAGCGAACACCCCATGGGGGCCGACGCGCCCGGAGACAGAGGAACGTGAGATGCCGCAGGTATCGCTGGACGAGATCGAAACGACGACCCGCAGCGCGCTGGAGCGCCACGGAGCGACCCCGTGGATCGCGGCGGAGGTTGCCCGTGCCGTCCGCAAGGCCGAAGCCGTGGGTAACAGGATATGCGGTCTCTACTATCTCGAAAGCTATTGCACCCAATTGACCAGCGGACGGGTCAAGGGCGATGCGGAGCCGGTCGTGACCCGGCCCCGCGCGGGCGCTGTGCAGGTCGATGCCGCCTTCGGATTCGCACAGCCCGCTTTCACCCGCGCCCTGCCGCTGGCGGTGACGGCGGCGCGCGAATGCGGCGTGGCAAGCCTTGCGGTGGGCCATGCCCATACCTGCACGTCACTGGGCTATTTCACCGAACAGATTGCCCGTGAGGGCCTGATCGGGCTGGGCATGACCAACGCCTCGCCCATCGTCGCCCCGCCGGGGGGCAAGACACGGGTGCTTGGCACCAACCCCATCGCGTTCTCGGTGCCGGACGGCAAGGGCGGGCTGGCGATGCAGTTCGACCAATCGACCACGACGGTGGCACTGGGCAAGATCACGATGGCAAAGGCGGCGGGCGAGCGTATTCCCGAAGGCTGGGCCGTCGATGCGGAGGGCAAACCCACGACCGATCCGGCGGAAGCACTCACCGGATCGCTGGTCAGCATGGGCGGCTACAAGGGCTGGGGCTTTGGCCTGATGGCCGAATTGCTGGCCTCCGGCCTGACCGGGGGCGTGGTCAGCCGCGACGTGAAGCCGTTGAAGGCCCCCGAAGGTCCGCCCCATGATCTGGGGCAGTATTACCTGCTGATGGACCCCGATACCTCCGGCGTCTTCTTCGAGCGCCTCGCACAGGTCGAAGCCGGTGTCGCACTGGACGAGGGCGCGCGGATGCCCGGACAGGGCAAGCGGGAGAGCGATCCCGTCACGCTGGAAGAGGCCGTCTGGACCCAGACGCTTGCGCTTGCGGGTCGGGATACCGCTCTCTGAGAGCGTCTTCGCTATCGCCCCTGCGGGAAAGTCGCATCCAGGAGATCGCGGCAGGGGGCATTGATGAGACGCCCGAACAGTCCGCGCTGGCAATAGGGCAGTCGCTCGACCAGAATCGGGCGCTCGATCCGCAGGATGATCTGCTGCGGAGCCTCGTCGGGCAGGGCGACAGCGGGCAAGGGCCTCTGACGCCGCTCCCCCTGCATCCGGCTATCCCCGGCAAGCCGCCGGGATGCGGGGGCAATCGGCCTGACCGCAAGGCGCGGCGGCGTGATGATCCGCACCCCTTCACCGGCAGGGGCCGGGATCGTATGGGCCACCGAGGCCGCGTGGACCTCGAAAGGGGCAATCGCCAGCGCGGATAAGGACAGCGCCAGAGTCATCATGCCGACCCGCACAGGCCGGGACGCCGTGATATGGTTGGGTTCGCGTGTATCGGCCATGCCGCTTCCTCCGAAAAATGCACCTTCCCCCATAGTTGTGCCAAAACGGGAAAAGTCCAGCCCGATCCTCGGGCGCGCCGTCTCGAAGGGCGTCGCCCGGACGGGAGGATGTCTTCATGCGTCCGGCGCTGACATACCGGTGATTTCAGCGCACCGTCCTTGCGAAACGCTGACTATCCCGTTAGGAGAAACGCGATTTCGCGCAAGGGAGGCGGGCTGCGGCCCGGACTGGATTCATGGCCATTCTGGTGATGAAATTCGGCGGTACGTCCGTCGCTGACCTCGACTGCATCCGCAATGCCGCGCAGAAGGTAAAGCGCGAGGTGGATGCGGGGTGGCAGGTCGCCGTCGTCGTCTCGGCCATGTCGGGCGAGACGAACAAGCTCGTGGGTCTGGTGCGCGAGGTCTCGTCTCTCTACGATGCGCGCGAATACGATGCCGTGGTCGCCTCGGGCGAACAGGTGACATCGGGCCTCATGGCGCTGACCCTGCAATCCATGGGTGTGAATGCCCGCTCATGGCAGGGCTGGCAGATACCGCTCAGGACCGATGCTTCCCACGGGGCCGCGCGGATCGAGGAAATCGATACCACGGCGATGCTGGCGAAATTCGACGAGGGCTTCGATGTCGCCGTCTGTGCGGGCTTTCAGGGCGTTTCCGCCGAGAGCCGCATCGCCACGCTGGGCCGGGGCGGCTCGGATACAAGCGCCGTGGCCATTGCCGCCGCGCTGGAAGCGGAACGCTGCGATATCTACACGGATGTGGAAGGGGTCTACACCACCGATCCCCGCGTCGAACCCGATGCCCGCAAGATCGAGCGGATCGCCTTCGAGGAAATGCTGGAACTGGCCTCGCAGGGCGCGAAAGTCCTGCAAACCCGTTCCGTCGAACTGGCCATGCGTTACAAGGTGCCGTTACAGGTGCGCTCCAGCTTTTCGGACGCGCCCGGCACCATCGTCTGCGACGAGGAGGAAATCGTGGAAAGCAACGTCGTTACCGGAGTCGCCTTCTCGCGCGACGAGGCCAAGCTCACGCTCCAGAATGTCGCCGACCGCCCCGGCGTGGCCGCCGCGATCTTCGGGCCGCTGGCCGAGGCCAATGTCAATGTGGACATGATCGTGCAGAATATCTCCGATGACGGACGCACGGACATGACCTTCACGGTCCATTCGGACGATTTCGACCGGGCGCGGGCCACCATCGAGACCGCCAGAGACGCTATCGGCTTCGAGGGCCTGGTCGCCGACCGCGACGTCGCCAAGGTGTCGGTCGTCGGGATCGGGATGCGCTCTCATACCGGCGTCGCGCAGCGCATGTTCGCATCCCTCGCGGAGGAAGGCGTGAACATTCAGGTCATCACGACATCCGAGATCAAGGTCAGTGTGCTGGTGCAGCGCAAATACATGGAACTGGCCGTGCGGTCGCTGCATACGGTGTTCGGGTTGGCCGGGTCCGGGCAGGCGGAAGCATGACCTCGCCATGAGCGACTCCTCCGCCAGCGGTCGGGGTGAGGACAATAAGTCCGGGCCGGGGGCGGCGGCGTCTCCGAAGCTGTTGCTGCGCCGTTTGCGGCAGGCTCTGGCGGCACCCGGCGACGGGCAACAGCGGCTGGACCAGATCGTCACGCTGATCGCACAGTCGATGGGGGCGGAGGTCTGTTCCGTCTATCTGATCCGGGGGAAGGACACGCTGCAACTCTCGGCCACCGAGGGCCTGAGACGCGAGGCGGTACACGAGGCGCGGCTGAAGATCGGGGAAGGTCTCGTCGGCGTCATCGCCCGCGACGGGCGCACCATCGTCACGGCACGGGCGCGCGAGCATCCCGAATTCCGCTATCTGCCGGAAACGGGCGAGGAGCGGTATTCCTCGTTCCTGGGCGTTCCGATCCAGAAACTGGGGCGCACGATGGGCGTTCTCGTCGTTCAGAACGAACGGCCCATGGCCTATACCGAAGAGGAGAGCGAGGCGCTGGCCCTCGTCGCGATGGTCATCGCGGAAATGGCCGAGGCCGGAACGCTGATCCCCCGTGCGCCCAATGACGGCGAGGAGGACGAGCGCGAACCGATCCATATTCAGGCGCAGGGTGCCGCCGACGGGGTGGCCATCGGCCCCGCACATCTGCATGAGCCGAAACTGCTGCTGCCCAATCCCATCGCCGAAGACCCCGTTCACGAGCGCGCGCGGCTGCGCGAGGCCCTCGGACGGCTGCGTACCGATATCGATACGATGCTCGACGGCGACGACATGGCCGATACGGGTGAACACCGGGAGGTGCTGGAGACCTATCGTCTCTTCGCCAATGACCGGGGATGGGTCCGCAAGCTGGAGGAGTTCATCGTCTCCGGCCTGACGGCGGAGGCGGCGGTCGATGCCGCCCGCACCGAGGCGCGGATGAAGCTGGGCACGGCAAGCGACACGTATCTGCGCCAGCGGTTCGACGACATGGACGATATCGCCCAGCGCCTGATGCGCCGCCTGATCCTGCCCGACGGGGGGCGCGAGATGCCCGAGGAAGGCGCGATCCTGATCGCCCGCGCGCTCGGCCCCGGCGAGTTGATGGATTATCCGCGCGGGACTCTGGCCGGGATCGTGCTGGAGGACGGGGCCATCGGCTCCCATGCCGCCATCGTCGCGCGGGCCATGGAAATACCGCTCATCGTGCAGGCTCAGAGCATCCTGCGCGCCTGCGAGGCGGGCGACAGCGTGATCGTCAACGGCGATCAGGGGCATGTGCATGTGCGCCCCCGCGAGGATGTCGTGACGGCCTATGAGGAGAAGCTGTCGCTGCGAATGCAGGAAAAGGCCAGCTTCGCGGCCCTGCGCGATCTGCCCTGCCGCACGCTCGATGCCTGCGAGATCAGGCTGTACATGAATGGTGGGCTGGCCGCCGATCTGCCCAGCCTGAACGAGAGCGGGGCCGAGGGAGTGGGCCTGCTGCGGACCGAACTGCATTTCATGCTCAACAAGGCGATGCCGACCCGCGAGGAACAGGCGAAATTCTACAGCCATGTTCTCGACAAGGCGGCGGGACGCCCCGTCAACTTCCGCACGCTGGATATCGGGTCGGACAAGGTGCTGCCCTATATGAAGCAGCCGCGTGAGGCCAATCCGGCGCTGGGCTGGCGGGCGATCCGGGTCGGGCTGGATCGGCCCGTGGTGCTGCGGATGCAATTGCAGGCGATGCTGCGCGCGGCGAGCGGGCGGTCCCTGCGCGTGATGTTCCCGATGGTCGCGGCACTGGCGGAGTTCGAGAAAGCACGGGCAATGGTGCTGGAGGAGGTCGAGCGGCTGGATATGGACGTGCCGCCGACGGAGGTGAAGATCGGGGCGATGCTGGAAACGCCCTCGCTGGCCTTCGCGCAGAAGCGGTTCTTCGAGCTGGCCGATTTCGTCTCGATCGGCGGGAATGATCTGGTGCAGTTCTTCTTTGCCGCCGACCGGATGAACGAGCGCACGGCAGGGCGATACGGCGTGACACATCCGGCGTTTCTGGGGCTGATCCGCATGATCGTGGAACGCTGTGGCGAGGCGGGGACGGAACTGAGCTTCTGTGGCGAGGCGGCGGGGCGGCCCCTCGACGCGCTGGCGCTTGCGGCGAACGGTATCCGGGCCTTCTCGATGCGGCCCGCCTCCATCGGGCCGGTGAAGCGGGCGCTGCTGGCCGCCGACCTCGCCGCCCTGCGCGTGGTCGCGGACGAGGCCGAGGCGGGGGGCAGCACGCGGGTACGCGACGCGCTGATCGAGCATTGCCACGAGAGCATGATCCCGATCTGATGCCCTGTCACAGGGCGAGAAGCGCCGCTTTGAAAAGTTGCATAAGCATGACGTTCTCCATCGACAGTGAATGTCGCCCCGGACGG
>CAKZUT010000012.1 GCA_937922185.1 uncultured Neomegalonema sp.
GGGGCCTCCTTATGCTTGGCGTTGACTGCAAATTATAGGTGGTCCCGCATCTGCAAAGCGTCATTTCATGCCGCATTGCGTTCGGGACAGCATGATTTCTTCTTCGGGCGATTGCCCTGTGAGGGGGGGGGATCTGCCGCAAGGGCGGGGCAGAGGGCGGACAGACATGAAAAGGGCCGTCATCCGGTGTGGATGACGGCCCTTTCGGCAGCGTTATCGGCGCGATATCAGCCGCCGATGCCTTCCATCAGCGTATCGGCGCTTTCCATGCCCTCTGGCTTGCCGACCACCACGACGAACAGATCATCGGGTTTGAGCAGCCGCCCGGCGACACGGCTCACATCCTCCAGCGTCACGGCCTCGACAAGACCGTTGCGGGTGTCGATGTAGTCGATGGGCAGGTTCGCCGACTGCGCGCCGACGAGGAAGCTGGCGATCTTCGCGTTGGAATCAAACCGAAGGGCAAACGAGCCGGTCAGATAGGTCTTCGCGGCGTCCAGTTCTTCCTGTGTCAGGCCCCCCTCGGCCATGCGCGCCCATTCCTGCCGGATGAGTTCGAGCGATTTCGCGACACGGGCATTGGCCGTGGCCACGCCGCCCATATAGAGGCCCGCGCGATCCAGCGGGTAGAGATAGGAATAGACCGAATAGGCCAGCCCGTTCTTCTCGCGCACCTCATCGGTCAGGCGCGAGGTCAGGCCCCCGCCTCCGAGCACGTAATTCATCACATAGGCGGTGATGTAGTCGGGGTCGTCGCGCAGGATGCCCCGATGGCCGAGCACTACCGCGCTCTGGGGGACATCTTCCTCGATGACGACAAGTCCGCCGGTCTCGCGCACGGGCACGGGGGTCCGGTCGAGCGCCTCGCCCTCGGGCAGGTCGCCGAAGGTCGTATCCATCAGGGAGACGAGCGCATCCGTGTCGATGTCACCGACCACGCCGATCTTCATGCGCGCCCTGGCAACCATCCGGTCATAGGCGGCAACCAGATCGTCGCGGGTCAGGGCCGTTACGCTTTCCTTCGTGCCCGCCACAGGGGTCGCGTAGGAGGCGTCGCCGAAAACTCCGGCATACCAGTGACGGCTTGCCTGTGCCTGCGGGTCTTTGGCCTGTGAGCGCAGGTTGGAAAGTACCTGTTCGCGCACCCGTTCGATGGCCTCGTCGGTGAATTGCGGCTCGGTCAGGGCGATGTGGAGCAGGTCCATCGTCTCGCCGATATTCTCCGACAGGGACGAGACGCTGACGGAGAACCCGTCGCGCCCCGCGCTGAACCCGATGGAGGAGGACAGGTCGTCGAGCCGGGCGGCGAATTCCTGATTGTCCATATCTCCCGCGCCTTCCTCGATCAGCCCGGCGGCGAGGTTGACCGCGCCCTCCTTGCCTTTCTCGTCGAGCCGTGCGCCGCCGTCGAATGCGATCTGGACGGTGACGATGGGGATGGCGGGTTCCTGAACGAACCACGCGGTGATGCCGCCGGGGCTGGTCACTTCCTTAATGCGGGAAGTATCATCCTGTGCGGAGGCCGGTGCGATGGCGAGGCTGGCCGCAAGGGCGAGGGTGAGCGTTCTCATCCGTCGGTTCCTTCTTTGGGTTCCGCTTTCATCAGGTAGCCCGTGACCGAGCGTTCGGGCACCAGCACCATGCGCGCCGCCGCCATGACGTCATCGACGGTCACGGCCTCCAGTTTGTCGCGCCAGTTTCGGATTTCTTCGAGCGACAGGCCGATGGTCAGCGCGGCCCCGTATTGCCGGGCCATGGAGCTTTGGCTGTCCTGCGCGAAGATTTCAGAGGCAATGGCCGATTTCCTGGCGCGGGCGAGTTCTTCCTCGGTGACGCCGTTTTCCAGAAGGTCGGCGATCATCCAGTCGAGCGCCCCTTCGAGCTGGGGCAGGGTCGTGTCGCCCTTGGGGGCGGCGTAGAAGGCGAATTCGCCCATATCGCGGGCCATGCCGGAGTAATACGCCCCCGCATAGAGGGCGATATCCGTGTCGAGGGTCAGCATTCTGGGCAGGCGGCGGGTCGTGCCGCCCGAGAGGATATCGGACAGGAGGCTCAGGGCCTCGGCCTGATTGCCCTCGTCGGTCACATAGGACGGAGCGAGATAACCGCGCCAGAGCCTCGGCTGCGTCACGCGCGGATCACGCATTTCCAGACGGCGGGCGGCCAGATGCGGCGGCTCGGTCGCGCGGACGGATTCGGGCAGATCGACTGGGTCGATCACGCCGTAATGCTCCTCGGCCAGCGCCCTGACCTCATCGGGGGTCACATCCCCCGCGACGATCAGGATCGCATTGTTCGGCGCGTAGAAGCGTTCGTACATCTCCAGCGCATCGTCGCGGTCGAGCGATTCGATTTCCTCGCGCCAGCCGATGACCGGGATGCCGTAGGCGTGGTTGAGATAGAGCGCGGCCATGTACTGTTCGCGGAAGCGGCCACCTGGGGAGTTATCCGTGCGGGAGCTGCGTTCCTCCAGCACCACGTCGCGCTCGGCGACGATATCCTCCTGCCGGATATTCACGTTCCGCATCCGGTCGGCTTCCATGCTCATCACGAGACTCAGGCGGTCCTTTGCGATGCGCTGGAAATAGGCGGTGTAATCGCGGGAGGTGAAGGCATTGTCCTGCCCGCCATTGGCCGCGATGATCTTCGAGAACTGTCCCGGCGCGATCTTGTCCGTGCCTTTGAACATCAGATGTTCGAGATAATGGGCGATGCCGGTCTTGCCGGGGGGTTCGTCGGCAGAGCCGACCCGATACCAGACCATATGGGTCACGACGGGCGCGCGGTGGTCCTCGATCACCACGGCGCGCATCCCGTTATCAAGGGTGAAGTCGCTGATGACGGGTTCGGCGAGCGCCGGGGCCGTCATCGCCGCGAAGGCGGCAAGCAGGGTGCTGGCAAGTCTCTTCAAGGGGTCACTCCGATGTGAGCATTCGCGGCGCGCGGGGGCGCACCGGACCAATGACCTGTACATGGAGGAAGCAGGCCGGTCTTTCCAGCCCTACGCGGTACAATATGAACGCTGCATTAACCCTGTCGCCGGAAGCTGGCCGGGGTGATGCGTCGCAGTGGGGCAGCCCCCCCCTGTTTCGCGGGGTCCGGCTATCTGTCCGGTGCCTGCGACATAACGTCGGGCTATCGGTCGCATTATACATCAAATCCCCGTCAAATCGTTTGACAGAGACAGGCGCATCGGCGAACGGTGCGGCCATGATCCGGTTCGATGATCCCCGTTTTGCGACTCTCCTGAGCATTGGCATTGCCAGTGCCGCGCTGTGGTGGGTGATGGCGGCGTCGATGGGCGATATGGCGATGGCGACCGATCTGAGTCCAGGTACCTTTCTGGGCACCTCGGTCATGTGGATCGTGATGATGCTGGCGATGATGCTGCCCGCCATGGCCCCGGTGATGATCCAGTATGCCGGACTGGCGGCGAAGGAAGTGGGGGGAGCGGTGCTGGCCCTGCGGGTCGCCCTGTTCGGCGCGGGGTATTTCGCGCTGTGGGGCGTTGTCTCCGTGGTGATGGCGGGGATGCAGCTCGGACTGGCGCAGACGTCGTTCTTCACCATGGGCGGGACGCTGGCCACGCCCATGGTCGCCGGGTTCCTCGCTCTGGCGGCGGGCCTGTGGCAGTTCACGTCGATCAAGGATGTCTGCCTGACCCATTGCCGCCGCCCGCTGGCCTATCTGATCGCCCACTGGCGCGAGGGTACGCGCGGGGCGTTTCCCATGGGTGCGGGACATGGCGCGTATTGCGTCGGATGCTGTATTGCGCTGATGGGTCTGATGTTTGTGTTCGGGGCGATGAATGTGGTCTGGATGGCCGTCATCGCCGCCTATTTCGTTGCCGAGAAGATAGCCCCCGCCGCCGCCCGCTGGAGCCGCCTGATGGGCTGGGCGCTGGTGGTGGCGGGGGCTGTAACGATCATGCTGTCATTGTAGGAGAAGGCCGATGGCCGCGAAGAAGAAAACCGACTGGTCGATCAGGGGCGAACTGGCCCTCAACTGTTCATGCGAGGTGTTCTGCCCCTGCGTCGTATCGCTCGGCAAGCACCCGCCGACGGAAGGGTACTGCCATGCCTGGATGGCCGCCCGTATCGACGAGGGACACCACGAGGGGGTGGATCTGTCGGGCCTGAATGTCGCGCTGTTGCTGGATATTCCCGGCAAGATGGGCGACGGCGACTGGAAGGCCGCCGCCTATATCGACAAGCGGTCCGATGACGCGCAATACGATGCGCTGATCTCGATCTTCTCGGGGCAGTCGGGCGGCACCTCCGGGGTGCTGAAACTGCTGGTCAGCACCTTCCTCGGTGCCCGTCGCGAGGAAGTGACCTATGAGGTCAAGGACAAGAAGCGCATCATCGGGGTGCCCAAAGTCCTGACCGGGGCTATCGAGCCGATTCCCGGCGGCGACCCCGATGACGACGTGAAGATCGTGAACTCGCAATACTGGATGGGGGCGGATGTGACTCTGGCCAGGGGCCTCAAGAGCCGCATCCGCGACTTTGGCCGCGTCTGGGATTTCGAGGGAAAAAGCGCCGAGATTCTCGACATCCACTGGCATTCCTGATCCCGCTGTTCCCGGCCCTGTGCCGGGAGCCTTCCGCTTCATGCGTTGTGCGCGGTCGGATACCGCGTCACCGCTGTCCAGAGTAACGCCCATGACCGAACTCGCGATTTCGCGCCGTCTGCGCGCGACCCCCTTCACATCCCGCGTCGAGGCGGCGGGGGTGACGGCCTATACCGTCTATAACCACATGCTGCTGCCCGCCAGCTTCGGCGATTTGGAAGCTGAATGTGCACATCTGAAAGAGCATGTGCAGGTCTGGGATGTCGCCGCCGAGCGGCAGATCGAGATTCTTGGCCCGGATGCCTGGAAACTGGTCCAGTTGATGACGCCGCGCGATCTGGGCAAGGCGCATATCGGGCAGTGTTTCTATATCCCGCTGGTGGATGAGCGCGGCGGGATGCTGAACGATCCGGTGATGATCAAACATGCGCCGGACCGGTACTGGGTCTCCATCGCCGATAGCGACGTGCTGTACTGGGCCAAGGGCCTTGCCTACGGCCATCGCTTTCAGGTCGAGATTTTCGAGCCGGATGTCAGCCCGCTGGCCGTGCAGGGGCCGAAATCCGATGAGCTGATGTCGCGCGTATTCGGCGATGCCGTGCGCGATATCAGGTTCTTCCGGGGGGAATGGCTGCCGTTCGAGGGGCATGATTTCTACATCGCGCGCTCGGGGTATTCGCGGCAGGGCGGCTTCGAGATCTACGTCGATGATTCCGCGCTGGGCGAGCCGGTGTGGGATGCGCTGTTCGCCGCCGGAGAAGACCTGAACGTCAAGGCGGGGGGGCCGAACCTGATCGAGCGGATCGAGGGGGGCTTGCTGTCCTACGGCAACGACATGACGCGCGAGAATACGCCCTATGAATGCGGGCTGGGCCGGTTCTGCGACCCGTGGACCTCCATCGGTTGTGTCGGGCGCGACTCGCTGATCCGGGCCGAGGCAGACAGTCCGCAGCGCCTCGTTCGGGGGCTGCGGATATCGGGCGACCGGGTGCCATCGTGCCGCGTGCCGTGGACGATCATCGGCGATGGGGGCGAAAAGATCGGCACCGTCACCTCCGCCGTGTGGTCGCCGGAGTTCGACACCAACGTCGCTATCGGGATGCTGGACCGGGGATTCTGGGAACCGGGCCGCACGGTCTGGGTCGAAGCACCGGACTTCACGCGCCCCGCCGAAGTCACTACATTGCCGTTCGAGAAACCGACCGCCTGAACCGCCAGATACCAGTGAGGAAGACCTGACATGAGCTTCAATGCCCTGATCGTGACCAAGGATGACGACGGTGCCGTTTCCGCCGCTATCGAACAGATCGACACGGATCGCCTGCCCGAGGGCGAGGTGACGGTGGCGGTCGAGTATTCGACGGTGAACTACAAGGACGGTCTGTGCATCACAGGCAATGGCGGGTTGGTGCGGAACTACCCCCATGTGCCGGGAATCGATTTCGCCGGAACGGTCGAAGCCTCCGACGATGCCCGCTACAAGCCCGGCGACAAGGTGGTCCTGACCGGGTGGCGCGTGGGCGAGGCCCACTGGGGCGGCTATGCCCAGAAGGCGCGGGTGAAAGCGGACTGGCTGGTGCCGCTGCCCGACGGGCTGACGACGAAGCAGGCAATGGCGGTGGGAACCGCCGGGTTTACCTCGATGCTGGCTGTCATGGCGCTGGAGGATCACGGGCTGGAGCCGTCGCAGGGCGAGGTGCTGGTGACCGGTGCGGCGGGCGGTGTCGGGTCGGTCGCCGTGGGCATCCTCGCGAACCGGGGCTATGAGGTCGTGGGGGTGACGGGGCGGCCCGAAACAGGCGACTATCTCAAAAGCCTGGGCTGTTCGCGTATCGTGGCGCGGGAAGAGCTGAACGAGACGGTCAAGCGTCCGCTGGAATCCGAGACATGGGCGGGCTGCGTCGATGCGGTGGGCGGGGATATGCTCGCGCGGGTGCTGGGGCAGATGAAATACGGCGCGTCGGTCGCCGCCGTGGGCCTGGCCGGGGGCGCGAAACTGCCCGCGACGGTCATCCCGTTCCTGCTGCGCGGGGTGAACCTGCTGGGTATCGATTCGGTGATGCAGCCCTATGACAACCGGGTGCGGGCATGGAAGCGGATCGTGGACGATCTGCCGATGGGTACGCTGGATGCGATGGTCCAACCGGCCACGCTGTCCGACCTGACCGATCTCGGCCCGGCGATCCTGGCCGGGAAAGTCAAAGGCCGGGTCGTGGTCGATGTGAACGCCTGACGAAATGTGACATGCCGGGCTGACGTTCATCAGCCCGGCATGTCATCAGCCTGAAAGGGCCATGCCCTTATGCGGGGGTGGCGGCTTTCGCTTTCAGGCGCTTGCGCGTGTAGAGGGCCGCCGCACCGACGACCAGGAACGCCAGACCACCCGGTGCGGGAACGGAGCCGTTCGCCGAGGCACCACCGGAACCGTTCGGCAGGTCTCCGATCCGTGTTCCGGCGAAGTGGAAATCGCCGAAATGTCCCGCATCCGTGCCAAGCCAGGCAGAGCCTTTTACCGTGTCCTGCTGGAGCAGGGAATTCAGGAACAGCGACTCTCCGCTGGACCCCTTCGACATGACCTCGACGCCGTCAAACGTACCGACCGCGTTCATGAACGAGGTTGCCACACGTTCACCGTCGCTGCTTACGCCATCATAGTTGAGATCAATATCGACGAGGCGCTGGTTTCTGATATCGAATGCCTGGCCCTCAACCGAGATCGTGCCGGCTTCCGCATTGTATATCAGCCTGACATCGGCACCGTTGCCGCTGAAATCATACAGATCCTGGCCGTTGTCACTGCGCCGTGTGAAGCCGAAATCACCGCCCACACCGGCTACGCTGGAATTCTCAAGCTTCCAGACACCTTCCGAAATCACCGTCGCGTATGAAGGTGTGGCGAATGCTGAAACAGCCGCAAATAGAATAGCAGCACAATATTTCATCTCTTGGTACTCCGTCTGGCGCGATAATGAAACGGCATATTGGCCGTATCGTGCTGTTAATACAGAGCAATATTTAATTATACATTTAGGGTCTGAGTTTTTGTCATGCTGATTGCTTCAGTCGCGCGGATGAGGCGGCCTGCCGGTCAGTCAGTCACGGCCCGTATGATGTGGGTGCAGCCGAAAGGTGCCTGCCGATTCAAAGCGAAGCGCAGCAGCCTCAAGCCGCCTCTTCGCTCTCCGGCAGGGGGTGCTGGAAGACGAGACGCATCTGGAACACGGCGAAGATCATGGTGATGGGCAGATTGCCCCAGACCTTGAAGTTCACCCAGAATTCCTCCGGGAAGTTGCGCCAGATGATCTCGTTGAGGATTGCCATGCAGACGAAGAAGATCGACCAGCGCACCGTCAGCAGATACCAGCCCCGGTCGGTGATCGACCAGCCTTCCTGAAAGATCAGCTTCAGGAACATCTTGTTGAAATACAGGCCCGTCATCAGCACGGCGGCGAAGATGAGGTTGAGGATCGTGGGCTTCATCTTGATGAAGGTGTCGTCATTGAGCCAGATCGTCAGCCCCCCGAACACGCAGACCAGCACGAGCGAGACCAGCGGCATCACCGCCACCTCGCGGGTCAGCCAGAACGAGCCGAGGACGGAGACGATCATCGTCGGGATGAACACGACGGTCGCGGCGATGATCGGTTTCATGTCGGGCTGGCCGAGCCACTGTCCGATCAGTTCGCCCTGATTATACGCGAGAAAGAACACCATCAGCGGGCCGAGTTCGAGCAGCAGCTTGACCCATGCGCTCCCCTTGACCTGCGATTCCTTCTTGGGCGCGGTCTCTTCGGGCGTGATGGCCATGGTGTTCTCCGAACGGTGGACGGTTTGATTGTGGATGATCTAGGGCGGCTGACCATCCAGCACAATCTTTTGCGGTAGATACGTATGCATAGCACGTATCGTGATGGATGGTGTTGTGGAGCAAGCTATGGCCGAATTGCCGGATAATACCAACCGCGTTTGACTCTGACCGCTCTTCCCCGGATGCAATGCAGCATGAAATGCTGCTTTGCTGGTCCGGGGCCGGGTTCTGACGCGGAGAGACCCCGGACCAGCAGCGCAGGACTGCGTCCCGCGCAGCATCCGGGGAAGCGGAAAAACAGTC
>CAKZUT010000013.1 GCA_937922185.1 uncultured Neomegalonema sp.
CCGATCAGCCGCCCCCGGTTCGCCTCCACCATCTCATCCCAGGGCCAGTGCCGCATATCTTCTCCGTCATATTGAACACAACATGAACAAAAAGACGGATTTCACAAAAGATGTCAACACCGCGCGCTCCTCTTTGCAGGGCGCTCCCTCACACCTGCACGGTGGCCAGCCCGTATTTTTCCTGCCGCCTGCGGCTGATGGCCTGTGTCATGCGGTCGGCGATCATGGCGATGGCAGCCATGCCGATTCCGGCGGTCATCCCGACCCCGAAATCGCCGTCGCCGAGGCCGATATAGATCTGCTGGCCCAGACCGTTCGTCCCGACCAGCGCGGCGATGACCAGCATCCCGATGCCGTAGATGATCGTCTGGTTCAGCCCCAGCATGATCGCGGGCAGGGCCAGCGGCAACTTCACCCGCAGCAGCATCTGGAGCCGGGAACAGCCGATGGTTTGCGCCGCCTCGATCACTTCTTCGGGCAGGTTCCGCAGGCCATGCTCGGTATAGCGGATCGCGGGCACGATGGCATAGGCGATGATCGCCAGCAGCGCGGTGAACTCGCCGATCTTGAAGACCATGACGAAGGGAATGAGGATCACGAATAGCGGCATGGTTTGCAGCGTATCCATCACGGGCCGCATAATGGCCGAGACAACGCGGCTTTCGGAGGCCCATATGCCGATCAGCGTCCCCATGACGAAGGAGATCAGCACCGCGATCCCGCACAGATACAGCGACAGCACCGATTGCGGCCAGACTCCCGCGATAATCAGGAAGGCCAGCGCCAGAGCGGTGCCAATGGCCAGATTGCGCCCGGCGGTGACATAGGCCGCATAGATGAGCATCGCGAACAGGGCGGGCCAGGGCGTATTCGTCAGGCCGATGAACGAGATCACGCCCCAGACCAGGATCAGCGATGCAAGGGTCGCACGATCGCGCAGAAAGGCCCATGCGGCCCCGGCGAGGACGAGGGCGACATATCCGCCCCTGAGCACCGGCGTCATGGCAAAGCCCCAGGTAAACGGACTGACCGCCTGTTCCAGCCCGATCTTGATGGGCAGCATGACGTAGAAGAAGGCCGAATTCTTGATCGCCTCGATCCACAGCCGCCAGTCCACCACCGCCTGTTCCAGCGCATCGTTCATCGCATCCGCCGGATCCCACACGAAGGATTGCGGCCATTCCTTCAGGGCCGGGATGACGAAGGACAGCGCGGCGATACCGATCAGGATAGCGCCCCCCGCAATCCACGGGCTGCGGGTCGGGCCGTCAATCTCACCGGGCTTCATCGCATAGGCATAGGTGATGCGGTCCAGCGCCATGGCGATCAGCGCAATCACGAACCCCGCCAGCAGACTGGCCCCGAAATCGGCCTTTCGCATGGTGGAGAGAACTTCCCAGCCGATATCGTTGGTGCCGCCGATGATCGAGGCGATGATGACCATGGACAGCGACGCCATGGTGGACTGGTTCACCCCCAGCAACACCTGCTTGCGCGCCGCCGGAAGCCGCACTCTCCAGAACAGTTGCCACGGCGTCGCGCCCGCCATCATCCCCGCCTCCACGATCTCCCCCGGCACCGCGCGCAGACCGAGGATCGTATTGCGAACCATCGGCGGAAAGGCATAGAGGACCGAGGCGACCAGCCCGACCGTCGTACCGAACCCGAACAGGATCAGAATGGGCAGCAGATAGGCAAAAGCCGGGATCGTCTGGAGCAGGTCGAGAACCGGCACGATAATCCGTCTGGACCGCTCCGAATAGAAGCCCAGCACCCCGAAGAGAAAGCCGACCGTCACGGCCATCGGGACGGAAATCAGGACAATGGCGAGCGTGTTCATGCTCTCGCCCCAATAGCCGATCACGGCCATGTACAGCATCGACAGACCGGCGAACAGCGCCAGCTTCCACCCTGCCCCGAACCAGCCGAGCAACACGAAGAACGCGGCGGTCACGCTCCACGGCAGGGCGTATAACAGCCCCTGCGCCCATTGCACGGGCCATTCCAGCGTCCGGCCCACGGCCTTGAAGGCAGGGCCGAACAGGCTCGTGAACCCCTCCATGAAATCATTCATCGGGTCCGTGGGCGACAGCACCCATTCGGAGGGA
Organism: uncultured Neomegalonema sp.; assembly: GCA_937922185.1. Taxonomy (GTDB): domain Bacteria; phylum Pseudomonadota; class Alphaproteobacteria; order Rhodobacterales; family Rhodobacteraceae; genus JAHDDY01. The sequence continues at coordinate 2,109 of CAKZUT010000013.1, forward strand.
AATTTCGTGAGCGCCGGGAACATGCCCGACGCGAGATACAGGACGAGCGCGAACAGGGCGAGGCCGGTCCAGATGACAGGCTGGCGGATGCGCGTCCCGGTCATGCCCCGCAGAAGGGAGCGGGGGGTGGGATGGGTCGGGGATGTTGCCCTCACGCCGTCACCTCCGCCGGTTCGGGCACACCGCTGGCCAGCGCCCGCACCACATCCATCGCGTTCATCGCGCCCAGATAGCGCCCCCCGGCATCGCTGACCTTCACCCCCGCCTCATGGTCGGCCAGATAGGGCAGCAGCAGATCGACGGTTGTATCGGCGCTGACCTGCCCCATCCCCGGCACGACGGGGCGGTCGGGATCGGCGATATCGCCCGCTGTCAGCACCATCTCCCACGGTACGTCATTCGTGAATTCACGCACATAGGCATCGGCGGGATTGAGGATCAGGTCCGCCGGTCGCCCGATCTGCACCACCATACCGTCGCGCATGATCGCCATGCGATCCGCGATCCGCAGGGCTTCGAGGAAGTCATGGGTGATAAAGACGATGGATTTGTGCAATTCCCGCTGGAGGCGCAGGAACTCGTCCTGCATCTGGCGGCGGATCAGCGGGTCGAGCGCACTGAACGGCTCGTCGAGGAACCACAGTTCCGGCTCGACGGCCAGCGAGCGGGCGATGCCGACGCGCTGTTGCTGTCCCCCGGATAACTGGGTCGGAAAGCTGGCCTCGCGGCCCGACAGGCCCACGCGCTCGATCATCTCCATGGCCTTGGCGCGGCGTTCTTTCAGGCCCATGCCCTGCATTTCCAGCGGAAAGGCAACATTGTCGAGTACGTTGAGATGCGGCATCAGGCCGAAATTCTGGAAGACCATGCCCATCTTGCTGCGGCGATACGCGATCAGTTCACGCTTGCCGGCTGCCAGCAGATTCTCGCCGTCGAGCAGGATTTCCCCCGCCGTCGGCTCCACGATACGCGACAGACAGCGGACCATGGTGGACTTGCCCGATCCCGACAGGCCCATGATGACGAAGATTTCCCCGACCTTCACATCGAAGGAGACATCGGCGGCGGCAACGATCAGATCGTTTTCACGCAGGCGATCCGCGAGAGCGACCGCATCGTCACGGGTGCCGACATCGCCACGCCGCCCGTCGAAGAACCGCTCCGGGTTCTCGCCATAGATTTTCCAGACATTGCGGCAGGACAGCTTCACATCGTCGGATCGGGCGTCGCTTTCAGGCAAGGGGGCGTCTCCGGCTGGGCCTTAAAAGTCGTCGTTCAAAGTCGTGTGTCATTCCCGCAAACCCGTCATTCCCGCAAACGCGGGCATGACGGTCGATTTCGGTGCCGCCTCCCGACGGCACCGGACACTCATTTCGCGAGCATCTTCTCCAGCTTTCCGACCATGGCTTTCAGGTCTTCGATCTGCTCCATCATGGACATGGCATCCGACGAACCACCACCGTTCACCCAGCCCTTCCAGGTGCTTTCATTCGCCGCCATCCATTCCGCGACGGCCTCCTCGACCGGCATCCCGTCCTCGTCCACTTTCTTGATGAGCGCGTTCTGGATGTCGTTCGACAGCGTGTAGCTGGCAATGAAGGCATGGGCTTCGGGATAGTCCTTCGCGAAGTCGCCGTTCACGATCTTCTTGATCGACGCCTGAGCGAAACCGCAGGCATCGCCGCGTTTCTGGCTGTCATTCGAGTCGCAATCCTCGGTGGCCGTGTCCCATTCGACCAGATCGAGATCCATCTCGGCGAAGATCCAGTGCGGTTTCCAGAACATCATGATCATGGGCTGTTCGGCGGCGATAGCGGATTTCATTTCCGCGACCATCGCGCCCTCGCTGCCGCCCGCGACCGGCTGGAAGGGCAGATCGAGGATTTCGACCAGATCCTTCGAGCGCGTGCCCCAGTCCGCCGGATAGGTGATAAGGCGACCTTTGGGGAAAGTATCGGCGGCGGCAAAGGCCTGCGCGCAGTCATACAGCGCCTCATAGGCGGGAAGACCGGGGCATTTCCCGTTCATATAGGGCGGATAGAACCAGCCTTCGCGCGGCTCCAGCCCCAGATCGCCGACGACTTCGATATCGCCCTTCTCGACGGCCTTGGGATAGATATCGCCGACATTGTTGCTCCAGGTTTCCGGCTGGAAATGCAGGTCGCCGGAGGCGATGGCGGTGAATTGCGGCACGGCTCCGGCGGTCACGAATTCGACCTCATGGCCCATTTCTTTCAGGACGGCCCCGGCGATATGCGCGCTGATATGCTGACCTGTCCATTCGTTGATCGCGATACGGATCGGGTCGGCGGCAAAAGCGGCGGTTGCGGTGCCGGTGGCGAACACGGCCCCGAGCATCATGGCCTTGATGCGCTTCATGAAAAACTCTCCCAGTTCTCTTCTTGATTATGGCTGAGGAGAATAGATCATCGGGGTCGGGGCGAGTCAAACGCTATGCCACACTCCACACGGGCGCGCCGCAGCCTGCCCCCGAAAGATGCCGGGGGGCTTTGTCCTGTGGCCCCGCAGACGGGTCGTCGAGCGATCTTTCGCATGGTTCGGGCGAAACCGCAGGCCCGACAGGGATCACCACCGGCGCATCGGGACAGCCCGTGCCTCCCTCTCCGTCAACAGACGCATCCGCAGATGTGCAACTTACTGTAATTCCCGATACATATGTCGGGCGCACTCTCAGGACAGACCCGCATAGATGAACCGCAGCCCCGTCGCCAGCAGCGCCCAGAAAAACAAGGTGCGGAACAGGCTCTCGGAAACCCGGTGACGCAGCTTCCGGCCCAGCCACAGCCCGATTGCCGTGGGCACGAAGGCGGCGCAGGACACGAGCGCCGATTGCGAGGTCAGCACCCCGTTTTCCAGAAACGCGCCGAACAGGGTGACGCTGAGGGTCATGAAGGTCATGCCCAGCGCCTGCACCAGCGCATCCTTCTTCAGCCCAAGGGCCTGTAGATACAGGATACCCGGCACGATGAAGATGCCCGTGACGCCGAAGGCCACACCGCCCAGCCCCCCGGCGAGCGGCGACAGCACCGGCTCATATGGTCCCGGCGGCCTGATCTGCGCGCTCCGCAGGCTGAGCACGGAATACACGGTCAGCAAAACGCCCAGCGCCGCCAGCGCCGTATCCGCATCGACATAGCGCAGCAGCCGCACCCCCAGCCAGATGCCGACAGCGGCGGCCAGCAGAAAGCTCCATAACCGCCGCAACAGCACCCCGAAGGACGGCCCCGCCAGCGCCTGCACCAGATTGGTCGCCATGGCCGGCACCAGCATGAGCGATATCGCCGTCGTCACCCCCAGCGGCACGGCGAGAAACACCAGCACCACGACCGGCAGGCCCAGCCCCACCGTCCCCTTGACGACGCCCGCGACAAAGAAGGTGAGCGCGATCAGCGCGAGGATTTCGGGGGCGTACATGGCGGGCAGACGGCTTTCGCAAGGCTCATTATCACGGGCGCGGGGAAAACGCCCTCACCCCGCCGGAATCTCTCCCATCTTCTTCGGAACATGATAGCCCGCCTGAACCGCCGGACGCTCCAGGATACGCCGGTACCATGCCTGCACATTGGGGAAATCGCCGAGATTGATATCCTGCCATTCGTAGCGCGAGGCCCAGGGCCAGCAGGCCATATCCACGATGGAATACTCGTCCACGATATAGTCACGGCCTTCCAGCCGGGTGTTCAGCACACCGTAGAGGCGCTTTGTTTCGGTCAGAAAGCGGTTCTCGCCCCATTCCGACGCGCCCTTGTTGAAATGGTGAAAGGCATGGGTCTGTCCGAGCATCGGCCCGAAACCGCCCATCTGCCACATCAGCCACTCCATCGCCCGCGCCCGCTGCATCGGGTCGGTCGGCAGGAATTTCCCGTATTTCTCCGCCAGATAGATCATGATCGCGCCCGACTCGAACAGGCTGAGACCGTTCTCATGGTCCACGATGGCGGGGATCTTGTTGTTCGGGCTGATGGCGAGGAATTCGGGGGTCTTCTGCTCGCCCTCGCCGATATTGATCGAATGGGCGGTATACGCGACCCCCAGCTCCTCAAGCAGGATCGAAACCTTGCGTCCGTTGGGCGTGGTCCATGTGTAGAAGTCGATCATGGAAATCTCCGTCATTTAAATCTTCGGGTCAGATAAGGCTCATGCCCCGGAAGGCACGTATTTCGCGTAGGTATCCAGCGCCTGCTCCAGAGTGCGGGAGCGGTCGAGCGTGGCCCGCGTCTCGTCCGCATAGGGCGTCTGCGCCAGCACACGAAAGATTTCGGCGGCCCCGTCATGAAAGCCGGAGGTGACCCCCGCCGATGCGAAGGTCGCCGATATTTCCTCCATCTCGCCGACCCAGCGGGCGGAATCGGCGGGCAGAAAGGGAACGCGGGCGCGCATGGCATCGAGAGGGCCTTGCTGGCTGATACCGAATTCCTCCAGCAAGGGGTCGATGACCCCCAGTTTCTGCGCCGCCAGCAATACGGCGGTCTGCAAGGTCCATGTGCCCTTTGTCAGGCCCGCATAGACCATCTTCAGGGCCGAGGCATCGCCGATGCCCTGCCCCGTCGCGATGACCGCAAATCCCTTGCCGTCCAGCGCCAGCATCGGCGCGGTATCGGGGCCGGAAACATAAAATCGCGTTCCGCCGCCCTTGCCGGGGGCCAGCCCGATGATCCCCGCATCGATGAAGGGCGCGCCCGCCTCCGCGATGACCGCACCGACCTGCTTCGCCGTCTCGGGAGAGATCGCGTTGCAATCGACATAAACGGGCGTCCTGCCGCCCGCCGCCATGGCCTGTGCCACGGCCTGCGCCTGCGTCAGCGCGGCGGCGGGGGGCAGGATCGAGAGGATCATATCCGCCTCGGCCACGACCCCGGCAAGGCCGCCCACATCGCGCAGCCCGGCCTCGGCGGCCAGTTTGCGGGTGGCCTCGCCCCGCCCCTCCAGCGCACAGATCGCGTCATGGCCATGGGCGCGCAAGGCCCTTCCGACGGCATGGCCCATGTCACCGGGCATGAGAATGGCGATGGTCTCGGTCATGGTGGTTCCTCCGGTTGCGCGCCTTACCATCCATCATTCCGGGCCATTGTCCAATCATGCGCGCGGTGCGATGAAGGATACCGGAACAGGGAGAGCGCGAAATGGGCGAAAAACTGACCGTCGCCGTCGCCGGATTGGGGGCCATCGGGATGCGGGTGGCCCGTGCCGTGGATGCGGGCGGCATCGACGGGATGCGGCTTGTGGCCGTCTCCGCGCAGGATCGGGATCGGGCGGCAGGGCGCGTGGCGGATTTTCATGCGCCGCCGCCGGTCCTGCCCCTCGCTGAATTGGCGCACGGGGCCGATATTGTCGTGGAATGCGCCCCGGCGGCGGTGTTCGCGGAGCTGGCCACGGCCACCATCGAGCGGGGCCGGTGCCTGATGCCGCTGTCGGTCGGGGCCTTGCTGAATCATCCGGCCCTGATCGAGCGGGCGAAGCGGACCGGCGCGCGGATCGTGGTGCCGACCGGGGCGTTGATCGGCCTCGACACCGTGCGCGCCATGGCCGAGGGCACGATCCACGAGGTCACCCTGACCACCCGCAAACCCCCCGGCGGACTGGCCGGTGCCCCGCATCTGATCGAGAACGATATCGACATTTCTAATCTGCGCGACCCCCTGTGCGTATTGCGCGGCTCCGCCCGTGATGCGGCACGGGGCTTTCCGGCAAACGTCAATGTCGCCGCCGCGCTGGCATTGGCCGGGATCGGGCCGGAGCGCACTCGGGTTGAGGTCTGGGCAGACCCGACCATCGACCGCAATATCCAGTCGGTGACCATCCGCTCGGATTCGGGCGAGGCCACCATGACGATGCACAATATCCCCTCCGACGAGAACCCCCGCACAGGCCGCATCGTCGCCAACAGCGTCATCACCACCCTGCGCCGCATGATCGCGCCGATGGTGGCCGGAAGCTGATATCGCCGCCCCTCATTACGGGGCAGCGGCTCCACCGGAACCGCCCGCATTCGTCTCCCCCCCGTCCCGTGCGGCCCTCAGAGCGGCGCGCAGCACGGCCCGGTCCCCGACATGATTGGCAAGGATCAGCACGAGGCGGGCATTCAGGGCATGGCTTTCCTCCGCGCTCAGGCCCTCATGGGCCGCCAGCAGATCGTCGTAGAAACCATCCGGGTCAGGCAGGTTCGGTGTCAGGATCAGATCCATGGTTCGGCTCCCGTTGCCGCGCGCAGGGCACGGCGGATGGCGGCTTCGTCACAATGCGCCCAGCGCGCCGCGACATGCTGGTCGGGCCGGATCAGATAGACGGCCCTCTCCGCCTGCCCCAGATACCGCTCGCGCAGCGCGCCGGTCGGGGCCTCAAAGGCCAGACGCCGCGCCACGACCCCTCCCTCCTCCACATGGGCGGGCGCATCGACATCGAAGGTCAGCAGCGTGAACCCGTCCCCCAGCCGCCCCAGCAGGAACCCGTCCCCCACCGGCGCATCGGGACAGGGAGCGCCGACCCGGCTGACCGCAGGCCCGTCCAGCGCATCCGGCCCGTTCAGCGGCATCCCGTCATAGACGCAGGGCACCGACAACCGGCCCGAATTGACCATGGCCCGCGCGAAGGGATGATCGCGTGCAAGATCGAGAACGGCATTGCGGAACACCGCGCTGATCTCGGATTTGGGGGTCAGGAAATCCGTGGCGCGGGTCGAGTTCAGGATATTCTCATCCGCCCCGTGCTCCCGTTCCGCGCAATAGCTGTCGAGCAGCGTTTCGGGTGCCAGCCCCCGGACCACCAGATCCAGTTTCCACGCCAGATTCTCGGCATCCTGCACCCCTGAATTGGCCCCCCGCGCCCCGAAGGGCGACACCTGATGCGCGCTGTCCCCGGCAAAGAGGACGCGGCCCCGGCGAAACCGCTCCATGCGGCGGCACTGGAAAGTATAGATCGAGGTCCAGATAAGATCGTATTCCGCGCCCTGCCCCAGCATCCCGTCCACACGCCGTCGCACTGCCGCCGGATCGAGTTCGGCCTTGCGGTCGATATCCCAGCCGAGCTGAAAATCCAGCCGCCACACATCATCGGGTTGCCTGTGCAGCAGGGCCGACTGCCCCGCCCCCTCGAAGGGCGGCTCGAACCAGAACCACCGTTCCGTGGGAAAATCGGCGGTCATCCGCACATCGGCGATCAGGAAATTATCCTCGAAGACCCGCCCGTCAAAGCTCAGCCCCAGCCCCTCGCGAACCGGCGAGCGCGCCCCGTCACAGGCGATCAGCCATTCAGCTTCCAGCGCATAGGGACCGTCCGGCGTCCCGATCTCCAGATGCACATGGTCGCCCCGGTCGGTCAGGGCCGTCACCGCATTGCATCCCCGGATTTCAAGGGGCGCGCCCCGCGCCTGCGCCGCCCGGATTTCCTCCATGAGGAATTTCTCGAAATAGGGTTGCTGGAGATTGATGAAGGCCGGGTGCCGATGCCCCGGTTCGGGCGACAGATCGAACTCGAACAACCGATCCTCGCCGTAGAAGACCTTGCCGATATTCCACACCACGCCCTTCTCGCGCATCGGGGCCACCGCGCCGAGGCGATCCGCGATCTCCAGCGTGCGACGGGCAAAGCAGATCGCGCGCGAGCCTTTCCCGGCCCCCTCATGATCATCGAGCAGCAGAACCGGCGTCCCCCTGCGCCCCAGATCGAGCGCGGCGGCAAGCCCCACCGGCCCGCCCCCGACGATCACGACCGGGTGTCGCCGGGGCGGCTGCGACTGCGCGGCGACCCGCTCATAGGGATAGAGCCGGAAGGCGATGTCATAACGTGCCTGCACCACTTGCGTCTCCGGTCAGCCCTGCAACTGCGCCCACATCTCCAGATCGCGTTTATCTGTCCAGATGCGCGGGGTGTCCATGCCCCGCGCCTCGTCATAGGCGCGGCTGACATTGAAAGGCAGACAGTGCTCATAGATCGCGTAATCGCTGAATTTCGGATCACATTCCGCGCGCACGGCATCCCATGCTTCCTTCAGCGATCCCCCCCGCGCCGCCACACGGGCGGCGGGGCGATAGGTGCTGTCGAGAAAATCGCGGGTGCTTTCGATGGCCTCGTCCACCATTGCCTTTCCCACCAGCGCGCCGCCGCGACCGGGGGCGATGGCATCCACGTCATAGGCTCTCACCCGGTCGAGCGTACCGCCCCAGTCGCTGAAATGCCCGTCGCCGCAATAGCAGGCCGAGCGGTATTCCACGATATCGCCCGTGAACATGACGTTCTCGTCCGGGACATGGATCACGATATCCCCGGCGGTATGGGCGCGGCCCAGATGGCGCAGGTCCACCCGGCGCTTGCCCAGATACACGGTCATCCCGTGTGAGAAGGTCGTCGTCGGCCAGGTCAGGCCGGGGATGCTCTCATGGCCCTCGAACAGGCGCGGAAAGCGTTGGAACTCGCTGTCCCAGTCCTCCTGCCCGCGTTCGGCCACCATGGCACGGGCCGCATCGGACATGATGATCTGCCCGGCCCCGAACGCCGAGGCCCCCAGCACCCGGACGGCATGATAATGGGTCAGCACCACATGGCTGATCGGCTTGTCGGTGACCCCGCGCACCTTCTCGATCACCTTATTGGCCAGCCGGGGAGTGGCCTGCGCCTCCACGATCATCACGCTGTCATCGCCGATGATGACGCCGGAATTGGGGTCGCCCTCGGCGGTGAAGGCCCAGAGGCCCCTGCCCACTTCGGTGAAGGAGATTTCCTTCTCGGTCATGTCGCCCTGCGACGCGAATCCCTTGCTCATTGTTCCGGCTCCGTTTGAATACCCGTCATGCGTTCGACGATCCGGCGCAGCGCATCGCGCCGCAGGCTCGCGGTGGCTTCTTTGATGAGGACGGAATAGATGGGCCGCTTTTCCGCGATCCGGCGGCCTGCATCGGTCTGCTCGAACGCGATCAGGGCTTCCAGTTCCTCCGCCGTATAGACATGCGCGAGAACCCGGATCGTGGTCGCATCACGCTCCTCTTTCGTACTGGACAACTCCTCCACCGCCATGCGGATCAGCTCGTCACGCTGATCGTCCGTCATGATGCCGTCCGGCAGGCTCTTTTCGACCCGATGGGCGATGACCCTGGGATCATGCCGGGCCGCGCTCAGCCCCTGCATGGAGGGCATGGCATAGTATCGCCGTGCCGCATCCAGCGCATCGGGATCTAGCTCCCCCATGCTCAGCGGAACCGTATGGGAGCCGCCTTCCTCCGCCAGCACGGGCGCTCCGGCGAGGGCGCTGATGAGAACGCAGACGCGCCCCAGCCCTGCCAGTCCGGCATTGCGTTCATATGTCCCGTCCATGGCGTGACCTTCCGTTTCCTGTCTCAGGCGAGTGATTTGGGGGTGACGTGGTGAAGCAACATCCCCTCACCGAACGCGACATCCCCCCACCGCGCCGCATCGAAGCGCAGCACCGCTGCCGTACAGGTCGGCATCATGACGGGGCAGGCCCCTTTCGCGAAATCCACCGCAGCCCTTTCCAGTCCCGGATTATGGCCCAGCACCAGCAGGGTCGCCCCCTTCCCGTCGCCCCGGATCGTATCGAGGATCGTATCGGGTTCGGCGAGGTAGAGCGCATCCACGGTCTGCGCCGCCACCGCGCCCCATATATCCGTCAGCCTCCCGGCGGTCTGCTGCGTGCGCGTCGCCGGAGAGACGAGCATCCGGTCGGGGATCAGTTCCTGTTCGGCCAGCCACTCCGCCATGCGGTCGGCGGAGAGACGGCCCCGGTGATTGATGGGCCGCTCGATATCGGGCACCGCGCCGGACCAGTCCGACTTGCCGTGGCGCAGCAGGATCAGGGTCTTCATGCCTCGCTCCTCGCCGCCAGAAAGGCGGCCATGTGAAATCGGGCACGTCTGGGTTCCGGCACCCGGTCCTGCCCGACCCAGCAGGCCCGGCGCGCGAGGCATCCCCGCTCCCGGCAGGCCGCCCCCTCCGGTGCGCTGACATGGGCGGCGCAGGCCGCCACGTCATAACGTTCCCCGTCGCCCCCGGCCCTGAACGCATCGACCGGACAGGCGTTGAGACAGGGTTGACTGATGCAGCTATCGCAGGGCCGCACCGCCACGGCATCGGCATCGGCATCGGCATCGGCAACAATGCCCTCCGATGCCGCAAAGCTCAGCGCCCCCCGGAACGACATCCACAGCCCGTGATCGCGATGGATCGACATGCCCAGCGGCGAGGGCCACATGACCCCGCTCGCTGCGGCCCAGCGCATGAAGGGCTGATACGGCGGACCACCGAAGGGAAACAGCGCCTCCCCTCCGAGGCTCTCCCCCAGCGCCCCGACAACGCGCTGCGACCAGCGGTCGAGCGGGTTCGGCTTACCATCCGCATATTCCGGGTCGGCGGAAAAGATATCCCATCCCCCCCGCGACAGACCGAGCAGACAGACCACCCTCTCCCCGTCCCGCGCCGTGCCGAGGACGGTCAGCCCCACAGCCTGCGCCGCATGGTCGATCCCGTCGGAAGTCATGGATTGCCCTGTCGGTCTCGCAGGGGCAGCAACAGCGACCAGCCAAGCCGCGTGGGCCGCTCGTCCTGAAACTCCGCCAGACCGATAGTCATGCCGTCATGCCCCTTTTCGGGCTGCGGAATATAGGTGCCGAACAGCCGGTCCCACCACGGCAGGTTAAAGCCGAAATTGGCATCCGTCTCGCGATGGATGATCGAGTGATGCACCCGGTGCATATCCGGCGTCACGACGACGAGGCGCAGCACACGGTCGGCCCATCCCGGCAGTTTGATATTCGAGTGATTGAACAACGCACAGCCGTTCAGGATCACCTCGAACAGGATCACGGCCAGCGCCGAGGGGCCGAGGACATAGACCGCCCCGATCTTGAGCAGCATCGACAGCGCGATCTCGACGGGATGGAAGCGGATCGCCGTGCTGACATCGATATCCCGGTCGGAGTGATGCACCCGGTGCAGCCGCCACAGGACGGGGATGCGATGACTCAGCACATGCTGCCAGTAGATCAGGCAATCGAAGGCGATGATCGCGATGACCACTTCCAGCCATGCGGGCCAGTCGAGCCAGTTGAACAACCCCCAGCCATTCGCGGCGGCATCCAGCGCGGCCCCGGCGGCGGCGGCGGGGAAGAGGATGCGAACGACCAGCGTGTCGAGCACCACCACCCCCCAGTTCACTCCCCACCGGCGCAGTTTGGGCGCGACCAGCGCCCGGCGCGGAGCCGTCAGCTCCCACAGCGCCATGGTGGCGAAGACACCGAGAAAGACGGCGACGCGGACGAGGGCTTCATGTTCCATGACACACCCCCCCCGTCATTCCCGCGCAGGCGGGAATCTCCCTTCGCTTTCTGAGTTTCCCGTCTGCGCGGGGATGACAGTCGATGACATTCATCTTCACGGCCTCCAGCGCAGGAAGTTGCCGATGATCGTCAGCCCCACCCCCTGCGACTTCTCCGGGTGAAACTGCGTCCCGAACAGGGCATCCCGCCCGACAGCCGCCGTGATCTCACCGCCATGGACGGTGTGGGCGAGGCGATGGGCCGGATCATCGGTCACGACATGATAACTGTGAACGAAATAGACATGATCGCCCCCCGTGACACCCTCGAACAGCGGATGCTCACGGGCAAGTGACAGGGCATTCCAGCCCATATGCGGAATCTTCAGGGCCGGATCATCCGGCACGATCCGCTCCACTGCCCCGCCGATCCAGTCCAGCCCCGGTGTCTCGCCATGCTCGCGCCCCAGCGTCGCCATGAGCTGCATCCCGACGCAGATGCCGAAGAACGGCTTGCCCGCATCCCGGTGCGCGCCCAGCGCCTCGACCATCCCCGGCACCGCATGAAGCCCCTCGCGACAATCGGCAAAGGCCCCCACCCCCGGCAAAACCACCCGATCCGCCCGGCGCACGGCGTCAGGGTCGGCGGTCACGATGACCTCCCCGCCGCCCACCTCCCGCGCCGCCCGCTGAAAGGATTTCTCCGCCGAGCGCAGGTTGCCGGACCCGTAATCTATGATCGCCGTGGTCATGCGTTCCCCTTCGCCAGCGCGCTCTCGTAATCGGGTGCCTCCACAACGTCCGTTACCGCATAGCCGCGCCGCGTCAGGTACAGCCGGCACAGAAAATGCGGCGCAAACCAGTAGAGAGACGCTACCGCCAGACACAGAATGCCGAACCACACCAGAAACCCGCCACCCGTCGGCAGATACAGCGCCGCGATGATGCAGAGCGGGCCTGCGATGAAGATGCCGTCCATGAACTTCTTGAGCGGGGCGAGCGGCGCTTGCCCGAAATACTCCTCGCCGATCACCCGGCGCAGGCGGATCAACAACGGCGCACCGGGAACCACCGCAATCGCATCACCCTTGCGGAACACGGTCCATTCGGGCGTGAAGGGGTCGATCCGACTGCGGGTCATGCGTCACCTCTCTTCATTCGCGCCCCATGATAGAGATGCGTCATCATGGCGAGGCCGAAGACCGGCGCGAGCAGGTTCAGGAACGGCACCAGCGTCATCACGGCCAGCAGGATACCACCCGGCACCATCTGGAACCATGCGGCACGGCGCAGCGCGCGCGTCCGGGCCGGCGTCTCCCGGCGCAGCGCCGTCATGTCGAAGAACGACCGTCCCAGCAACCACCCGTTCACGGCGGCGGGCAGGGGCGGAAACAGGAAGTAGAACGGCAACAGCGGAATGTTCAGCAAAATCGCCAGCCCCGCATAGCGCAGCCCCATGGCCACCTCCGTCCCCAGCGAACGCCCCTTTGCCGGAGGCAGGTCGGGATAATACCGTGCCTCCACCGCATCGGCGACCGGATCGACGAAGAACCCGATGGCGGCGGCGGCGGCGGGCGTGAAGGCGAACGCCATGGCGACCACCGAGCCGATTCCGGCCAGCCAGCCCAGCGCATCATCCGCCGCCCCGCCGATCTCGCCCACCCACGGGATCGAGAGGCCGGACACGAGCCAGGACACCCCCGCCCCGACCGTCACCCCGAACCCCACGATGCACAACGCCGTCACCACCAGCCCCAGCAATAGCGGGCGCAGCATGGGCGTGGTCGGCAATTGCCGCAGGGTCTTCGCGATGGCGGGAATGAGCATGGGCCTCAGCTTCCCAGCACGCCCTTGGTACTCGGGATCGCGTCGCTCTTGCGCGGGTCGATCTCCACCGCCTCACGCAGGGACCGCGCAACCGCCTTGAAGGCGCTTTCGGCGATGTGATGGGCATTCGCGCCATGCAGAGTGTCGATATGCAGCGTGATCCCGCCATTCATCGCAAACGCGGTGAAGAACTCCCGGAACAGCTCGGTATCGAACGTCCCGATCTTCTGCGCCGCGAAGGGCACGTTCCAGACGAGGAAGGGACGTTTCGACAGGTCGAGCGCACAGCGGGTCAGCGCCTCGTCCATCGGCAGCAGGCACGACCCGTAGCGCCGGATACCCTTGTAGTCTCCCAACGCCTGCACCAGCGCGAGGCCCAGCGCAATGCCGGTATCCTCGACCGTGTGGTGATCGTCGATATGGGTATCGCCCTTCGCGCGGATCGTCATGTCTATCAGGGAGTGGCGCGCCAACTGCTCCAGCATGTGATCGAAGAACCCCACGCCGGTCTTCACATCATAGGCCCCGCTCCCGTCGAGCGCGATCTCGACCCGGACCTGCGTTTCGGTGGTGTTACGCTCTATCGTGGCGGTTCGCATGGCGGCGGCTCCCTGTGTCGGGGCTTTCTTACCGGGTGAAGCGAGGGTAGGCCAGCGTTTCAGGCACGGTCCCCGACGGTCGCCATCCAGTTCGCCCCGCCCCAAGTCACACAAAGGACGCGCACGATCCGCGTGTCCTCATCGACCGTGAAAGCGATGACGCCCTTGTCCGATGACGGCACGGCGCGCAATTCTGGCAGGATATCGTCGTATCGAGTGCCACGATGGGGGCGTATCGCTAAAGCCCTCATATCTGTGCGAACGCGAAACAGCTTCCCGGCAACGGATGCGAGCGTCGTGTAATCCAGTAGAAACAGCGCGATACGCTCCAGGTCGCGCTCAACGAGCGGGTGGTAATCGACGCGGTAGTTCCGCATGATCAGGCGGGCAAATCTGCGCGCCGCCTGACAGCCTTCTCGACGATCTTGTCTATATCGAGCGTTTCAATGGGCAAGA
>CAKZUT010000014.1 GCA_937922185.1 uncultured Neomegalonema sp.
GCGTGATATGACTGTTGAAGGTGATTTGGAAATTCATTGCGATAACTGTGAGAGTTATCACGAGGCAGAAGTGTGGGCAGGGCCGGCGCATTGTGAAATTACATTTCGAAAGCATTCAAACATAGCTGTAAATTGCGATACTCCCGGTTATGATCGACCACCTGAAGATTGGTTTGATATTTGGTCCACACCTGAAGAGCCAACTCAAATATTTCATAATAACTATCACTCTCTACGCGATATTATTGAAAAACACGCGAAGGAAGACGGTAGTAGTTTGATGAATAGAATGATATTTGCACAAATACTAACTTTTTTGGAAGCATATTTCTGCGATACACTGATTATTGGATTACGGAAATACCCTGAACGAATGGCGAAATTTACCGAGAGGGATGGAGCTAGCAGGGAAGCTGAGATACCAATTTCGACCATGCTTCGTGACCCGGATGCAGCATTAAAGTGGGTTGAAATGAACCTCAGAGACCGGCTGTATCATCAGTTTGGGAGCGGGATTAAAGACAAAAAAAACGGCAAAGAAAAGATCTCAGGCGTACCCTTATGGTATCGTACAGCGTTTGATATTTCCCTTACGCCCAAAGAAGAAGACCTAACCACGTTACGAACGTATGCGAGGTTGCGACATGATTGCGTTCACAGGAACGGCGAAACAAAGCAGGGGTTAAAATTAGATATGTTCGATAAAAATTACTTACTTAACGCACTAGCTTTAGCAAAGAGTACAGTAGACCATATCGATACTGAACTCTCAGTCTTGGATGGAACATATGTTCCATTTTGAACGTTGCTGCGTTACTTAAAGCACTAAAGTAGGATTTTTCAACTCATCCCTTAGTTATCCGCCAAGATATGCGCCCTCACTCCCGCTTGACGCCCCCCCCGACCGGCCCCATAACCCGCCCATGACCAAGATCGAAAACATCCGCAATTTCTCCATCGTCGCGCATATCGACCATGGGAAATCGACCCTCGCCGACCGGCTGATCCAGTCCACCGGGACCGTGGCCGACCGGGACATGGAGGAGCAGCTTCTCGACTCGATGGAGATCGAGAAGGAGCGCGGGATCACGATCAAGGCGCAGACTGTCCGCATCGAATATCCCGCCCAGGACGGCGAGACCTATATCCTCAACCTGATCGATACCCCCGGCCATGTCGATTTCGCCTATGAGGTCAGCCGCTCGATGCAGGCGGTCGAAGGCTCCCTCCTCGTCGTCGATGCAAGCCAGGGCGTCGAGGCCCAGACGCTGGCCAATGTCTATCAGGCCATCGAGGCCGACCACGAGATCGTGCCCGTCCTCAACAAGATCGACCTGCCCGCCGCCGAACCGGAGCGCGTCTGCGCGCAGATCGAGGATGTCATCGGCATTGATGCGTCGGAGGCCATCCATATTTCCGCCAAGTCGGGCCTTGGTATCCCCGACGTGCTGGAGGCCATCGTCACGCGCCTGCCCGCGCCGAAGGGCGACCCGAACAAGCCGCTGAAAGCCCTGCTGGTCGATAGCTGGTACGACGCTTACCTGGGCGTCGTCGTTCTCATCCGCGTCATGGACGGCACCCTCAAGAAGGGACAGCGCATCCGCATGATGAAGGCCAACGCCGTCTATCCGGTGGATCGCGTCGGTGTGTTTCGCCCCGGTATGGAGCAGGTGGACACGCTCGGCCCCGGCGAGATCGGCTTTCTCACCGCCTCGATCAAGCAGGTGCGCGATACCAAGGTCGGCGACACGATCACCATGGAAAAGGGCGGCGCGAGCGAGGCCCTGCCCGGCTACCAGCCCTCGGTCCCGGTCGTCTTCTGCGGGATTTTCCCGGTGGATGCGGCGGATTTCGAGGACTTGCGCGCGGCAGTGGACAAGCTGGCCCTGAATGACGCCTCCTTCTCCCACGAGGTCGAGACATCGGCGGCGCTGGGCTTTGGTTTCCGCTGCGGCTTCCTTGGCCTCTTGCATCTGGAGATCATCACCGAGCGGCTGGAGCGCGAATATGGCGTCGATCTCATCACTACCGCGCCATCGGTCGTCTATCACCTGAACATGCGCGACGGCACGACCATCGAGATGCACAACCCCGCCGACATGCCCGACCCCATGAAGATCGAGGCGACGGAAGAGCCATGGATCAAGGCGACGATCCTCGTCCCGGACGAATACCTGGGCGATATCCTGAAACTCTGTCAGGAGCGGCGCGGGGTGCAGCTCGACCTCACCTATGCGGGGACGCGGGCGATGGTGGTCTATCGCCTGCCGCTGAACGAGGTGGTGTTCGACTTCTATGACCGCCTGAAGTCCGTCTCACGCGGCTATGCCAGCTTCGACTACGCCATGGACGGCTACGAGGCGGGCAACCTCGTCAAGATGAGCGTGCTGGTCAACGACGAGCCGGTGGATGCGCTGAGCACCATCGTCCACCGCGACAAGGCCGAGCCGCGCGGGCGGGTGATGTGCGAAAAGCTGAAAGAGCTGATCCCCCAGCACATGTTCAAGGTGCCGATACAGGCGGCTATCGGGGGGAGGATCATCGCGAGGGAAACCATCTCCGCGCTCCGCAAGGACGTGACCGCCAAATGCTACGGCGGCGACGTATCGCGCAAGCGGAAGCTGCTGGACAAGCAAAAGGCCGGGAAGAAGAAGATGCGGCAGTTCGGGAAGGTCGATATTCCGCAGGAAGCGTTTATCAATGCGCTGAAGATGGATGGTTGACCGCTAAGTATCATCCCTCCGCCCCAGTCACTCCTGCCCCCCCTTGTCATTCCCGCGAAAACGGGAATCTTCCAGCCAGCCATCCGTAGCCGAAAAAGATTCCCGCATTCGCGGGAATGACACTGGCAACCCCACAAGATCCCCCCTGTCACGGGGATGACACAATCCTCGCCACTCCTCTATTCCCCACCCCTTGTCATTCCCGCCCCCCGGTCATTCCCGCGAAAGCGGGAATCCCTCACCGCCTGTCCGTAGCCTGACAAGATTCCCGCGTGCGCGGGAATGACAATTACTTTGAGATCGGGCACCCTGCCCCCATGCCCAAGCAATACCACGTCTACATCATGGCGAACCGTAAAGGCGGCACCCTCTATATCGGCGTCAGCGGAAACCTGATCCCCCGCGTCGGACAACACCGCACCGGCCAGACCCCCGGTTTCACGAAGAAGTACAACCTCACCCGCCTCGTCTACTTCGAAGCCTATGACGACCCCGAAAACGCCATCCTGCGCGAAAAACGCATGAAGAAGTGGCGGCGCGCGTGGAAGATCGAGTTAATCGAAAGCACGAACCCGGATTGGCATGACCTCTACCCGAATCTGATCGCGTGATCCCGTCTTCCGACTGTCATTCCCGCGAAGGCGGGAATCCCCCACCGCCCGCACATACTGACACCAACGAACCCAACCATCCCGCCAAACAGGAAAAGATTCCCGCTTGCGCGGGAATGACAAGGAATGGCAAAAGAAGGTGCGCCAGTTCGGGAAGGTCGATACCCCGCAGGAAGCGTTTATCAATGCGCTGAAGATGGATGGTTGACCGCTAAGTATTATCCCTCCGCCCCAGTCACTCCCACGCCCTCTTGTCATTCCCGCGAAAGCGGGAATCCCCCGCCGCCTGTCCGTAGCATGACAAGATTCCCGCGTGCGCGGGAATGACAGGGAGTTTAATCCTTGCATAGGACCAATTGAAATGCTCTCAGTCCACCGCCCCGAAATTGCGCGCACGGATCAGGGCCGCCTGCGCCCTGGCCCATGCGATGAAATCTTCGTCGTAGCGGTTGGAGTCACCGGGAAGATGTCTCGTGCCGTCCATGCGCCTCTCCTCATGGCTCAGGTTACGCCTGCCGACCATGACCATGCAAGGGCTACAGGTCCGACAGGCTCTCCGCCCCCGCCCCGACGCATAGCCAGTTCCACAGATACGTGGAGAAGGAGCGGAAGCAGAATATCTCGAACGCATCCCCGTCCGTCCTGACGATGCCTGCGGCGACGGTGGCGATGCGGGTGCGGCGGACCTCGCCTGGCTCCATGCGTTCCAGATCGACGGGGGCACCCTTGGCCAGCACGCGCCATGCCTTCTCGCCCGACACGCGGAAGACGGCACGGGCGTCGGAGACATCGAGCGCCAGCACATGCGCGTCACCGGCCTTTTCCATGAACGTCGCCACCACACCGGGGGCCGCGTCCCACGCGCAGAAAATCATCACTTCGTCGGCGGACATCCAGAGGACGCGCGTATCGCCCGAGACCGTACTGCCCCGTACTTCCGGCACCGCACACCCGGTCGCCGCCTGCAATGCCGCCGCAAATCCGGCATCGCCGAGATCGCCCCGGATCGTCACCATGCCCCGCAAGGGCATCGCCTCCACCTGAGCACCGAGACCGGAGGGCGGCGAGACGTCGAGCGCCGCACGGGCAAGGGATAGATCAGACATTCTGGCGCGCTCCGTCCTTGTCGTAGAATACCGGCGAGGCGATGACCGCCTTCACGCTCGTCTTGCGGTCGATGCCGATCTGTACCGTCTCGCCCATCCGGTCCATGCCGCCCTCGATCAGGGCCATGGCGATCGACCGTCCGATGGTCGGCGAGTGATAGGTCGAGGTCACATGGCCGATAGCCCGCTCCCCGTCCTTCGAGAGTGCGTGGGCACCGTCCGGCAGCACGTAACCGGGGTCTTCCGTCAACAGGCCCACAAGCTGTTTTCTCCCCTGCCGGGTCAGATCCGACCGTTCCATCGCCCGTTTGCCGATGAAATCGTCCTTTTTCTTCGAGACGGCCCAGGACATGCCCACATCATGCGGCGTGACCGTACCATCCGTCTCGTCACCGATGACGATGAAGCCTTTTTCCGCGCGCAGCACATGCAGTGCCTCGGTGCCATATGGCCCCACGCCCAGATCGCCCCCCACGTCCAGCAATGCCTCCCACAGCGACAGCGCATAGGAAGTCGGCACGGCCAGCTCGTAAGACAGCTCCCCCGAGAACGAGATGCGGAACACCCGAACCGGCATCCCTGCCACCGTACCCTCAGCAAAGCCCATGAAGGGCAGCGCGGCGAAATCCACATCCCCCTCCAGCCGCTCCAGCAAGGCGCGGGCATTCGGCCCGGCCACCGCGAATTGCGACCATTGCTCGGTGACATTGGCGGTCAGCACCCGCATGTCGAACCACTCCGTCTGGAGCCATTCCTCCATCCATGCATGAACCCGATCCGACCCGCCCGAAGTCGTGTGGCACAGGAATGTCTGCTCATCGAGCCGTGCAACCACACCATCATCCATGAGGAAGCCGTTATCGTTGCACATCAGCCCATAACGGCATTTGCCCGGTTTGAGCGTGGACATCATGTTGGTGTACATCAGATCGAGGAATTTCCCCGCATCCGGCCCCCGCACGATGATCTTGCCCAGCGTCGAGGCATCCAGAAGCCCCACCTTTTCGCGCACCCGCTTTATCTCGCGCGTGATGGATGCTTCGCGTCCCTCGCTGTCCCGCTGATAGCGGTAGGGTCGCCGCCAGTCGCCCACCGGCTCGAACTCCGCGCCCTGCTCCGCGTGCCAGTCGTGCAGCGCCGTCTGCCGAACGGGTTTGAACAGCAGGCCCTTTTCCTGACCCGCGATCACGCCCATCGAGATCGGTGTGTAGGGGGGACGGAAGGTCGTGGTGCCCACATCCGCCATTGCCTTGCCCAGCGTCTCGGCGAGGATCGCGTGACCGTTGATATTGGACAGCTTGCCCTGATCCGTCGCCATGCCCAGCGTCGTGTATCGCTTGGCATGTTCGACCGACTCAAAGCCCTCACGCGCCGCCAGCCGGATATCGGCCACCGTCACATCGTTCTGATAATCCAGGAAATGCTTGCCCCCCAGCGCGGCCTTGCCCTGCGAAGGCGTGAACCAGACCGGTCTGGCGGGCTGCTCGGCGGCAGCGACGACGGAAGGAGTTGCCCCACCGACACTGGCCAGCACATCGCCCGTGGTCAGCGCCCCGCCCGCCCCGCCCACCAGCCGCACATACGGCTCGCCGTGGCGGTCACGCGGCGGATTTTCAGGGTCGGGGCGATACATCGCGCGATCCGCGTCCCAGACCACCTTGCCACCGGAATGGCTGTAGAGATGCACGACCGGCGACCAGCCGCCCGCCATCGCCACACAGTCGCATTCGATCCGCTTGCCCAGCTCCACGTCATCGCCCCTGTCGAGCGGCACCGTCTGGATTTCACGCACGCCGTCGCGATTGCCCGAAACCTTGCCAATGCCCGTGGCCGACATCACTGTCAGACCGGCTTCCCGCGCCTGCTCGACCAGAATTCCCACCGGATCAGCCCGCGCATCAAGGATCGCCGCCACATGGCATCCTGCCTCATGCAGCGCCAGCGCCGTGCGATAGCCGTCGTCATTGGTAGTGTAGAGGACCGTGCGCTGACCGGGGGCCACGCCCCACAGCCTGACATAATCGCGCACCGCGCTCGCCAGCATCACGCCCGGAAAGTCGTTACCATAGAACGGGATGGGCCGCTCGATCATGCCCGTCGCGCCCACGATCTGCCCGGCGCGCACCCGCCACAGGCGATGCCGTGGCCCCGTGGGGGTCATATGATCCGCCCGACGCTCGTACAGCAAGGCATAGCCATGGTCGAAGGCGGCGGAGCAGCAGGTCCGCAGGCGAAGCGTCACGTTCTCCATCGCCTCAAGCGCGGCCACCTGCCCGGCTATCCAGTCCCGCGCGGGCTTGCCGTCGATCTCCGCGTCGTCATCGGTCAGCAGTCGCCCGCCCCAGCGTTCCGTCTGCTCGACGAGCATGACCCGCTCGCCCGCCTCCCCGGCCCGGCGCGCGGCCAGCAATCCGGCGGGGCCACCGCCCGCGATCAGCGTGTCACAGAAGGCGTATTGATGCTCGTAGGTATCGGGATCGGCCTCGGTCGGTGCCCGTCCCAAGCCCGCGATCCGCCGGATCACCGGCTCGAACAGATGCTTCCACGCCACGCGCGGATGGATGAAAGTCTTGTAGTAGAACCCCGCCGGGTACAGCCGCGAGGCAGCGGCATTGAGCACCCCCACATCCGATTTCAGGGACGGATAGCGGTTCTGCGAGGTTGCCTCCAACCCATCGAACAGCTCGATCTGCGTCATGCGGATATTCGGCTCGTGCCGGTCGCCACTGCCCAGATTGACCAGTGCGTTCGGCTCCTCCGGTCCGCTCGTGACCACGCCGCGCGGGCGATGGTACTTGTAGGAGCGGTTGACCAGCCTGACCCCGTTGGCCAGCAGAGCAGAGGCCAGCGTATCGCCCTTCATGCCCCGGAACGGCTTGCCGTCAAAGGTGAAGGTGACGGACGTATCGCGGTCGATCAGCGCCCCGCCGGACTTGAGACGGGTCATGGCGCGGTCCTCTCGGCGATACGGTCCCGGATCTCCTGCGGCGGCTCAGGTGCATCCGCCGCATAGACACCGAAAATCTCGAGTGTGTGGGTATGCCGGGCCATGTGGAACCACTTGCCGCAGCCAAAGGCATGGCGCCAGCGCTCGTAATGCACAGCGCGCGGGTTCTTGCGCTCGAACAGATAGGCCG
This sequence comes from uncultured Neomegalonema sp., assembly GCA_937922185.1. Taxonomy (GTDB): domain Bacteria; phylum Pseudomonadota; class Alphaproteobacteria; order Rhodobacterales; family Rhodobacteraceae; genus JAHDDY01. The sequence goes on from CAKZUT010000014.1 coordinate 7,578, forward strand.
ACCACTCGGCATCCGAACATCCCGGTTCGGGGCGCAGGATATGCGCTTCGCCGCCGGGGGCGAATTCGGTTTCCTCGGCCTCGACGCCGCAGACTGGGCATTGGATCAGAAGCATGGCATGGGTCCGGTGGTTGGAGTATCGCGCGGTCATCGCTTATGCCGCAAAGTGCCGCCCGTGCAAATCCGTCGAAACGTCGCCCCTTCGCGACCTTACCGGCCTTCCATTCGCCACTCCGCGCGATTATCTGGGCATGGAAGGAGAGGGATGATGCCGAAGACCGTCCGAGAAATCACCTGTTGCTATTGCGATGCCGCGACGATGCTGGACCTGTCGCGGATCGGGCGGGGGGTGCTGACCTGCGATGCCTGCGGCGCGCGGCTCTCATCCGCGCGCATGGAAGCGGTGGTGAACAAACCCGTGCGGATCAGGCGTGAGACCCCTAAGAGCTGCGGCTCCTCCGGTTTCGGCTGGCTCGGCCTGAGCGGCCCCGTCGGTACAGCAGCCCATGCAGCGCCACCCAGCAGGGCCAGGCCCGGAACGGATACCGGCGGCATGTACCGCCCGAAGAAAAAGAAGAAAAAATCCAGACCGAAAAAACGCAAGAGCTTCCTCGACCGGCTGGAAGATATCTGGGACGAGATCGAGGACATCATCGACTGATTCCGCGCAGTGCTCCATTCCGATCATTCGGTTTCGGGAACGCTTCAACATATATGCTGGCCGTCCGAATAGCCGCACTCGACGAAAACCACTCTCATCTTCGTCGGCATGGATGGACATATCCGGCGCATCCGACAGTCCGGCCCCCTGTTTCCGGGGGACGCGGTGGATTTTCCTGCAAATATCATTCTGTCGCTGAACGCGGGTAGCGTCGCGCGCGGGGACGGGATAGGCCGGAGGCATGGCACAGTCCCACCCCTCTTCCGGTTCCCTCAAATCGGGCCTTGTTCCCCTGCTGTGCGGATTGTCCCTTGCGGCCCTGTCCGGGGCGGTGATGAAGGGTCTGTCGGACGAATTGCCCGCGTTTCTCATCGTCTGGGTGCGGTTCATGGGCTTCGTGGCCCTGATGATGCCTGTTGTTCTCTGGCGCTCAGGCAGGGCGCGCATTTTCGCACCGGTCATGCCCATGACGCAGGTGCTGCGCGGGGTGATGATGGCGGCGGGCACGACCTGTTTCATCGTCGCCGCCCGCACCCTCGATTTCGCCGAAGCGATCACGCTTCTCTACATCTATCCTTTTCTCATCACCCTGCTGGCTCCGGTTTTCCTGAACGAGCCGCCCCGCCTGCTGACCTTTCTCGGCGTGGCGGGTGGCTTCGCAGGCGTCCTGCTGGTCGCCCGGCCCAGCGCAGACGGCCTTGCGGCGGCGGGCACCCCTTTCGCTCTGGCGGCGGGGGCGCTGATTGCGGGGCAGATGATCCTCAACCGGCGTCTCGGCGGGGCGGTCGATCCGCTGCTGACGTCGTTCTGGGGGGCCTGTGTGGTGACGATGCTGATCACCCCCTTCGCGCCCTGGATATGGCAAGCCGTCACGGCGGCACAGGCCGGAAAACTGGCCCTGCTGGCGGCAATGGCCGCCTTCAGCCAGACCCTCGTGACCGTCGCCTTCTCACGCGCGCCCGCCGCCGATCTGGCCCCCTTTACCTATATGGAGATCATCGCCGGAGTCGTGATCGGCCTCGTCGCCTTCGGCACCCTGCCCGATGCATTGTCGTTTCTGGGAATGGCGATCATCATCGCCAGCGGCGTGATGGTCGCCCGCATCCAGCGCGGGCGGATCACGGGCCGTCGCCAGCCGAAAATATAGCGGCCACACTCTCCGCGTGCCCGCAAAAGGACGGAACGGTATTTTTTCATCAACCAAACCCGGTTATCCACGTCATCGCTTGACCTGACAGGCTGTCTGAATAGGGTGTCGCCGCCCGCATCAGACACCTTTGCACCGTACGGAATATTCGAGGTATCCCCCATGAAAGCCACCCGCGCTGTCCAGAAAATTCTGGCGAATTACGAGTCCGATACCCCCGGCGTGAAGGCCAATCTCTGCCGCATCCTGATGAACGGAAAGCTGGGCGGTACCGGCAAGATGATTATCCTGCCCGTCGATCAGGGCTTCGAGCATGGCCCCGCGCGCAGCTTCGGTCCTAACCCGGCAGCCTACGACCCCCATTATCATTACCAGATCGCCATTGATGCGGGCCTGAACGCCTATGCGGCCCCCCTCGGCATGATCGAGGCAGGCGCGGGCACCTTCGCGGGACAGATCCCCACGATCCTCAAAGTCAACTCGGCCAACTCCCTGCTGCCTGATGAGGCGGGCAAGGACCAGGCGATCACGGCGAGTGTGGATGATGCGCTGCGGCTCGGCTGCTCGGCAATCGGCTTCACGGTCTATCCCGGCTCGGCCTGTTCGCTGAATATGTTCGAGGAAATCAGCCAGATGTCCGAGGAGGCCAAGGCCAAGGGCGTGGCGACCGTGATCTGGTCCTACCCGCGCGGCGAGGCCATCACCAAGGCGGGCGAACTGGCCATGGACGTCTCGGCCTATGCCGCCCAGATTGCCGCGCTGCTCGGCGCGCATATCATCAAGGTGAAACTTTCCACCGCCGATCTGATGCAGGACGAGGCCGCGAAGGTCTACAAGTCCGAGAAAATCACGATCAAGACGCAAGCCGACCGTGTGGCGCATGTGATGCAGGCATCCTTCAACGGTCGCCGCATCGTCGTCTTCTCGGGCGGAGCCAAAAAAGGCGCAAGCTCAGTCTATGACGATGCGCGCGCCATCCGCGACGGCGGCGGCAACGGCTCGATCATTGGTCGCAATACTTTCCAGCGCGAACGCGGCGAGGCCATCGAGATGCTGAACAAGCTGATCGATATCTACAAGGGCCGCGCCTGACCCGGATGTCCATGATGCCCGCCCCCGGCGGGCATCATGCTTGCCTCTACGATCCCGGCGTCAGTTTCAGCAGACGCCCGCCAGCCTTGTCCTCCAGCACATAGACGGCCCCGTCCGGCCCTTCCTCGACCTCGCGGACACGCTTGCCCCATTCATAGCGTTCGACTTCCTCGGCAACGGTTTCCATCGGGCCGTCCCTGCCGAGCGGCGCACCGGTATTGTCGGTTTCCTGTTCCATGAAGCGGACCCGGACCAGCGCCCGCGACCCCAGCCCGCCGATCAGACCATTGCCTGTCCAGTCACCGAACAGCGTGCCGTCATAGATCACGAACCCTGCGGGACTGATCGCCGGAACCCAGTAGGCCGCAGGGTTCTCGTAAGCGGGATTGGTGTCATGATCGGGGATCGGCACACCGCTGTAATGGTCGCCGTTCGAGACCTCGGGGTAGCCGTAGTTCTCGCCGCGCACGATCCGGTTCAGTTCATCGCCGTGCTTTGGACCCATCTCATGCGCCCAGAGCTGACCCTTCGCATCGAAATCGATCCCCAGCGGATTGCGGTGGCCAAGGGACCATATCTGCCCGGTCACTCCGCCCTGACCGACGAAAGGATTATCGGCAGGGATATCGCCGTTCTCGGTGACCCGGATGATCTTGCCGAGATTCATCGCCATGTTCTGCGAGGGCGTGAATTTCTGCCGCTCCCCCGAAGTGATGAAAAGGTTGCCATCAGGGGCAAACGCGAGACGATGACCGTAATGGCCCTCGCCGCGCAGTTTGGGCACCTGCTCCCAGACGCGGGTGCGCCCTTCAAGACGACCGCCAGCACCGTCCGGCACCAGCCGCGCCCGGTCCACCGCCGCCCCGCTCAGAGAATCATCACTGGCATCGCGCTCGACATAGGAGATGTAGACAAGGCCGTTCGAGGCAAAATCGGGATGCAGGATCACGTCGCCCAGGCCCCCCTGTCCGCGCGCCGATATGGGAGGCAGACCGGAAACCGTTCCGGTCTTGCGCCCGTCTGCCCCGATCAGCCAGAGCGTTCCGCCCTTCTCGGTCACGAGGCCCCGACCGTCGGGCATCCATGTCATAGCCCAGGGAGCATCGAAAGTTTCCAGCGCCTCGGCACGGATGGTGCCGCCCGTGTCGCCGGTGATCGTGAAGGTCTCCGCACGCGCAACGCCGGAGGTGGTGGCGAGCAGGGCGGCCAGAGCGATATATCTGAGCATGATGATGGTTCTCCTTTTGCCCATCAAAGTCTGGGGCGGCGAAGTGTTCCGACCAGTCACGGGTTTTGACGCGGCGGTGCGAGATCGCTAGCCTTGCGAGCCAATAAACGGAGTCCTCCCCATGAGCCAGCGCGATGAATTTCACAGCCTTGATGACCTGTCGGACGGCTTGTTCCGTGATCTCGCCCCCGGCCTGACAACGCGCATCTTTCCCGGAGACGGCGCGATGTTGTCGGTCGTGACCGTTGCCCCGAATGCCGAAGGCAAGGTCCATCATCACCCGGAGGAACAATGGGGCGTGATGCTCGAAGGCTGTGGCATCCGGGTGCAGGGAGACGAGGAAATTCCCGTGAAAGCCGGCGATTTCTGGCGCACCCCCGGCAATGTCCCTCATACGATGCGGGCGGGACCGGACGGCGCGCGTATCCTCGACATCTTTGCCCCGCCGCGCCCGGAATACCGCGTGGCCGGGTCGGGCTTCGGCGATAGCTGACGAACCGGGGAAATACCCTCCCGCACCATCGCTTGCCCCGACGGGCGGAAAACGTCAGAAGAAAGCAGCTCAACTCCGAAAGGCTCTGACCCATGCGCGCACTCGTCTATACCGGCCCGAACACCCTGGAAATGGCAGACGTGGCGGAGCCGGTGCCCAATGCCGGGGAGTCAGTGGTCGAGATCGAGGCGGTCGGCATCTGCGGGTCCGACCAGCACGCCTATCACGGCACCGACCCTCGCCGGGTGCCGCCCCTTATCCTCGGACATGAAGCGGCGGGGCGCGTGGTCTCGGGACCGATGGAGGGCCAGCGGGTCACGATCAATCCGATGGTGACCTGCGGGACGTGCCGGTACTGCATCGAGAAACGCGAGAACCTCTGCCCGGATCGCAGCCTCCTGTCGATCCCGCCGCGCGAAGGGGCCTTCGCACAGCGCGTGGCGATTCCACCCGAAAACCTCGTGATCGTGCCCGAGGGCGTCCCCCTCGCCCATGCCGCACTGGCCGAGCCTCTGGCCTGCGGCTGGCACGCGCTGCGGCTGGCCGCCAAGAGCTTCGTGCGCCCTCTCGAAGATGCCCGGCTCGTGGTGCTGGGGGGCGGGGCCATCGGGCTGGGCACGGCGCTGGCGGCTCTCGTCTACGGGATCAAGGATATCTGGATTTCGGAGCCGAACCCTGCGCGGCGGGAAATGCTGTCCGAAGCGGGACCGTTCCGTATCTACGGTAGCGACGATGACGCACCGGAGGACGGATCGGTGCCTCTTGTGGTCGATGCCTACGGGTCCGAGTCCAGCCGCGCGACCTCCACGCGCCTTGCCGCGCCCGGCGGTGTCATCGCGCATATCGGGCTGGCGGGGGGCGGGGCAGGGCTGGATACGCGGCGGATGACCTTGCAGGAGATCACGTTCTTCGGCACCTACACCTATACGAACGACGATTTCAGAGCCACCGCACGGGCGATCTTCGATGGTCGGTTCGGGGATTTCTCATGGATCGAGGAAAGACCGCTGGCGGAGGGGGCGCAGGCGTTTGCCGACCTCGATGCGCGGAACGTGCGGGCGGCGAAGATCGTGCTGAAGCCGTGATGACCTGACGACGAGACCCCCGCTTTCGCGGGTGTGACACTATCCGGCGGATTCGACAATATGGGCGAAGGTACCGCTGACGGAACCATCGCGCAGTCCGGCGGGGCCGAGGTCGATGCCCATCGAATCGTGCAGGGTGAAGAGCGGGTCGCCGTGTTCTTGCACGATAGTAGCGTAGTGGAATTCGTGCCCCCGAAAGGCACCTCCCCATGGCAGCGGGGCACATGAGGTCATCATGCGATATCCCAGATACAGTTTTCTGGCCGCAAAGCTGGTCTCGACGCCAAGCAGGCCGAGCATGGAGTGGCGGGTGCCGTCTGCGTCGATCAGGCCCTGGCCCAGCACCATGTAGCCGCCGCACTCACCGTGGATTATCGCGCCCCTGTCTCGTGCCGCACGCATTCCCGTGGCGAAGCGGGTAGCGGCGGAGAGGGTTGCAGCGTGCAGCTCGGGATAGCCACCGGGGAGGAAAACGGCGTCGGCGTGGTCGTCCGGGGCTTCATCTATCAATGGCGAGAAGGGCAGGATTTCCGCGCCCTGCGCGCGCCAGTCGGACAGCATGTGCGGGTAGGCGAAGCTGAAGGCGATATCCTCTGCGACGGCGATGCGCTGGCCAAGGGGGCGCAGGCGTTTTGGCGCTGTGCCGGAGGCGACGGGACCGGCCAAGGCCGTGAGAGCATCGAGATCACAATGGGTCTCGACCGTATCCGCCGCCCTGTCGATGAAGCATTCGAGGTCGCCGTGCTCCCGCGCCTGCACCAGCCCGAGATGGCGGGA
>CAKZUT010000015.1 GCA_937922185.1 uncultured Neomegalonema sp.
GAGCACTCTGAATTCTATCTGAATCAGGAGTATCACCATTCACACACGTCTTGGTGTGAATGATGATTCGTATGAAATTCAGTGTGCTCTAGACGGCTATCGGCGGATAGAATCGAAAAAATTGTTCCGAAATTATCCGTGTTTGCAGACCCGACCTTAAACCCCCTGCTCTAGAGTCCATGATCGGGACACTGAAATCGGGGGATTTCAACAATGGAAAATACGGGAAACCGTGGTTCGCATGATATGCGGATCGACGCGCGGATTCTGAAGCATCTGCTGCATGAAGCAACGGATCTGCTGGAAGAAGCCCAGACACATGCTCTGGTGGAAAAGCACGGCACCATAACCGCGCATGTTCTCGCTCAGGCCAACTGGCGGATGACGGCGACATGCTCCTGGGCGATCAGCGAATTGTTGCCCACACCCGGCGAGGGCGGACAGGCCGCGCGGCTCCATGCACCATCGCCGATCTTCTCGCGGGAAGAAGGCACCATCTCGCATCAGCTTGCCGGTTTCGTGCTGCGAGTGGATCGCCTGCATGAGCGGGCGCGGCGTCTCGACGAGCTGTCCAGAGGGCCGATGATTACGACCGAACGTCTGCGGGAGAGCCAACCGTCCGGCGAATCGGACGGGGATCGCCAGAGCGCCTCGATCATTCCGCTGTTCGGATCGCCCGATCTTCCTGACGGACAGGCAGACCCTTTGGGCAAAACCCTGACGCAGCTTCGCCGGGCAATGGCCGCCCATGACTGAGTGATCGGGATATCCCGCATCGTCTGATCCGTGCCGAAAGTTGCCGTGAATGTGCCTCACTCCGGTTCAACTCCGTCGGTATATTTGATAGACGGTCCGCTGTACGACCGAATGTCCGTATGCCTTTGTCCGGGATCACTCGAAAGGAATTCAGCGATGCGTCCTGCCATTGTCGCCTTGCTCGGCGCCCTCCTCCCCTTCGCGACGCCCGCCATGGCCCAGTCCACGCCGCCACCGGAGCCGACACTCAAGGCCACTCACGGCCAGTGGGAAGTGCGATGCTTCGGGCAGGATGACTGCATCATGACGCAGCTTCACCAGCGAACGGCGGAGACGGCGGATGCGGTCTTCACGATCTTCAAGCCCAAGGGCCTGCGCGACAACAGCGGAAACCCCATCATCGCACTGGCCGAGATCGTGGTGCCACTGGGTGTTTTCCTGCCCGGTGCGCTGGGCTTGCAGGTCGATCAGAACGAACCGAAGGCCGTGCCTTTCGAGCGGTGCATTCCCGATGGCTGCGTGGTCCGTGCCCCCATCGCGGCAACGATGCTGGAGCAGATGAAGTCCGGCGGCACCGCTTATCTGATCGTCTCCCCCAGCCCCGACGAGCGGGTCCGGTTGCCGATTTCGCTGAGCGGGTTCACGGCGGCACTCAACAATCTCTGACAGACGCGACGGCTCGCAGGCCGGTGCGGGCCGTCAGATCACTCGTCGAAACGCCGGACCACAAGGACGGCATTGAGGCCCCCGAACGCGAACGAGTTCGAGAGAGCGAACGGAATATCGGCCTCGCGGGCCTCATTGGGCACGACATCCAGATCGCAATCCGGGTCCGGCTCCTCGAAATTGGCGGTCGGCGGCACAATGCCCGACCCGAGCGCCGAGAGGGTCGCCGCCATTTCCAGCGCGCCCGCCGCCCCGATACAATGGCCATGCATCGACTTTGTTGAGGAGACCAGCAGCCGGTCGGCATGATCTCCGAAAACCTGACGAATCGCGGCGCATTCGATCCGGTCATTCGCTGCCGTGGCGGTCCCATGGGCATTGATATAGGCGATCTCGCCTCCGCCCAGGCCGGCATCGTCCAGCGCGGCACGCATGGCCCGCGCCGCCCCGTCCAGCGAGGGCTGCACGATATCATTGGCATCCGCCGTCATGCCGAACCCGACGATCTCGCCCATGATCTCGGCACCGCGCGCTCTGGCGGATTCCATCTCCTCCAGCACGAGGATCGCGGCCCCCTCTCCCTGCACCATACCGCTGCGGGTCCTGGAGAAGGGGCGGCATGTATCCTTCGACATGACCCGCAGACCTTCCCATGCCTTGAGCACACCGTAGGTCAGGCCGGACTCGCAGCCTCCCGTGACGGCGGCATCGGCCATGCCCCCCCGGATCAACTGATAGGCCTGTCCGATAGCATGGTTCGAGGAGGCGCAGGCAGTCGAGACCGACCAGGCCGGGCCTTTCAGCCCGTGCTCCATGCTGATCCAGCTCGCGGGCGCATTGGCCATGAGCTTCGGCACCGTGAAGGGATGCACACGCTGTTTGCCGTCGCGATAGATGAGGCGGTAGTTGTCGTCCTGCGTATGCTGACCGCCCATCGAGGTGCCGATGATCGTGGCGGTTCGCATCCCCAGCGCATCGGTGAACTCGATACCGGAGCGACCAACCGCCTCCTTCGCCGCCGTCAGGGCCATTTGCGTTACCCGGTCGCGCAGAGTCAGGTCATTCTTGCTGAAATGGTCGGTGGCCACATAGTCTCCGGCCTCGGCGGCGATACCGATATTCAGCCCTTCGGTATCGATCAGCCGGATGGGACCGATACCCGACCGCCCCGCGCGCAAGGCATCGACATGCGTGTCGTACCCGATGCCGAGCGCGGACACGACGCCCGTTCCGGTGACGACAACACGTCGCATCAAGCGATCAAACCTTCTCCGTGACGAGCTTCATCACCCCGTCCTCGACGGCTTTCACGGTGGAGATATCGAATTCCTCGGAATTCGGCTCGTTTGCGTTATAGGGGACTGAAACTCCGAATTCCTCTTCGATGGCGAAAACGATTTCCACCAGCCCGAGGGAATCGAGGCCCAGGTCGTCCATGGTTGATTCGGGTGAAACCTGCTCGACGTCGATCATCGCCTGTTCGGCGACGATGACGCGGACCCGCTGGCGTATGTCATCGCTCATCGAAATTCTTTCCCGGTGGCTGTCCGCCGCACTCGCGCAGGGAATAGGTCAATTAGCCTGTAGTGTCCATCGCGGAAAGCCGTTTTTTCAGGGCTTCGACAGTGTCCATCAATCGCGGCAGACGTCGGATCGCCATGACGGATCGCACCGCTTCATCCCGAGGCATGGCCGGAACGCCCATGACGATCGACCGTCCCTTCACGTTTCCGGCCACGGCGGATGCGGCGGCGACGAGCACATCCGAGCCGATCTTGAGGTGATCGGCTACCCCGGCCTTGCCCCCCAGAACCACCCGGTCCCCGATCTGCACACTGCCCGCAATCCCCACCTGCGCGCAGAGCATACAGGTATTGCCGATGCTGACATTATGGCCGATCTGGACCTGATTATCGATCTTGGTGCCCGAGCCGATGCGCGTATCCTGAAGGGTACCCCGGTCGATTGTGGTTCCCGCGCCGATCTCCACGTCATCGCCCATCGTCACGGCGGCGAGGGAATAGATGCGTTCCAGAGCAAGGTTCTGCGTGGCGGATTCGCTGCCGCCACCCGCCTTGGCGGCCTCGACGGCTCCGAGATCGGGGGTCACGAAGGAAAAACCATCCGCCCCGATGACGGCATTCTGGTGGATGATCGCCCGGACGCCGATGCTCACCCGACTCGCGATACGCACCCCGGCATGGATCAGCGCCCCCTCCCCCAGCACCGCGTCCTCACCGACGGAGACATGGGAATGAAGGCGACTGCCTGCACCGATACTGGCCCCTGCCGCGATATGAACGAAGGGGCCGATACGCACATCCTCGCCGATTTCAGCCCCCGGCCCGACCACGGCGGAGGGATGGATACCGGGTTCGAGCGCGTCGGACACAGCGAAAGCACGGGTCGCATGGGCCATGGCATAGCGGGGACGCGGGGCCATGATCGCCGCCTCCAGCCCCGCCGCCCGCCAGTCCGCCCCCTGCGCCACGAGGGCCGCACGGGCCGATCCCGGCTCAATCTTTTTCAGAAAATCGGGCGAACTGGCCATGACCAGACGATCCGGTCCCGCCATGGAGGGATGGACAAGCCCGGTCACCCGGATGCTGCCGTCGCCCTCGAAGGCGGCACCGAGGGCCGCCGCGAGATCGGCGACCGTGTGGGAATCGGCCATACGCCTCTCCGCTCGTCAGGAATTGGCCCGCAAGGCACGCGCCAGAATTTCATCGCGCTTGTAGACGTCTTCGCGGAAATTGAGAATACCCGCTTCATCGACCCATGCCGTCAGATAGAGCAACGAGATCGGAATCGGGCGTTCCAGCGGCACATTCGTTTCCTTGCCGGTCGCCAGCGTTTCCTCGATCATCGTCCCCGGATCATCGGTCTGTTCGGACAGCAACAGCCATGCGAGGGCGAAGGGCCGCTCGACCCGGACGCAGCCGTGGCTGTAGGCACGGGTATCCGAGGCGAACAGATGTTTCGACGGCGTGTCGTGCAGATAGACGTTATAGCCATTGGGGAACATGAACTTGACGTTACCCAGCGCATTGCCTTTGCCGGGGCGCTGGACCACGCCCATATCCGACACGCTCTCGCGCGTCTCGGCCTTCCAGTCCACGGTCGCCGGATCGATCTTCTTCCCGCCGCGCAGCAGGATCATGTTGTTCCGCTCCAGAAAGGTCGGGTCTTTCTGCATATCGGGCAGGATTTCACGGCGGATGATGCTGCGCGGAACCGTCCAGGTGGGGTTCAGGACGATATAACTCATATGGTCGTTGAATTCCGGCGTCTGGAGCCGACGCTCGCTCTTGCCGATGACCACCCGCGCGTCATGGACCGGAGCACTGGCATCATCATAGACGGTCATACGGAAATCGGGCTGGTTCACCTCGATCCGGCGGCCACTCATCCGATCCTGTCGCCAGCGCAGGCGTTCGAGATTGAGCATCGCCTGCGCGAGGCGCATCCCCAGCGGGGCATTGAGCGCGCGCAGGGTTGCAGGTCCGGCGATCCCGTCGGCGGTCAGGCCGTGTCGCTGCTGGAAGGAGGCGACCGCCCCCATCAGGCGTTCGTCATAGGCGGCGATATCGGGGTCGCTGGTGACGCCGGAAAGATCCGGTTCCGGGGCCAGATCGCCCATTGCCATCAACCGCCGCCGCAGCCTGGCGACATTGGCCGAGACGGCACCGGGGGTCAGCCCCCCCGGCTCGACCGCCTCTCCCCATCCGCCCCGGTTGACCTGATCCATCATCCGCAGGACAGCGGCGCGCAGGTTGCGATAGCGGATATTCGACGGAGCCAGATCGTCGAGCAGGGCCTCCACATCCTCGGCCTCCGCCGCACGATTGAGCAGGCGCACGGGATTGATCCGGCTGGGATCGACATGAATCCTGGCCTCAAGGCTCTCAGGATCGACCATGCCGGAGACAAGATCGGTGGCATAGCGCATGTAGGCGATGGAAAGGGCGCGCTCGAATTTCTGCGCGGCTTCGAATCCCGGACTGGCCTCGAAGGCCTCCATCATCCCGCGCAGGGTTTCCAGATCATACCGTGAGGGCGAGAGGCCATGGCCCGGTGCCGCCGCGAATCGGTCGAGCAGGGCTTTTGCCCGGTCCAGATCATCCTGGCCCCGCACCCACAGCTTGGGCGCATTCGGGTCGGAGGCGAAGAGATCGAAGGCCGCCGCAAGCGGATCATAGGCGCTCTGCTGCACTTCCCCGGCAACGGCGGGAATGACCTTATCGGGCGCTGCATAGGCGGGCGCTCCTGCAAGGGCGCATGAAACCGCTAAAATTCGAGATAATGAAATGCGCCGGACCATCCGCAGTAAACCAAAGTGAAAACCGTCCCTGCGATACTGCCCCCCGAACCGAAAGGCGTCCTGGGGGGACGTCGGCATCGTATCGGCACTCTTGCCGATGCGGGCAGCGAAGACCGTCTTGGGGACTGCATTCATGTCAGACACGTCACCTCTCCGTACCGATTGCACCCGGCGCAGCCTGCTTGCCGGTGCCGCCGCCAGTCTTATGCTCTGTCCGTTCCGCAGCGTCGCGGCTCGTGCGGGTGATCTTCGCAGGATTAATATTTACAATCCACGAACGGATGAGCGCCTTGATGCCATATATTATTCATACGGTGAATACATTCCGGGAGTAATGGCTGAAATCGACCGAATCCTGCGTGATGTCCGCACCGACGAGATGCGCCGCATGGACCGGCGGGCCGTCGATATCGTCTCGGCTACCCAGTACATGATCGGCCAGGATCGTCCGTTCTCGGTCATTTCCGGTTATCGCTCCCAGCGCACGAATGATGCCCTGCGCGCCCGGTCGAACGGTGTTGCAAAAAATTCTTATCATATCAGAGGCATGGCGGTTGATCTTCGCATGAAAGGCGTCTCGACCGACACCATCGCCAATATCGGCGAGCGCCTCGCGGCGGGCGGCGTGGGCCGCTACAGCTCCTCCGATTTCGTCCATCTCGACAGCGGCCCCGTCCGCGAATGGGGTCGGTAGGATCGGATCATCCCGGCCCTGCGGGGCCGTCAGGGCGTCCGATCATAAATTTTCCGTGCGACGCCCCGGACCTCTCGTCCGGGGCGTCGTTTTTCGCTGGAGTGACCGGCGATCCGATTGAGTCACGGGCCGGATCGCCGACGACTCTACCCGCGCAGGCGCACGAGATCGTTCATCAGGCCATCGGTCCCGTTATGGACCGTCAGTCGCTCGACCTTCCCGGCCAGTTCCTGCAACGCCTCCAGTTCCTTGAGACGCAGCATCACCGGGTTCTCGGCCATCACCTTCGCGGTGTTGAGCAGCGACCGGGTCGCATTCGTCTCCTCGCGGCGACGGATGACATTGGCCTCGGCCTCCTTCTCGGCGGCGACCACCTGATTGAGGATCGCGCGCATCTCGCCCGGAAGGATCACATCCTTCATGGCCAGTTCGGACACCTCGACCCCCAGCGGTGCCATCGTCTCACGCACGGACGTCGGATCAATATCCACCTTCTCCGCGAGGATGCGGTCGAGGGTCATCGTGCCGAGCGTCCGGCGCAGGGCGAACTGCGCCTCGCGGTACAGCGTTTCCGCGAAGTCCCGCGCGCCCGTCACCGCCTTCACCGGATCGGCGACGCGGTAGACGACCGACAGGTTCACGCGGATCGTCACGCGGTCCCTGGTCAGCAGCTCCTGAGCCGCGATCTCCAGCGCCATGCGGCGCGTGTCGATCAGGGTCGCCTCCACCTTCGGGCCGACCGACCAGAAGATATGCGCCCCGGCACCGAGCGTATCGGTCTGAACACCGTCGATGAACAGCACAGCGACCTGGCTCTGACCGACCTCGATCCGCTTGACCGGATCGGTCACACGCGGCTTCACGATGCGCTTCGCCAGCATTTCCGGCACACGCAGGTCACCCGTGACATCGACCGTCTCCACCGTCCAGGGACCGGCATCGACCCAGAGGATCGAGCGCGCATCGGGCTTCATCAGCCCGAACAGCACCCCGTCGCGGAAGATCGCGGCGGCCTCGCCCGGCTCGGTACGCACCTCCATCAGGTGCCCCTCGGCCAGTTCGGGCCGCTCGCGCAACAGCGTGGCGAGGGGCGCATCGGTCGCGTTGCCGCCCGAAATGGCGAACCACAGCACGGAAAACTTCCGGTTGCGCGTGATGAAGGTATGCTCGCCGGGGCCATAGAGGCTCTTGTAGCGACCATCGAGCGAGACGAGCGCGCGCTCACCCTCGTTGACGACGATGCGGGTGACGCCCAGGAGAGCGTCGGCGAAATTACGAAGTAGAGTCATGTGCTTCTCCTGTGGTTGGGGGTGAAAAGGGGTAAGGGAACGATCCCCGGTGCCGGGCTTTGCCGGGCCGTCTCGGGCGCGCCGCGAGGGGGTGTCGGGGGCGAGGAGCGGCGCATCGGGGTCCGGGCCGAAGCCCTTTTCCCTCCGCGCGACCCGACGCCGCCTTCACCATCATCGCCGCGCCGGAGGCGAACCCGTGGCCCTGCCCCGACCCGCCTTTCCCGAGGGAAGACGCGCAAGGGCAATGACCGGCCCGACACCGGAAACCGTTATAGGGAACAGCGTTGAGGCTGTGCTCAGGACTCGAACCTGAAAGGCTTTCGCCTGTACCAGCAGTGTGATGACGGGACTCGAACCCGCTACAGTCAGATTACAGGTCTGATGCTCTACCGATGAGCTACATCGCGATGGGTGTGAACCATCCTTGCCGGAGCGATTGCGCGTCACTGGCCTCGCGACATGCCAACCCAGAGGGGGCATGGGGACGGAGACATATTTTCATACGGACCTCCTTTCCATGAGGCTCAGGCGATCATTCGCCCGGCGCACCCTATGCCGCAGGTCGCATTCAGCCTTCAAGAACAGCGTTCTGATCATGATGCACAAAAGACCCTTATGTTGCCATCAGGCAACTGTCATTGAGCTTGCCGGGGCAACAGCTTGAGCATTGATCAATCAAGGCCTGGGATTCACACGGCAACCCGCGCCTGCGGCGAAGTTCAGCCCTCGATCACCAGATCGTCGAAATCGGCGCGGGCCACATCGCGGATCGTCCGGGCAATGCTCTCATAAGAGGCATTCATGCCCGCTTCCGCCCGCCATGCCATGCCGATAGAGCGAACAATGGGCGGCCCCGTGAGTGTCCGCACCACCACGTCCTCGCGGCCCGCGATCTCGGAGCGCACATAGAGCGCGGGCATGAAGGTCAGACCCATCCCCATCCCGACCATCAGGCGCAGGGCATCGAGACTGGTGCCCTCATATTGCTGTAGCAATTGTGCATTATGCTCCTCGCAGAGCCGTCGCACCTGATCATGCAGATGATAGCCGCTGCGAAGCGTCAGAACCGGCTGGCCGCGCAGGTCGGCGGGGTCGATCCTGTCCTTCCGCGCCAGCGGATGATCCACCGCCATGGCGACATAGATCGGTTCGCGAAACAGGCGTCTGACCTCCAGCGCATCGGGCATATTCAGCGGCAGTTGCGCGAGGATCGCATCATGCACCCCCCGGTGCAGTTCATCCTCCAGATCGCGCGGCACCGCCTCCCGGACATAGAGACGCAGCGACGGATGGGCCGAGTGCAGATGCACGACCACATGCGGCAGCAGATAGGGCGCAAGCGTCGGTTTGGCGCCGAGCGAGATGGTCCCCATCGGCTCGGATCGGGCGGCTTCCGTGAACGTCACGATTCCCTCGACCTCACTCAGGGCGCGTCCGGCCCTGGCCAGCACATCCCGTCCCGGTGGTGTCAGGTGAACCCCGCGCCGACTGCGCTCCAGCAGTTGCAGGCCCAGCGTGTCCTCCAGCAGGGCAAGCTGTGCGCTCAGCGAAGGCTGACTGATGCCCAGCCTGCGCGCCGCCTCGCCGAAATGGCATGTATCAGCCAGCACCGCGAAATAGCGAAGCTGTTTAAGGGTGATCTGTGTCGGGGGGCCGTGGAGCTTCATAACGATAGGATTATCCTATCGATATTAGAAATAATATCGCTTTTCTTCGAGATATATCTTCCCACATCGGTATCACAGCAACCGCATGGAGGAAGACATGACCCACCCCGCCCCGAAACTGCGTGATCGTCTGAAGTCCTTGCTTCGCAAGCGTGCGACCCTGAAGGACCGTCTAGGGTGTGTACCTAATTCAGAGTATTGATTTTGTTTGTGAAGGTGT
>CAKZUT010000016.1 GCA_937922185.1 uncultured Neomegalonema sp.
CCGGTCGATCATCGCACGCGACGCTTCCGCATCGAACTGCGTACGGATGTAGTCAGCGAGGTAGAACGCTTCCGGCGGGACGACACTGACCATCGTATGGCAGCAAAAGGCACAGCCCTTTGCACATGCGATATCGAATGCGCCCGTCTTTTCGAAATACGTATACGTATCATCGAAATAGACGTTCGAGCGGGCATAGGTCAGCTCGACCGACTTGAGCACCGATCCCTTCGTGATCCCGTTCCGGGTGAAATAATCGATGTAGCGGCGCGCTTCACGCTCCCCGTCCGGGGGGACGGGTTTCCAGTCAACCTCTGCCATATCAGGCTCCGTATCAGCATTCTATAGTGTGCCATATCATGCCGTACGCGCCCGCGTCACGCTCCGCGCGCCGATTGCGAAAGCGCCACAGCCGATAACCAGCACCGCGATGCAGATATAGAGCAGAGCAGTGTATTTATGCTCAACGCCCATCGCCGTCATGGCGTCGAGGCCAAGCTGCTTCTTGCCATTGATGAGGAAATACAGCACCGCGCCCGATACCGCCGCCACGAAGGAGACGACATAGCTCCAGACCGGCACATCACGCACCCCACCCCATAGCGAAAACAGGATCACGGGGGCGAGATACATCGACGCCGTGCCCGACACGGCGACCGCGCCGTAGAGATCCTGCGTTCCGAAGAAGCAGAAAAACAGACCGGCCAGCATGAACCCGGCCATCACGATACGCCCGCTCGTCACCGTACGCGGCATCGCCCGCATGTCCACGACGACCAGCTTAGAGGCACTGGACAGGGTTGAATCAAGGGTCGAGACGGCGGAGACGATCAGCGCCATATTGACCGCAACCATCACCCACGGACCGAACATACGCGCCCATACCGCCTGCATCCCCTCGCCCGCCTCGGCCAGCATCCCGGCCTGAACGCCGAAGAGGCCGAAGCCGAAGATGCACAGGACCGAAATCCAGAATGCATGGAAAAACGACCATGCCGTCGTCCTGCGATCCGCGAGCAATCCGCGATCCATCATCACAGGATCATGCATCGGATAGGAGATCACCTGTAGCCCCGCGACCGCCAGCAGCACCCATCCGGGCAACGCACCGCTGGTACCCTCGGCCTGCATCGCCGCCCCCAGATTGAACGATTCATGTGTCACCAACGCGATGAAGGCCACGCCGAACACGGCAAGGAACACGATCATCTGCAACACGTCGGTTTTCAGAGAGGCCCGCAGGCCGCCCAGCATCGAGTAACCCATTCCGACCAGCGCGAGCACGACGATCGCCAGACCGCCCCCGTCGCCGACCGCCTCGCCGAAAACACCGCCGAACAGATTTGCACCGAAAGTCGCTGTGAAGATCGTACCGACCACCAGAAGGTTCGCGAAGACCTCGGAAACGAGGCGCAGCGCGATCACGAAGTTATAGCAGAACGTCCCCGTCCGCCCGAAACGATCCGACAGAAATGTCTGGATCGAGCCGTAGCCGTAGTGAAAGCGCAGCCGGTCGATAATCATCCCGCCTGTCAGGAACGAGAAATAATAGGCCGCATAGGCCATCGCACCGGGCGTTCCGTAATAGAAACCCAGTATCGCAGCGGTCAGCAGCGACCGGGCGAAAATCCATGTCGTCACTTGGCTCAATACCAAAGTCCAGAGACCCGGCGCATCACCCTGTCTGTTTCGACCATCATAGAAGCCATCCACACCGGTCATTCGGGGGGAGAGCGCAAAACTGGCGATCAATACACCGGCAGTGAGAACAAGAAGAAGAATGGAATCGGACATCATGGATGCGGCCCTTTTGCAAAAAATGTTACGGACTTGCTAACGGACAGGTAAATGCCCGTCGTGCATTGCGACGGGCAGTGACATAATTTTGATGTGGCGCGAGCGGGATCAGAGCGTCCCCGGATAGGCCCCGCCATCCATCAGAAGGTTCTGGCCCGTCACGTACCCGGCCTGCTGCGAGCAGAGGAACGCGCAATAGGCACCGAATTCGGATGCTTCGCCGAAACGGCCCATCGGGTTCTGGGATTTCCGGGCTTCCAGCACCTCATCGACCGATTTCCCCTGCGCGGCGGCGGCGGATTCGACGGTCTTGCGAATTCGGTCAGTATCGAAGGGGCCGGGAAGCAGGTTGTTGATCGTCACGCCCTGCCCTGCGACCTGCCGCGACAGGCCCGCGACGAAGCCGGTCAGCCCGGCCCGCGCGCCATTCGACAGGCCCAGAACGGGAATCGGGGCCTTGACCGCGCCGGAGGTGATATTCACAATTCGCCCCCATTTACGCTCGATCATGCCCGGCAGCACAGCCTTCATCAGCGTGATGGGCGTAATCATGTTGTTGTCGAGCGCCTCGATCCAGTCGTCGCGGTCCCAGTCGGTGTAATTGCCCGGAGGCGGCCCCCCCGCGTTGTTGACGAGGATATGCACTTCCCCGGCGCGCTCCAGCAGTTGCGCTTGCAGTCCCTCATCGGCGATGTCGCCGATGACCGTCTCGACCGTGACGCCGAAACGGTCCCGGATATCGTTTGCCGTGTCCGTCAGTGTCTTCTCCGTCCGTCCGTTAAGGACAAGATCGACACCTTCTTCCGCCAGAGCTTCGGCGCAACCGCGACCCAGCCCCCGTGATGACGCGCAGACTATGGCGCGCTTGCCTTTCAATCCCAGATCCATGATGTCCCTCCCTTTCAGGGGACGAGGTATCACGAACCATCGGCGAGGCAAACGCGATACACGGGGGATCGTGCTTTCTGCGCCATCCGGTCAGGTGCGGGCGCGCAGCGCGTCGCGGATTTCCTCAAGCAAGACTTCCTGACGCGACTTCTCTTCCTCTTCTTCCTCATTGTCCTTTTTGAGCCTGTTCACGTTCTTGATGATCATGAAAAGGACGAAGGCAACGATCAGGAACGAAATGATCGCGTTGATGAACAGCCCGTAATTGATCGTCGGCGCCCCTGCGCTCTGCGCGGCTTCGAGGCTGTTGAAATCACCGGAGCCAAGATTGACGAAGAGATTCGAGAAATCGACGCCACCGGCGAAAAAGCCGATGACCGGATTGATGATATCCTTCACCAGAGACGTCACGATCGTCGTGAAGGCGGCACCGATGACGATGCCGACGCCCATATCGACGACATTGCCCTTTAAAGCGAAATCCTTGAATTCCTGCACCATGCTCATCGTCATACTCTCCTGTTTCAAAGCATTGTCCTATGCCCTGCACCGTGGGCGGAACAAGCGGAAATCCCCCGTTAAATCAATGATGTTGTGTGCATCTCAGGAGCGCAGGGTCGCCCCTGTCGCTTTTTCGACCGATGCGACAATTCTGGCCCCTACAGCATCGATCTGTTCGTCGGTGAAGGTCTTGTCCCTCGGTTGCAGGCGCACCGATACGGCAATGGATTTCAGCCCCTCGCCGAGTTGGGTCGCCGCCGCCTCGCCATCGAACACGTCGAACACCGTGATCCCCTCGATCAATGACTTTTCCGCAGAGCGCACGGCCTTGCGAATGGCCTCGGCCTCGGTGCGCGCATCGACGACAAAGGCGAAATCGCGCTCGACGGCCTGGAGATTCGTTCGCTCAAGCGCGGGGCGGGCGCGGGACTTCGCCTTCGGAAAGGGAATGGCTTCCAGATGAAGGACGAACGCCACCACCGGTCCCGACAGATCGAACGCCGCCACCACCTTCGGATGCACTTCCCCGAAGGTGGCGATCAGGTTCTTCGGTCCCAGCCGAAAATTCGCGGCCCGTCCCGGATGCAACCAGTCCGGCACATCGCGATCCGTCTGCATCCGGTCAACGGGCGCACCGAGCGCGGCTAACACTGTTTCGACATCGCCCCGCGAATCGAAGAAATCGGCGGGCCGACGCTCACCCGTCCATTCACGCGGGGCCGTCGATCCCAGGCGCAGCCCCGCCGCGAGGAGAGTTTCCTCCCCCGGTTCGGCACCGAGAAATCCACTGCCGACCTCGAACAGGGCGATATCCCCGAAGCCCCGCGCCCGGTTACGCGATGCAGCCGCCATCAGGCCCGGCAGAGGACTGGGCCGCATATCGGACATTTCCGAGGAGATCGGATTTTCCAGCCTGAGTGCCCCGGACCCGCCACCGAAACGGGCCGCCTCGTCACCGGCGATGAAGGAATAGGTGACGCATTCGTTCATCCCCTGAGCCGCCAGAGCACGGCGGGCGCCTGCAATCCGTTTCTGCATCGGCGTCAGGGTCGCTTTCGCCACCCCCGCATCACGCCGGGGCAAAGGTACGGAAACGAGCTGCGTAAGCGACGAGACCCGCGCAATTTCTTCCACCAGATCGGCTTCGCCGTGAATATCGGGGCGCCATGACGGCACCGAGACACTGAAATCCTCGCCCTTGCGCTCCACACCGAAGCCCAGATCACCGAGGATGCGCGCCTGATCGTCGGGGGAGACCGTCATCCCCACCAGCGTCTCGACCCGATCACCGCGCAGATCGTACCGGCGGGCCGTATCGGGCACCGCCCCTGCAATTACCGGGTTGGACGCCTCGCCACCGCAGAGATCGAGAACCATCCGCGTCGCCATTTCCATGCCGTCACGGGTGAAGGCCGGGTCGATACCGCGCTCGAAGCGATAGCGCGCATCGGAATGAATACGAAGTTTGCGCCCCGTCGCCGCCGTGCGAACCGGGTCGAAATACGCCGCCTCGATGAAGACATCGGTGGTGTCGGCGGTACAGCCCGATTCCAGACCGCCCATCACTCCGCCGATCCCCTCCGGCCCCGCATCGTCGCAGATGAGGGTCATGGCATCATCGAACACATATTCCTTGTCGTCGAGTGCGAGAAGGGTCTCGCCCTGCCGCGACAGCCGGACATGAATATTGCCCTTCACCTTTGCCGCATCGAAGACATGCAAGGGGCGGGCACGGTCATAGGTCAGATAATTCGTGATATCGACCAGAGCCGAGATGGGCCGCAAACCGATGGCCCGCAGACGCCGTTGCAGCCAGTCCGGGGAAGGTCCGTTCCTCACGCCCCGCACCATTCGCCCGATGAACAGCGGACAGGCTTTGTCGGCCACATCATCATGCAAAGTAACGCCGATGGGGCTGTCGAAACCGCCCGCCACCGGCTCTATCGGCATCGGGCGCAGCGTTCCCAGCCCGCGCGCCGCCAGATCGCGCGCCACGCCCCGCACACCCAGGGCATCGGGGCGGTTCGGCGTTATCGCGATATCAATGACCGGATCATTCAGATTTCGCCAGTCGATATAGCGTTCGCCGAGCGGCGCATCCTCGGGCAGGTCGATGATCCCGTCATGGTCATCGGACAGCTCAAGCTCCCGCTCCGAACACAGCATCCCGTTCGATTCCACACCGCGAATGACTCCCGGTTTCAGATCGACACCGGTTCCGGGAATATGTGTTCCGGGCGCGGCAAAAACCCCCAGCAGGCCCGTGCGTGCATTCGGCGCACCACAGACAACCTGCACCTCCTCCGACGGACCATCCGGCCCCTGTGGCCATGTCTCGACCCGGCACAGACGCAGGCGATCCGCATCGGGATGCTGCACGGCCTCGATGACACGGCAGATACGGAATGCGCCGAGGCGGGCGGCGGGATCCTCGATCCCCTCGACCTCAAGGCCCAGATCAACCAGCGCGTCGCTGATCTCATCAATTCCGGCATCGGTTTCGAGATGGTCCTTCAACCATGAAAGGGTGAATTTCATCGACCTGCAACTTTCTGTACCATCACGACGGCTCTTTCCCGCCGCGCGCCTTTATAAACATCAGCGGGAGTGTTGAAAGCCGCAATTGCCATTCTGTGAGCCGCGTCACAAAAAGCACATCACACATTAAAGTTTTTTGACCAAAGCACGTTACTTTGCTCTATATAGAGGTACACAGCGTATAGCTTGTTCTGGAGTAACATATTTGACTGGCGAAACATCGTTTCGTGCGGTGGGAAAAGTAAAGTGGTTCGATCCCGTGAAGGGATATGGCTTTATCGTTCCCGACGAACCGCCGGACGACCTTGGTGGCGACGTATTGCTGCATATGTCCGTTTTACGCTCCGCCGGTTTCAGTACCGTGCCGGAGAATGCCAGAATAGTATGCGATGCTATCCGTGGAGATCGTGGCGCACAGGCGACCCGCGTTCTCGAACTCGATGACAGCGCACAGGTCGCCGAGGATCTCAGTCATTTCCCCGATGTCGAGGACGAGGACTCTCATCCTGTCCAGGACGGCGAACTCGTGCCTGTCCGCGTGAAGTGGTTCGACCGTGCGAAAGGCTTCGGGTTCGGCAACATGATCGGCGATGCATCCGACATCTTCATCCATATGGAAGTATTACGCCGTTTCGGTCTACCGGACCTGGCCCCCGGTGAGGCCGTTCTTGCCCGTGTGATGCGCGGTCCGCGTGGGATGATGGCGAACGAGGTTCGCCCCTGGGACTACTCGTTCCGCCAATGATACGACGTACCTTTCTCGCCGCGATACTTGCGGCCATGGCCACATCGCCCTCTCTGGCGGACACCCCGACGCATGGCATTCTCGAAATCGCCTCGGGCGAGGCCCGTCACCGTTTCAGGATCGAGATCGCGGATGATGGCCCCGAAAGGTCGCGCGGCCTGATGTTCCGCGACTATCTCGCTCCCGATTCCGGGATGCTGTTCCTGTATCCGCGCGAACAGATCGCCTCTTTCTGGATGAAGAACACGTTCATCCCTCTCGATATGCTGTTCATCGCCGATGACGGCACGATCCTGCAAATCGCGTCACGGACAGTGCCGCATTCTCTTGAACCCGTGCGATCCGAAGCCCCCGTAAGGGCCGTATTCGAGATCAATGGCGGTCAGGCCGAAGCCATGGGGATCGCGGTCGGTGACATCGTTACGATGTATCGCCTGGTTCCCGAATAACCGCGCTTGCCCTTGACCCGGTGCTGGTATATCGACCGCAACAGTCGGAGCGTGGCGCAGCCTGGTAGCGCACCTGTTTTGGGTACAGGGGGTCGCAGGTTCGAATCCTGCCGCTCCGACCACTTCCCCCCTCTTTTCAAACTGTTTTGGCCGTCTCAATCGTGGACAAGGATGTCTCTGCGGCAACGGGCGGCGCACCGCGTTCGCGATAGGGGGTGCGGTTGAAATAGGAGCGATAGCATTTCGAGAAATGTGAGGGCGAGGTAAAGCCCGACGCCAGCGCCACGTTGATGACCGACATTTCCGTCTGCAACAGCAGGTTCCGCGCCTTCTGAAGCCGCAGTTCCATGTAATACCGCTTCGGCGACCGGTCGAGATAACGCCTGAACAGGCGTTCGAGCTGTCGCGTGGACATCTGCGCGTGCTGGGCGAGAATCGAGGGGCTGATAGGCTCCTCCAGATTTTGCTCCATCATCTGGATGATCGAGACCAGCTTGGGATGGCGCACACCGATACGGGCGGGCACCGAAAGACGCTGTTCCTCGCGCTCTCCGCGAAGGGGGGTATGGATGATCTGATCGGTGATGAGGCTCACGATACCCGGATCGACATCGCGGGCGATCAGGGTCAGCATCATGTCGGTCGCTGCGATACCGCCCGCACAGGTAAAGCGGTTCCCGTCGATCTCGAACAGGCGATTCGTCAGTTCGATATCGAGAAACTCTTCCGAGAATGCCGCCTGATTCTCCCAGTGAATCGTGCAGCGCCGCTCGTCCAGAAGCCCCGCTTTCGCAAGAATGAGCGCCCCCGTACACAGCGCCCCTATGGGCGAGCCGAGGCGGCTTTGCTTGCGAAGCCATGTCAGGACGGGTTTCGTTGCGGCCCGGTGGGCGTTCAGCCCCGAAACGACGACCACCCGCGCCGCACGGCTGGCATCGTCAAGCCCCCCCGACACCTCCACACAAGCCCCGCAGGACGAGCAGACCGCCTCCCCCGTTTCCGAAACGAGCTTCCAGTCATAGATGTCCTTGCCCGCTCCCCGGTTAGCAAGGCGCAGCGGCTCGATAGCCGACGCGAAAGCGATCAGCGAGAATTCCTCGACGAGCAGGAAAACATAGGAAATCGGTTCCGTACCGTCCGATCCGCGCATGGTGCATCCTGTCTGGCCGAAATCCATAATCCGCTTGCGGCGGGCACTCGGTCATCGGACGATGATCGACGTCTGACAAAATGGAAGATCATCGCAGAGGTCAAGAAAGTTCGCACACCACACGGCGATGTTCAGAGGATCGGATTCCAGAAATATGCCTGAAAGATCGAATCGACCCGATCCACGGAGGGAGTCTGGATAACCAGACGCTCGCGGGATACCAGCGCGACCTCGAAGGCATCGCTGTAGAATGTGGCGGCGGTGATCTCGGAACAGGCCACATTGACGCAAGGATGACGGTGATCCGACGGCTCCAGCACGAAGCCATTTGAAAACACGATCAGAGTTCCCCGCAGGGGCGCAGCGAGGTGCCTCCGGCGCGGATAGGGCGGCGCGATCCCGCCCCGCCGGTGGGACTGAAGCCTCGGCACAAGGGTCGCAAGGCGGTCGGCATCATGATGATGCGTACTCCAGGCCGCCGGAACGCTGAGAAGCTGCTCAACGGAGACGGCGCAGTCACTGAGCGGCGCGAACAGGCGTACAGCGCGCGTCATGGCATCACGCCGACACGATACGATATCGTCCGGTATCACCTCATTGATCGCAATCGCCCGTGCCATCGTCTTGCCCCTTCGCACAACAGAATCAAGATGACAGCCACGAATTAAAATCCGCTCTACAGGAATGGTTAAGATTCGGATCGTGCTGCGGTGGACAGGCGGTTACCCACAGGTCTATAGACGCGCCATGCGCGCTGCCGCGCAATTCCCATGATTACGAGGACCGAAGCGATGACGGTGAACTGGTCTGCCGAAAGCTGGAAGAACCACACGGCCCTGCAGATGCCAGACTACGAGGACGCGGCCGCGCTGGAGCGCGTGACCGCCAAGCTCGCCTCGTATCCGCCGCTCGTTTTTGCAGGGGAAGCCCGCGCGCTCAAGCAACGGCTTGCCGATGTCGCCCGTGGCGAGGCCTTTCTGCTACAGGGCGGTGATTGCGCCGAAAGCTTCTCCGAATTCTCCGGGGACATGATCCGCGACACCTTCAAGGTCATGCTCCAGATGGCGGTCACGCTGACCTTCGCCACGCGCAAACCCATCGTGAAAGTGGGCCGCATGGCGGGTCAGTTCGCCAAACCGCGCTCGGCCCCCACCGAAACGAAGGACGGCGTGGAACTGCCCAGCTACCGGGGGGATATCATCAACGAACTGGACTTCACGCCCGAAGCCCGTCGTCCGAACCCCGAAAAGATGCTGGAAGCCTATCTCCATGCCGCCGCCACGCTCAACCTGCTGCGCGCCTTCGCTTCGGGCGGTTATGCCGATCTGGAGCGCGTGGCCGAGTGGAACCTCGATTTCGCGCGGGACGAGCGGTACATGCAGACTGCCGAACGGGTCAGTCAGGCCGTCGCCTTCATGCGGGCCTGCGGCATCGACCCGAATACCCACAGCGAGCTTGGCACGACCGAATACTACACGTCTCACGAGGCCCTGCTGCTGCCCTATGAACAGGCACTGGCACGGACGGATTCGATCACGGGTGATCCCGTCGCCTGTTCGGCACATATGCTCTGGATCGGTGACCGCACCAGACAGCCGGACGGCGCGCATGTGGAATTCTGCCGGGGTGTCCTCAACCCCATCGGCGTGAAATGCGGGCCTTCGATGACTGCCGATGACCTCAAAAAGCTGATGTCGCTCCTGAACCCTGAAAACGAAGAGGGTCGCCTGACCCTCATCAACCGTTTCGGTGCAGGCAAGGTCGGCGATCACCTGCCTGCCCTGATCGAGACCGTGAAGGCGGAGGGCGCGAATGTCGTCTGGTGCTGCGACCCGATGCACGGCAACACCATCAAGGCCGACAGCGGCTACAAGACGCGCCCCTTCGACAGCATCCTTCAGGAAACCCGCGAGTTCATCGATACCTGTCAGGATCAGGGCGTCTATCCCGGCGGGGTCCATCTGGAGATGACGGGCAAGGACGTGACCGAATGCACCGGCGGGATGCGTGAACTGACCGATGCCGATCTCTCCTCCCGCTATCACACGGCCTGCGACCCCCGCCTCAATGCAAGTCAGGCACTGGAAGTAGCCTTCCTCGTCGCGGAAGAGATGGAGCGCTGATCTACCGGGGCGCAACCGACCCGTTGCGCCCTGCCCCGGCCCTGTGCCGGGGACCGCATCCATGACCCCCTTCCCGCCCGTCCGCTATCTCGACCGGACCACACCGCCCCATATCACCACTCTGGTGCTGATGACTGCCGTGGCCGCCGTGGCCTCGAACCTGTTCATCCCCTCCCTGCCGGCCATGGCACGGGAATTCGGCACGTCCTATGCGATCATGCAATTCGCGGTGACGGGCTTTCTGGCGCTCACAGGCTTCGTGCAGCTCGGGATCGGCCCGGTATCGGATCGGTACGGACGCAGGCCCGTCATGCTGGCGGCCCTCGTCATCTTCGCTCTGGCCAGCATCGGCGCAGTCTTTGCCACCACGCTGACCGGGTTCTTCATCTGCCGTGCATTTCAGGCCAGCAGTGTCGTCGGTTTCGTCGTTTCCAGGGCCGCCATCCGCGACATGGTCGGGCGTGAGCAGGCGGCAAGCATGATCGGCTATGTCACAATGGGCATGGCGCTGGCACCGATGATTGCGCCGACCGTCGGGGGCGCGCTGGGCGATGCCTTCGGCTGGCGCTCGAATTTCGTCGCTCTGGGGATCGTCGGGGGGCTTGCGACCCTCGTGATCTGGTTCGATCAGGGCGAGACGAACCGCCATGGCGCGGGCAGTTTCGCGCAACAGGCGCGCGCCTATCCCGCCCTTCTGCGATCCCGCCGGTTCTGGGGCTATGCGCTCACGATGATGTTCGCGTCGGGCACCTTCTTCGCCTTTCTCGGCGGTGCGCCCTTTGTCGGATCGGTCGTCTACGATCTCAGCGCCACGCAGGTCGGCATGTATATGGCAATCACCCCGATGGGATACGCCACCGGCAACGGATTATCGGGCCGGTTCGCGGCCCGGATCGGCCTTTCCCGCATGATGGTCGCCGGGGCGCTGATAACGCTGTGCGGCATGTCGCTGACGCTTGTAACGGCGGGACTGGTCCACCCGCTGGGCTTTTTCGCCTTCACCTTCACCATCGGACTTGGCAACGGGATCATCCTGCCCTCCGCCAATGCGGGGATGCTGGACGTGCGCCCGGATCTGGCCGGATCAGCAGCCGGGCTTGGGGGCGCGCTGATGACATTCGGCGGTGCGATCCTGTCGGCCCTCGCCGCCTTTACCCTGACCGAGACATCGGGGGCGTACCCGCTTATCTTCTGCATTCTCGGATCATCGGCCTGTTGCTTCGCCAGCGTTCTCTACACCATTCGCGCCGAGCGACAGGCCGCCGCTCATCCCCCGGCGAACCCCGCATAACCCTTTGCATCGAACGGTTCCCCCGCCATTTCCAGATGCAGCCGGTCGCCCTCATAGGGATGCGCCCGCGCTACCTCCTCATCGAGTTCCACCCCAAGACCCGGCGCATCGGGGACGAGGACATATCCGTCCTCCCATCGCATCGGGGTCTTCAGGATATCGGCATGGAAACCATCCCATCGCCCGATGCTTTCCAGAATGAGGAAATTCGGCGAGCAGGCTCCGATCTGCACATTCGCCGCCCCCACCAGCGGCCCGCAATAGAGATGAGGCGCGATCTGCGCTGAATGCGCCTCCGCCATTCCCGCGATTTTCTTGGCTTCCAGCAAGCCTCCGACCCGTCCGAGATTCATTTGCAGGATCGACGCGCCCCGCGCCTCCAGCAAGCGCGCGAATTCCGCCTTGGTCGTCAGCCGCTCTCCCGCCGCAACCGGTACCGATGTCGCCAGCGCCACCTGTCCCAGTGCAGCAGGATTGTCCGGCGGGCATGGTTCCTCGAACCAGAGCGGGTCATAGGGTTCCAGCCGCCGTGCCATGCGGATCGCCCCTGATGCCGTGAACTGCCCATGGGTGCCGAACAGCAAATCGGCCCGCGTTCCCACTGCCTCGCGGATGTTCCGGCAAAACGCCTCCGATCGCTCCAGAGCTTCCAGATCCGGTTGGCGTCCGTCATAAACCGTATACGGCCCCGCCGGATCGAACTTCACCGCCGTGAACCCCTGTGCCACGACCTCCGCCGCCCGCTCCGCCGAGGCGACGGGATCGTTGTAGAACGCCGCCGCATCCTCGTCATCTCCGGGGTAGAGATACGTATAGCTCCGCAGCCGCTCATGTACGCGCCCGCCCAACAGCTTGTGTACGGGCTGATCGAGCGCCTTCCCGACGATATCCCAGCACGCCATCTCAAGCCCCGAGATGACACCCATCATCGACAGGTCGGGACGATGCGAGAACCCCGCGCCATAACCCCGATGCCATAGCGCCTCGATAGCGAACGGATCAGCCCCTTCCACGAACCGCGCGAAGACATCTGCCACCATCGCCTCGATCACCCGAGGCCCGAAGGTCGCGGCATAGACCTCGCCATAACCGACAATGCCACACGCCGTCGTCAGCTTGACGAAGATGAAATACCGCCCTCCGAAACCCGGCGGAGGATTGCCGACGACGAACGTCTCCAGCGATGCGATTTTCATGGGCGACGACTCCGACTGGCACGAACCGTGCAAAGCTAGCCAGATAGATGCCCTTTCGCAACGTTCGCCGGGAAATACCCGAATTAAGGTAAAGTTTACGGTGAACATCAAGCCGGAGGTGACGGAAATCACTTCCAATTTACGTATAATTTGCAACTCTGTGCGAGAGTGGCACGTAATCGAGGCGGAGCAAGAATGATGACCGATACCTGTTACCTCAATGAACGGTTCGACACGAATGCCGCTTCGGCCTGGGTCACGAGCTGTGCCACGCGCTCAGGCTGGAAAGCCGACGAAGCCGAACGTCTCGCAACCTGCGTCTCCGAAAGTGCGCGCGCTGTCTCCGAACGGGCCTATTGCCTGAACGAACGCGGGCCGGTCTTTCTGAAGCTCGATGTAAATGATGACGCGGCGATCCTCGAATTGCACCATGAAGGCGCACTCGGCGATAAGCCCTGCGACTGTGCGGCGGCTAAAGTGGCCAGCGAGCGTCGGTCATCCAACTGGCAGGATGCCCAGCTTCGCACCCACAGCCTGACAATCGCCCGCGCCTGACCCTCATCGGTCGCCTTTGGATGGCGGAAGCTATCCTTGCGAAAGCGCCGTCCGGGAGGGTCGCATGGCGATCCTCTGACGGGCTTTGCGTTCGATATCCCACCAGTGCCAGAAGATGATGGCCAGCCCCACGATGCAGGGCGTGGCCCACAGCACCGGCGACAACGCCAGTTGCGGAGCGATCCTGACCGCTCCGAAAGCGAAGAAGGCCGTGTAGACCGAAATACCGGCCCCCACCAATCCCTTGAGATGCTGTCGCAGCCATGCATTGCGTTCCGGTGCCCGGTGCAGGATGAACCACAGATTCGTGCCCACTGTAGCGAAACCGATAGTCGAGATACCGATCATCAGCGGCTGCATCTGCGCGATACCATGGATCACGCAATTGACCGTCGCCACGAACAACACAGCCTGAAGCGCCAGATTGCGCCAGTCCCGGTTCGCCGCATGGTTCTGCCGGTTGCGGACGCAGCACAGGCCATACCATGCGAGATTGATCGTCAGGATCGCGAGATACAGCATCATCCAGCCGAAGATCGCCGCGATGAAGCCTGCCTCGAAATCCATATGTGGATGCGTACCGACCGGATCGATCAGGGTGGTCCCGCTGATGCCGATGGCCAGCACTCCCACCGTCAGCATACAGCGCGCAAAGACACTGCCCCAACGCCGATGCGTTCCGCCGCCCTTGCGCCCGACGACTGGCACCCAGAAAGACAACAGCCCCACCGCGCCGACAAGGATGTGCGCGACGATGAACCACGAATGCAGCGTGTACACCATGATGACGTTTCCCTTGAGCTCCATGCGGGCGACGTTTAACCAAGTGTCAATCCAGATTAACACTCATGTCAACAAACCATGACCGAAACAGCCTATATTCCTCCCCGGCCCGTCCCGCTGCCGACCACCTTGTCGCTGCTGCGGGTCATGTGGCAGGGGGACGGCAACCTTCTCGGACTGTTGCCGAACAAAGCCTATACGGTTGAAACCGGCTGGCTGGGCTGGTCGCGCCGGTCGATTCTGGTCGTGAACGACCCGTCCGAAGTGCGAAGGATTCTGGCTGACCCTGACGGCATCTTTCCGAAGAATGATCTGATGACCGGCGCGGTCGAGCCGCTGATCGGCGATTCGATCTTCGTTTCCTCCGGCGAGACATGGCGACGTCAGCGGCGCATGGTGGCACCGGCCTTCGGCAATCTTCAGCTATCGCGCGCCTTCTCGGCCATGGATGCGGCCATCGACGCGCGGGAGGAGGCGCTTGACCGATCCGCCGCCGACGGCGAGGACGTATCGCTCGACCTGACGATGAGCTGGCTGACCGCCGATGTCATCTGTCGCACCGTTTTCTCGGCCCCGTTGGCCCCCGGCGTCGCGCAGGATGTCTACGAGGATTTCAAGATCTTCGAGCGCTCGGCGGCCCATGTGGAACTCAAACGCCTGATTCTCGCCCCCGCTTTCGAGGATATCCCCCAGCATGAGCGTGTACTGGCCGCCTGCGCCCGTATCCGCAAGCATCTGGGCACGATGGTCGATCCCCATCTGCGCGAGGATGCGGATTTCGACGATATCGCCTCGGCAGTGGTCGCCGCCCGCGATCCCGAAACCGGCGCAGCCTTCACGCGCGAGGAACTGATCGACCAGCTTGGCGTCTTCTTCCTCGCCGGACACGAAACATCGGCGAGCGCCCTGACCTGGGCCTTCTATATCGCCGCCACCCGCCCCGACGTTCTTGGCCGCATCCGGGACGAGATCACGCAGGTTTGCGGCGACGACGCAATCGCATTCGACCACATCCCGAAGCTGTCATACCTGAAAAACGTCTTCAAGGAGGTGCTGCGCCTGTATCCGCCCATCACATTCATCCCGCGCGTTGCCCTGAAGCCCTGCGAAATCGGGGGGCGCAAGGTACCGCGCGGAGCCATGATCATGGTCGCGCCCTGGACGATACAGCGGCACGAGAAACTCTGGAAGAACGCGGCCCGTTTCGATCCCGACCGCTGGACGCCGGAGCGCGCCAACGACATCCCGAAGGACGCCTATATTCCCTTCGGCCTCGGCCCGCGCATCTGCGTCGGAGCCGCCTTCGCCAGTGTCGAGGCATCGCTTATCCTCGCGCGCCTGCTGCGCCGCTATGATATCCGCATCGAGGAATCGAAACCCGTCCGCCCCGTCGCCCGCCTGACGACCCGGCCCGCCGACCCGATCACCGCACGGTTCGCGCGCCGGGGATAACCCTATTCCGCCGCCTGTTTCGCGTTCGATTGTATCGCCGCCCATACCTTGTTCGGGGTCAGCGGCATATCGATCTCGGTCACGCCCACAGGCCGCAGGGCATCGAGTGCGGCGCAGATGACCGCAGGCCCGGCCCCCACTGTCCCGGCCTCGCCGCAACCCTTCACGCCCAGCTCGTTCGTTGTGCAGGGCACGGGGGAAAAACCGACATGAATCAACGGGATATCGTCCGCCTTCGGCATGGTATAATCCATATAGGAGCCGGTCAGCGGCTGTCCTGTCTCCGCATCGTAGATCGCTTCCTCGCACAGCGCCTCACCGATGCCCTGAGCCACGCCGCCCTGCACCTGTCCGATCACGAGCATCGGGTTCACCATATTGCCGAAATCATCCATGACGAAATAGCGCGTGATATCGACATCCCCCGTCCCCGGATCAATCTCGACCTCGCAGATATGACAGCCATTGGGGAAGGTGCCCGTGCGCTCGTTCACGCCGCCCTCGCCGATGATCCCCACTTCTTCGCCCCGCGCCTCCGGCGGCATACCGGCGACCGCCGTGAAGAGATCGACCGTGCGGTCAGTGCCCGCCACCCGAAACTCGCCGCCCTCCTCCGCACGGAATTCGATATCGGCCTCCGCCGCCTCCAGCACTTCGGATGCTCCGGCGCGGGCCTTCTCGATCACGTCATCCGTAGCCTTGAGAAAGCTGCGCCCCGCCATCACCAGCGAGCGTGAGCCGCCCGTGCCACCCCCGGCGGGCAGGCCGTCGGAATCCCCCGGCACCCACTCGATCACCTCGAAATCGATACCGAGCCGCTCCCGCACGATCTGCGCGAAAGCCGTTTCATGCCCCTGCCCCGTCGATTGCGTCCCGGCCCAGATACGCGCCACATTCGGCGCCCCATCCACACCGGGGATGATCTGTACCCGCGCATTCTCGACCGGCGATCCGCCTGTGCGCTCCATGTAGAAGATCAGGCCGACCCCGCCGAGCTTGCCGCGCTTCGCAGCATCATCCCGGCGCGCCTCGTACCCTTTGAAATCAGCGACCTCAATGGCCTTGCTCAACAACGCCGGAAAATCACCGCTGTCGAAGGTCACCCCCAGCGCCGTCGTCCAGGGCATCATGTCCGGGGTGGCCAGATTGCGGCGGCGCACCTCGTCCTGCTCGATACCGAGATCGGCCCCTACCCGGTCGATCAGGCGCTCCATGATGTAGTTCTGTTCCGGCCTGCCCGCTCCGCGATAGGCATCCATCGGCGTGACGTTGGAATAGACGCCCCGCACCCGATTATGAACGGTCGGTATCCGGTAGACCGTTGGCGCGAGATCACCGCAGAATGACGTGTGACAGGACGGAGCCGCCCGCGACGGATAGGCTCCGAGATTCGATACCGAACTCAGGCGCATGGCGAGAATGCGTCCCTCCGCATCACAAGCCGCTTCCGCCTCGGTCACCAGATCGCGCCCCTGTAGATCAGCCAGAAACGACTCTGATCGATCCGCCGTCCATTTCACAGGACGGCCCAGCAATTCGGCGGCCTTGCAGAGAACGGCATATTCGGGATGCAGCATCAGCTTCATGCCGAACCCTCCGCCCACATCGGGCGTCCGCACCCGCAGGCGGCCGGGGTCCACATTCAGCACCCCGGCAATCTGCCCCTTCATCGCATGGGCACCCTGCGTACCGCACCAGATATCCCAGCGCCCGGTCTCCCTGTCATACGAGGCATTTACGGCACGCGGCTCGATGGTATTCACCACGATACGCGGATTGACCACGCGCAACCGTGAGACATGCGCGGCCTTTGCAAAGGCCGCACCCGTCGCCGCCGCGTCACCGATCTCCCAGTCATAGGCGAGATTGCCGCCCTCATGCAGACGCGGTGCGCCCTCGGCAAGCGCCGCCTCGCCCCCCACGACCACCGGCAACTCGTCATAGTCGATGACGACAAGTTCCGCTGCCGCAATTGCCGCCGCGAGGGTCTCCGCGACCACGAACACAACCGGCTGTCCGACATAGCGTACGGTTTCCCGCGCAAGGTGGGGCAGTGTCGGATAATATCCCTCGCTGCCATCGGCATTGTTCACCGGCATCGACGTCGCGGCATCCGCGAGGTCCATGATCCCCGCATCCCCATCCCTGTAGACGCCCAGCACCCCGGCCGCCGTCTTTGCCTCGGCCAGATCGACTGTCGCAATCCGCGCATGGGCGACCGGCGACCGGACGAAGACGCCATGCACCTGTCCGTCCAGCGTCACGTCATCCACATATTGTCCGGCACCCCGCAAAAGCCGCAGATCTTCCTTGCGCGCGACGGCCTGTCCGACACCGAATTTCATGGGGATGCACTCCGTCATTCGAGGGGTATCATGCGGAGGTAGGCTTTCTGTCACATATCGCAAACGGCCTGCCCCCGCATCGGATATCAGACGTGGATCGCTCCGTCCCCGCAGGCCATAGCCGCCTCCCGCATCGCTTCGGACAGCGTGGGATGGGCATGACAGGTGCGCGCGATATCCTCTGCCGACGCCCCGAATTCCATTGCCACGCAATATTCGTGGATCAGCTCCCCCGCCGACGGGCCGATGACATGAACGCCGAGGATGCGATCCGTCTCCTTATCGGCCAGCACCTTGGCAAACCCGTCCGTCGCGAAATGTGCTTTAGCACGGCCATTGGCCATGAAGGGAAACTTGCCGACCTTGTAGGCACGTCCTTCGGCTTTCAGGTCTTCTTCGGTCTTGCCCACATTGGCGACTTCCGGGTCGGTGTAGATCACGCCGGGAATGACACCGTAATTCACATGGCCATGCTGCCCCGCCAGCAATTCGGCCACCGCAACGCCCTCATCCTCGGCCTTATGGGCCAGCATCGGCCCGTCGATCACGTCACCGATGGCATAAATGCCGTCCACGCTGGTCTTCCACTGACCGTTCGTCTCGACCTGTCCGCGCTTGCTGACCGCAATCCCGGCCTGTTCCAGCCCCAGCCCGTCCGTATAGGCACGCCGCCCCGTGGCGAGCAGCACGATATCGGCCTCGACGGTAGCCTCGCTGTCATCCTTGCGGTTCTTGTAGGTCACGACCAGCCGGTCGCCGCTGGCATCCACGCCCTGAACCGCCGCCTCAAGCGTGAACTGCAAGCCCTGCTTGGTCAGGATTTTCTGGAACTGCCTGGAAATCTCGTCGTCCATGCCGGGGGTGATGTGGTCGAGATACTCGATCACCTGCACCTCCGCCCCAAGCCGCCGCCAGACCGAGCCAAGCTCCAGCCCGATCACACCGGCACCGATCACGACCAGCTTGCCGGGCACCCTGTCGAGCGTCAGTCCGCCCGTGGAGGTCACCACCCGCTTTTCGTCCACCTCGACACCGGGCAGGGATGCAGGCTCCGAGCCGGAGGCGATCACGATATTCTTCGCCGTCATCGACTTGCTGTCGCCATTGTTCATCGAGACTGCGACCTTGCCGGCCCCCTCAATCCTCGCCCAGCCGTCGATCCAGTCCACCTTGTTCTTCTTGAACAGGAAAGCCACGCCGCCGGTCAGTTCCTTCACCTGCCCGGCGCGGTATTCCTGCATCCGGGCCATATCGATCTTCGGTTCGGCGACGATACCCATCTTCGCGAAATGGCCATCGGCTTCCGCATAGAGATGCGAGGCGTGGAGCAGCGCCTTCGAAGGGATACAGCCGACGTTGAGGCATGTCCCACCCAGCGCACCACGGCCTTCGACACAGGCGACCTTCATGCCCAGTTGCGCCGCGCGAATGGCACAGACGTATCCGCCCGGTCCTGCCCCGATGACGATGAGATCGTAGTCGGCCATGGTGTTGTCCTGTCGCTTTTAAATGTTGTGCTGTCTTTAGAACCTGCGCGCCCCCGGCGCAATCTCGGCCCTGCGGAGTCGTGGTTCCGGGTGCTTCCCGCACAAAGCCCGGAACGGATCCATCGTTCCGTCCGGTCGAGGAGAGCGGGAACAGAAGCCCTGAGAGGGCACAGTCGCCCTGCTCCGACACCACAGATCAGCCAGAGGCAAGAACACCGCATCACGGGAAGCCGATCCCGCCGCCACCCGGCACTATCGGGAAAGAGCGTTCGCCGGTTACGGTCCTGAAGCTGCAATTCCGGCCCGGCAACGATCCACCATCCGCCGGGACCGCGCTGAAAAATATCTTCCAGGGTCGCGACCAGACTGCCGAAGACCTCCTGATGCGGCGGCGAAGGCCGCTCCTGACGATGGAATATCCCGTTCACGATCTCCGCGACACGTCCTTCGGGCGGGCCGGGTATGTCCTGACAGGTGCGATCCGGGGCAGGGACCGACGGACGTTCATGGATATCCCCTCGAATCCGACCCTGCCCCGGCTACCCCGATCTTACAAATCCATCAGCAAACGGCGGGGATCTTCCAACGCTTCCTTGATACGGACGAGGAAAGTCACGGCCCCCTGTCCATCGACGATGCGATGGTCATAGCTCAGCGCGAGATACATCATCGGGCGCACCACAATCTCGCCGTTCACGACCATGGGCCGGTCCTGAATCTTGTGCATACCGAGGATGCCCGATTGCGGCGGGTTCAAAATCGGCGTGGACATCAGCGAGCCATAGACCCCGCCATTCGAGATCGTGAAGGTGCCGCCCTGCATCTCGGCAATGGTCAGCTTGCCGTCGCGGGCCTTCGCGCCATAGGCGGCAATGGTCTTCTCGATCTCGGCAAAGCCCATATCCTGCGCGTCGCGCAGCACGGGGACCACCAGGCCGTTCGGCGTTCCGACCGCAACCCCGATATTGCAATAGTTCTTGTAGACAACATCCGTACCGTCGATCTCGGCATTGACCTCCGGGATCTCGTTCAGCGCATGGGTACAGGCCTTCACGAAGAAGGACATGAAACCGAGTTTGATACCGTGCTTCTTGAGGAACAAGTCCTTGTATTCGGTCCGCAGATCCATGATCGCGCCCATATCCACCTCGTTGAAGGTGGTCAGCATGGCCGCATTGTCCTGCGCCTCTTTCAGGCGACGCGCGATCGTCTGGCGCAGCCGGGTCATCTTCACCCGTTCCTCGCGCTCACCCTGCGGCGGCGTGGCGACAGATTTTCCGCCGGAGGAAACGGCCTTCGCGACATCCTCCTTCATCACCCGACCGTCCCGGCCCGTTCCCGGCACCTGATCGCGCGACAGTCCCGCCTCGGCCATGGCCTTCTTCGCCGAGGGCGCATCCTCGACATCGCCGCGCCCCATCGCCCTTTCTTTCGGATCAACATGGGCCGCATCGCGCTTTTCAGCCGCAGCCGCAGCCGGGGCACTCTCTTCTTTCGGTGCATCCGCGCTCGCGGCACCTGACGCCCCTTCCTCGACGATGGCGAGCAGGGCATTGGCCTCGACCGTCTCGCCCTCGGCGGCGATGATCTCCCTGAGCACCCCGGCGACAGGCGACGGCGCTTCCACCGTCACCTTGTCGGTTTCCAGTTCACACAGCATCTCATCGACAGCAACGCTGTCGCCTGCCTTCTTGAACCACGTCGCGACGGTGGCTTCGGTGACGGATTCGCCAAGGGTGGGGACGCGGACTTCGGTGCTCATCGTACTTCCTGTCGTATCGGTAGGATCATCATTCGGGGTCGCTCAGGGCCTGATTGATCAGTGCTTCCTGCTGTGCCTTGTGCTGCGAGGCAAGCCCCGTCGCAGGGGAGGCCGATGCCGGACGACCGGCATAGCGTGGACGCTTATGCTCCGCCCCAACCCGCCCGAGCAGGTATTCGAGGTTCGGCTCCATGAATGTCCAGCCGCCCTGATTCTTGGGCTCTTCCTGACACCAGACGAACTCGGCCTGCTTGAAGCGGTCCAGCTCCTTCATCAACGACATCGCCGGAATCGGATAAAGCTGCTCCGTCCGCATCAGATAGACGTCATTGATGCCGCGCGCATCGCGCTCTTCCAGCAGATCGTAATAGACCTTGCCGGTGCAGATCACGACCCGCCTGATCTCGTTATCCGGCTTGAGTTCCGTATCGCTCAGGCCAAGCTGTGCATCATCCCACAGGACACGGTGGAAGCTGGAACCGGGGCCGAACTCCTCGATCTTCGAGACGCATTTCCGGTGACGCAACAGGGATTTGGGCGTGAACAGGATCAGTGGCTTGCGATAATCGCGGGCTATCTGACGTCGCAGGATATGGAAATAATTCGCGGGCGTCGTACAGTTCGCGATGATCCAGTTCTCTTCCGCCGAAAGCTGGAGGAAGCGCTCCATGCGGCCGGATGAATGTTCCGGCCCCTGCCCCTCATAGCCATGGGGCAGCAGCATCACGAGACCCGACATCCGCAGCCACTTGCGCTCACCGGAACAGATGAACTGATCGATCATGATCTGCGCGCCGTTCACGAAATCGCCGAACTGCGCTTCCCACAGGACCAGCGCATTCGGCTCGGACAGCGTGTAGCCGTACTCGAAGCCCAGCACTGCATATTCCGAGAGCATCGAATCGATGACCTCGTAATCATCCTCGCCACCGACATGCTTGAGCGGGAAGTACCGCTTCTCATTTTCCTGATCGATAAAGGCGGAATGGCGCTGCGAGAATGTCCCGCGCGTGGAATCCTGCCCCGACAGACGCACCGGAATGCCGTCCTTGATGAGCGATCCGAAAGCCAGCGCCTCGGCGGTGGCCCAGTCAAAGCCCTCCCCCGTCTCGAACATCTTCTTCTTCGCCTCAAGCTGGCGCGCGACCGTGCGGTGCACGGCGAAGCCTTCGGGGGCGGCGGTCAGCACCCCGCCGATCCGTTTCAGCGCGTCGATATCGTAGCCGGTCTCCCCGCGCTGATATTCACCGCGTCCGGCATTGAAGCCGGACCAGCGCCCGTCAAGCCAGTCCGCCTTGTTTGGACGGTATTCCACCCCGGCATCGAATTCGGCCTGGAGATGATCCCTGAACTCTGACCGGATCGTATCGACGTCTTCCTGGGTCAGCACGCCTTCTCCGGTCAGGCGACGGGCGTAGATTTCCGTGACGGGCGGATGCTTCTTGATGGTCTTGTACATCAAGGGCTGCGTGAACATCGGTTCATCGCCCTCGTTATGGCCGTAGCGGCGGTAGCAGAAGATATCGATCACGACATCCTTGTTGAACTTCTGCCGATATTCCGTGGCGACCTTCGCCGCATGGACCACCGCTTCGGGATCGTCGCCGTTGACGTGGAAGATCGGGGCCTCGACCATCATCGCGATATCGGATGGATAGGGAGACGACCGCGAAAAGCGCGGGGCTGTCGTGAACCCGATCTGATTATTGACGATGATATGGATCGCGCCGCCCGTCTTGTGTCCGGCCAGCCCCGACAGCCCGAGACATTCGGCCACCACACCCTGTCCCGCGAAGGCCGCATCCCCGTGCAACAGGACCGGAATCACACAGTCCCGGTCATCCTCGCCCAATTGCCGCTGCTTCGCACGGGCCTTGCCCAGCACGACCGGATTGACCGCCTCCAGATGCGATGGATTGGCCGTCAGCGACAGATGCACGTTATTGCCGTCGAACTCGCGGTCGGAGGATGCGCCGAGATGGTATTTCACATCACCGGACCCCTCGACCTCATCGGGCTTGAAGCTGCCGCCCTGGAATTCGTTGAAGATCTCCCGGAACGGCTTGGCCATGACATTGGCGAGGACATTCAGGCGGCCCCGGTGGGGCATCCCGATGATGATTTCCTTCGCGCCCAGCGCCCCGCCGCGCTTGATAATCTGTTCCATCGCGGGGATCAGTGCCTCGCCGCCATCGATGCCGAACCGCTTGGTGCCGGTATACTTGACGTTCAGGAACTGCTCGAAGCCCTCGGTCTCGATCAGGCTGTTCAGGATTGCCTTGCGCCCCTCGGGCGTGAAGCTGATTTCCTTGTCATATCCCTCGATCCGCTCTTTCAGCCATGCGGCCTCGTCGGCATTCGAGATATGCATGTATTGCAGGGCAAAGGTGCCGCAATAGGTCCGCTTCAGGATATCATCGATCTCCCGCATCGTGGCCTTCTCAAGCCCCAGCACGTTGTCGATGAAGATGGGCCGGTCGAGATCGGACTCCGTGAAGCCGTAGGTCGATGGGTCCAGTTCCGGCGCATGTTCGATATTCACGATTCCGAGAGGATCGAGATTGGCCGCCAGATGCCCCCGGATACGGTGCGCGCGAATGAACATGATCGCGCGGATCGAATCGAGCGTCGCGGCCTTGATGGCCTGCGGATCGGCAGTCCCGGACTTCGCGGCGATTTTCTTCGCGAGGGCCTGCCCGGAGGGGATCGCATCCCATTGTCCGTCGAGCGCGGCCACCAGCTCGTCATTGGCGACGGGCGGCCAGTCGGCGCGTTTCCAGCTTGCGCCGCCGGCATGGGATTTCGCGACCTCGCCCTCGTCGCCCATGCCGTCGAACAGCGCGCGCCAGCTTTCATCGACGGAAGACGGGTCTTCCGCATAGCGCGCCTGAAGATGTTCGACATAGGCGGCGTTCGAGCCGCTGAGGAAGGAGGCCGGCTCGGAAGTTCCGGTATTGAGGGCGTCGTCTTTTTTCATCGCGGTCGCATGAAGGGCTGCCTTCGCGCGCTCCCTTGGATCGATAGGCCGGACGGAACCGTGCGGCTCCATGCAGATACGGCGCGCGCGCCGGAAATCGACCGACTCGCGTGTGGGGTTCTCTTACTCCATCGCGAACACGGATTGCACCGTATAGTGTCAGCCTTCTTCTCCTGAATCGAAAAGAATGCGAAACACAGGCTCTGAAGGAAGAATTGCCTTCCGCGTCATATCGCATGACTGTTATCAACACGCTGTAAACGAAAAGGCGGGATGCTGGCGCAAATTGCGTAAGGTACAACTTTCGCATCCAAGAGAATCAGCACCGCAGGTTCGTCATGATCAGTCTTCGCCTTCCCGCCATCATCCTCGCTCTCGTCATGCCCCTTGCCGCCTGCACCGGCGATGCGGGTCAACTGATAACGCTGGCTGACGCGAGCGAAGCACGCAAATTCGTGAAACCGGCGGGATCGCGTGATTCTATCGTCAACTCCACGCCGCGCGGCACGCTCGACAGCCGCGAGCTGTCCCAGCGCGTTCTCCTGCGCCCCCGTCCGCCTAAGATCATCGCCCCGGATTTCGCCAGCCTGCCCGACGCCCTCACCTACGCGGCCCGTTCGGCCACCGGCGATGCGGAGCGTGTACGCGGCGCGCGCTGGACCGAGGCAGCACAGATCGGCCTGCTGTTCGGGTCTCCCGAAGGCAAAGCATATCTGACGGGCAAACAGGGCCGTGCCCTGGTGCGCGGCGAGCCGATGGAAAGCTGCCCCATTCTCGATGTCGCCCTCGCCTCCACCGACGATCTGGCAAGCGACGGGGCCATGCGTTCCTGCCTCAACAAGGCCGCCGCGATGCCCGGATGCGGATGCCGCCTGATCGCGCGCGGTGATTACCTTCTCGCGAAACGTGACGAGTTCGCCTATGCCATCGGCGTCGGCACCACCGTGATCGACCCCTCGCGCAACACGGCCATGACCTATGCCTCCGAGGAGCGCATCGTGGAGGGTCGCCCCGGTGCCCGGCATATCTGGCTGCTCGACGTTAAAGGCCCTGTCGGCCTGCTACAGGTCGAGCCGGATGGACGCGCGGCCATGACCATCAATGCGACCGGCACGAAATATACCGGCGTCCACAAGGCCGACGGCTTCCGCCGGGGTCGCATCGCACGGCGCGCCTACATGACCGACGACGCGGGACGCAATCTCGTCGTGCTGGTCGGTTACGAGGATACAGAGTTCAAGGACAACCGCGCCCAGCTCAGCGCGTGGAACCCCTATGGCTCTCCCGTCCTGAAGAAAGCCGAGGCGAAGTAACGCACAACCGCCCATAGGCTCTTGCGCTCACCCGTTCCCGAAGGCAGGAACGGGCAATCGCCGCGCTATCGCAGGAGTCTTTCGCATGTTCGACCAGCACCCCGCCCTGATGGATGAAATCCGGGACCGCTTCGCCCATGTCGATACCTGTCCGGTTCAGGGCGAACGCATATTCTTCGAGAATGCAGGCGGCGCGCTGACGCTCAAGTCGGCGGTCGAGACCTCGACCCGATACGCCGCCATCCCGGATAATCAGGGCCGCGACAACCCCATGTCGCATGAACTTGTTGCCGTCATCGCCAAGGCCCGCGCCGATGCCATGACCTTCCTCAATGCAAAGGAGGGTCAGGTCTTCGTCGGCGAAAGCGGGACCGAACTTCTTTTTCGCATGATCTCGAATGCGATTCTCGAATCCCCGGAGGGCGGCAGTGTCATCGGCACCACTCTCGAACACCCCGCCTCTCGCAGCGCCGCCATCCGTTGGGCAAAGGTCGCACGCAAGGACTACATCCCCGTTCCCCACAGCGACGACACCGGCTCGGTAGAGGCCTCTGACTACGCCGCGCTGGTACGGCCCGATACCCGCGTGGCCACCATCATCCACACATCCCCCGTCACCGGCATGGCCGTCGATGTCGCGGCGGTCAGCAAGGCCATCCGCGCAGTCGCCCCCGAATGCTATATTATCGTAGACGGCATCCAGCACGCGGCCCACGGGCGACTCGATATCGACAGCTACGGCATCGACGGCTATGCGATCTCTCCCTACAAGGTTTTCTCGCGCCACGGTTATGGCGTCGCATGGATATCCGACCGCCTTACCGCCCTGCCCCATGACAGCCTGATCGACGGCCCGGAGGGTAACTGGGAACTCGGCACCCGCGATACCGGCTCCTATGCCACTTTCTCGGATGTGGTCGGCTATTTCGACTGGCTCGGCGGCCATTTCAGCGACAGCGACGATTCCCGCACCCGGATGGAAGCGGCGGGCAAGGCCATTCACGCCCATGAGCAATCCCTGACCGACGCGATGCTTCACGGCACCGGCAATCTCAAGGGCCTCGCCGACATGCCACAGGTGAAAATAATCGGCGGCATCGACAACCCCCGCCGCGAGGGTCTTGTCGCCTGCTGGGTCGAGGGGCGGGAAACACCGGAGATTATTCAGGCTCTCAGCGAACGCGGCATCCGCGTCCATATCCGCAAGGCCGACCATTATTCCGGCAATATCCTCAAGCCGCTGGACCGCCCCGACTGCATCCGGGTTTCCATGTGCCACTACAATACTCTGGCAGAAGTCGCGCATTTCCTCACCGCCATGCGCGAAATCGTGGAGGCGGGCTGAGGACATCACGGTTCGGGCAATGAAGTTGCTTTTTGGCACGGGGCCTTAAGCCCTTTGCAAACCCTTCGGCGGTACGGTCACGGCAACGCGCAATTTGCCAGAACGGTATCGCCCGATGACCTCTTCCGATCTTCCCCATGTCGTCTGCGTCTTCGGCACCCGGCCCGAAGCGATCAAGATGGCCCCGGTCGTGCAGGCCCTCAAGGCCCGCAGCGACGTCCGCACCAGCGTCTGCCTGACCGGACAGCACCGCGAGATGCTGTTGCAGGTCACCGACCTCTTCGGCATCGTCCCCGATCACAATCTCGACGTGATGCGCGCGGCGCAGGGGCTTACCCATGTCACCGGTGCCGTCCTGGCCGGACTGGAGACCGCCTTTCAGGAGATGAAACCCGACTGGGTACTCGTCCACGGCGACACCACCACCACCATGGCCGCCGCCATGGCAGCGTATTACCAGCAAATTCCCGTCGGTCATGTCGAGGCGGGCCTGCGGACGGGCAATATCTACTCGCCCTGGCCCGAGGAGATGAACCGCAAGATCGCGGGCGCACTCTCGACTCTCCATTTCGCGCCCACGCGCGGCTCGGCGGATAACCTTCTGCGCGAGGGCATCGACGGAGATCGCATCGCGATCACCGGCAATACCGTCATCGACGCCCTGTTCTGGGTCCGCGACCACACCCTCCGCAATCCGCAGACCGAGTCGGAAATGGCCGAGCGATTCGGTTTCCTGAACCCCGCGAAAAAGCTGATCCTGGTAACCGGCCACCGCCGCGAAAATCAGGGGGGCGGACTGGAGAAGATTTGTGCCGCCATGCGCTCTCTGGCCCTGCGCGGCGATGTGGAGGTCGTCTACCCCGTTCATCTGAACCCCAATGTCCAGCGCGCGGCCAGAGCTGTGCTCAAGGATGTGGAGGGTGTCCATCTCATCCAGCCGCTCGACTACCTGCCCTTTGTCTGGCTGATGGACCGCGCTCATCTGATCGTCACCGATTCGGG
This sequence comes from uncultured Neomegalonema sp., assembly GCA_937922185.1. GTDB lineage: Bacteria > Pseudomonadota > Alphaproteobacteria > Rhodobacterales > Rhodobacteraceae > JAHDDY01. The sequence goes on from CAKZUT010000016.1 coordinate 27,700, forward strand.
TGGCATTCAGGAAGAGGCCCCCTCACTGGGCAAACCCGTGCTTGTCACCCGTGACACCACCGAACGGCCCGAAGCCGTGGAGGCCGGAACGGTCCGCCTTACCGGGGCCGATACCGACGCGATCCTCTGGGAGGCCGAGCGCCTTCTGGACGACGACGCGGCCTATGCCGCCATGGCCCATGCCCATAATCCATACGGCGACGGCAAAGCCGCCAGCCGCATCGTGACCCGACTTCTTCAGGAGAAACCGCAATGGTATCGCGAATCTGCGTCATCGGCCTCGGCTATATCGGCCTCCCCACAGCTGCCGTCTTCGCCGATGCCGGCGTCGACGTCCACGGGGTAGACGTCAACGAGGCCGCCATCGCCTCCATCAACGCGGGCGAGCCGCATATCGTGGAGCCGCATCTCGGCGCGCTCCTGCGGCGTGTGGTCGAACGCGGCAAGCTGGTGGCCAGCATGGAACCGGCGGAGGCGGAATGCTTCATCGTCGCCGTGCCGACCCCCTTCAAGGGCGATCACGAGCCGGACCTGCGCTATATCGAGCAGGCCGCCAAGGCCATTGCGCCCAAGCTGGCCAGGGGCAATCTCGTCATTCTCGAATCGACCTCTCCCGTCGGCGCGACCGAGAAAATGGCCGCATGGATGGCCGATGCCCGCCCCGATCTGAGCTTTCCGCAGCAAAAGGGCGAGATGTCCGATATCCGGGTCGCCCACTGCCCCGAGCGCGTCCTGCCGGGCAAAATCCTTCAGGAAGTGGTCGAGAATGACCGCGTTGTCGGCGGCATGACCCGCCGCTGCGCCAGCGCCGCCGTGCAGGTCTACAAGACCGTCGTGAAGGGCGATTGCCACGTCACCGACGCACGCACCGCCGAAATGGCAAAGCTGACCGAAAACGCCTTCCGCGACGTGAACATCGCCTTCGCCAACGAGCTGTCCACCATCTGTGACAAGCTCAAGATAAACGTGTGGCAGCTTATCCGCATGGCGAACCTGCACCCGCGCGTGAATATCCTCAGCCCCGGTCCCGGCGTGGGCGGCCATTGCATCGCCGTGGACCCCTGGTTCATCGTGGATTCGGCCCCCGAGGAGGCGCGCCTCATCCGCACGGCCCGCGAGATCAACGATTCGAAACCCGATTGGGTGGTCGAGAAGGTGCTGGGCAAGGCCGCAAACCTCAAGGAACCGATCATCGCCTGCTTCGGGTTGGCCTTCAAAGCCAATGTGGACGACCTGCGCGAAAGCCCCGCCGTGGAGGTGACGACCAAACTCGCCGCCGCCAAACCGGGCCGCATCCTCGCTGTCGAACCGCATATCAACGGCCTGCCTGCCGCCCTGCGCGATTCGAATGTCGAGCTGACCGATTTCAACGAGGCCCTGGAAACGGCGGATATCGCCCTCCTCCTCGTCGATCACGACGCCTTCCAGCATGTTGACCGCGACCTCGTGAAGGACAAGATCCTCATCGACACGCGCGGCACCTGGTAGACTGCAGCTCTTTTATCTTCCCCCCTCTCCCGTCTGCGGCAGAGGGGGGGGAACGATTTCTCACCTACAGTCAGTTAATCTCCGGCATTATGTATCATATGCACCGGAGCTGAAATCGCGCCTGCAATGCCCCCGAATTCGGTTCCATCGCCCGGAACCGGAGCGGCGGAAAGCGTTTGTGCGGTTTGTAATGGTGGCCCGAATGGCGTTGCAGATTGCTCCTCGCGCATCATGGCTTTCAGCCCCGCGCGCCGCCCCCGGCGGCATCACCCCTTGCCCCGGCCCGCCGCCATGACGCAGAGCAACTCGAACATGATCGTCGCCCCGTTCAGCGCGGTCACGCCTCCCGCATCATAGGGCGGCGACACCTCGACCATATCCGCCCCCATGATATCCATCCCCGCCAGCGCCCGGACCATCCCCTGCGCCTCGCGCATGGTCAGCCCCCCGGCCTCGGGTGTGCCGGTGCCGGGAGCGATCGCCGGATCGAGACTGTCGATATCGAAGCTGACATAGATCGGGCCGTTTCCCACGAAGGCTTTGGCTTCCTCGATGCAGGTTTTCCAGCCCTTCTCCTCGACCTCCTCGATCATCATCACGCGCATCCCGCTGTCATAGCTGAACTGCCACATGGCCGGATCGTAGAGCGAGCCGCGAATACCGATCTGCGCGGTGCGTTTCGGGTCGAGCAATCCCTCGTCCACGGCGATCTTGAAGGGAGCGCCATGATGGAACCGCGACCCCATGTAATCGTCGCCGGTATCGCAATGGGCATCGATATGGATCATTCCGACAGGGCCGTCCTTTGCGAGCGCGCGCAGGATCGGCAGGCTGATCGAATGGTCGCCGCCACAGGTCAGCGGTACGATCCCGGCGGCTTTCACCCGGTCGAACACCGCCTGTATCTCGCGGTGCGCGCCTTCAAGTTCATAGGGCTTGCGAACCCACGCATCCCCGATATCGCGCACCCGGCAGGCCTCGAACGGCGAGGCACCGGTGGCCTGATTGACCCGACGCATCAGGCTCGACTGATTGCGAACCTCGCGCGGGCCATGCCGGGGACCGGGGCGATTGGTGACGCCCATGTCATAGGGCACACCGATCACGCCGATATCGGGCGGGTCCGTCTCGAAATCCTCGTCATAGGGAAGGCGGAAAAAACTGGCGAGTCCGGTAAATCGGGGCCTTTGCATGGGGTCGTCGAAATCGAGTGTCTCGCGGCCCTGCCCGCCCGTTTCCGTCGCCATATCCGTCTCCCGTCGCGCTACGTAACGGGAACCGCCGGTTCTCCGTTCTCGATACGCGATACTAGAGCACGAATCTGGGGGTGATTTGCAAGGTCTTCGGTGAAGGCGATGCCCACTTCCCGACCCCGTGACCAGCGAATCCTGGCCTCGATGGGCTTGTAGTTATGCAGATAGACCTGCACGTCCCGCCGTTCGGGCAGGATGCCGAGGCCCTTGATCTCGCCGCTGATCCCGCCATTGGAGATATTGAACCCGATCAGCCGCACGATCTGGTCATCGTAGCGAACCGTGAAGGCTTCCTCATAGGCAAAGCGCGCATTCGCGCGGCGGCTGATGAACAGCCCTTCTTTTTTTTTGGTTGCCTGCATCCGTGCGATCCCCATGCAATCGAAAGGTTCCGGTTGCTGTCGTGATAGGCGATAAGTGCTAAGCATGTTTGAATCGGGCTTCGGCAAGTGAAGGGGCGGAAAAGCGGATGGAGGCGGATTTCGTCATCGTCGGTGCCGGATCGGCGGGATGTGTCCTCGCCAATCGGCTGAGCGCATCGGGACGTCATTCGGTATTGCTGCTCGAAGCAGGCCCTCCTGATCGCAATCCGTGGATTCATGTCCCGCTCGGCTACGGCAAGCTGTTCCGCGATCCGGCGATCAACTGGCGGTATCACACCGCCCCCGAACCCGAACTGGGCGGGCGGCGCGTTCCCTGTCCGCGCGGCAAGGTACTGGGCGGCTCCAGCGCGCTCAACGGCCTCGTCTACATGCGCGGGCAGGCAGAGGATTACGACCGCTGGCGTCAGATGGGCAATCCCGGCTGGTCCTACGAGGATGTGCTGCCCCTCTTCCGCCGTTCAGAGGATCAGAAACGCGGGGCCGATGACTGGCACGGCACCGGCGGCCCCCTCGCGGTCGATGACCGCCGCCACGCTTTTCCGCTGGCGGACGCCTTCTTCGCCGCCTGCGAGAGCGAGGGGCTGCCCCGAAATCCCGACTTCAACGGTGCCACGCAGGAAGGGGCGGGCTGGTTCCAGATGACCGCCAGGGGCGGCATCCGCGTCAGCGCGGCCAGAGCCTATCTCAAACCCGCCCGCAAGCGCCCCAATCTCCGCATCGAGACCGGGGCGCATGTCACCCGCATCCTGTTCGACGGCAAGCGCGCCACGGGCATCGCCTTCCGTCAGAACGGGCAGGACCGCACGGCCACCGCCCACGCAGAGATCATCCTCTCCGGCGGGGCGATCAACTCCCCCCAGCTTCTCGAACTCTCCGGCATCGGCGACGGCGACCGCCTGCGGAGCCTCGGCATCGACACGCTCCACCATGCCCCGAAGGTCGGCGAGAACCTTCAGGACCATTTTCAGGCCCGCCTCGTCATGCGGGCAAAGCGCCCGGTGACGATCAACGACCAGTATAACAGCCTTCCGCGCCGCGTGGCGATGGGGCTGCAATACATCCTGACCCGGCGCGGCCCGCTGACCGTCAGCGCGGGAATTGCCGGGGCCTTCTTCAAGACCGGCCCGGACCTCGCCTCGCCCGATATTCAGGTCCATTTCGTGCCCTTCAGCACCGACCGCATGGGCGACGCCCTGCACCCCTATTCCGGCTTTACCGCCTCCGTCTGTCACCTGCGCCCCGAAAGCCGGGGCCATGTCCACGCCATTTCCCCCGATCCATTCGCCGCCCCGGAAATCCTCGCCAACTACCTCTCGGCGGAAGAAGACCGCCGCGCCGTGGTCGCGGGGCTGCATCGACTTCGCCGCTATGTCGGGGCCGAACCCCTTCGCTCGGAATGGGCGGAAGAGACCATCCCCGGCCCCGCTGTCACCACTGACGAGGCCCTCCTCGCCTTTGCCCGCGACTGCGGCACGACGATCTATCATCCCACCTGCACCTGTGCGATGGGTCCGGCTGACGATGACGTGGTTACGCCCCGCCTCGCGGTACGCGGTGTCGAGGCCCTGCGCGTCATCGACGGCTCCATCATGCCCCGCGTCGTTTCGGGCAATACGAATGCCCCCTGCATGATGATCGGCGAGAAAGGGGCGGACATGATTCTGGAGGATACCGCCCCGTGACACGATACGACGTGCTGATCGCCGGGGGCGGCAACGCGGCTCTCAGTGCCGCTATCTCAGCGGCGCGGGACGGCGCGCGCGTCTGCATCGTGGAGGCGGCCCCCAGAGCGTGGCGCGGAGGCAATACCCGCCACACCCGCAACTGCCGCATCGCCCATGACGCGGGCAATGGCATCCTCACCGGCCCCTATCCGGTCGCCGAATATACCGAAGACCTGATGCGCGTGACGGGGGGGGTCACTGACGAGGAACTCGCCGCCATCACGCTGGAACGTTCGCGGGAAGTCTGGGATTTCCTCGCCGGGAATGGCGTCCATTTCCAGCCCTCACTGGGCGGCACGCTCTCGCTGGGCCGCACCAATGCCTTCTTCATGGGCGGGGGCCGGGCAATGCTCAACGCGCTCTACCGCACCGCCGAAGACCTCGGTGTGGATGTTTTCTACGACACCGCCGTCACTGCCCTGCGGATCGAGGACGGCTTCTTCGTCTCCGCCACAGTGACCGAGAACTGGCAGAGCGAGACCCCCCGACCGCGCGAGATCGGGGCGCGCTGCTTCGTTGCCGCATCGGGGGGCTTCGAGGCCAATATCGAATGGCTGACCGACGCCTGGGGACCGGCGGCGAGGAACTTTCTCATTCGCGGCACGCCCTACAATACGGGCGGCGTCCTGCGCCTGCTGATGGAAAGCGGCATCCGCACCACCGGCCAGCCCGACCAGTGCCACGCCGTCGCCGTGGACGGTCGCGCGCCCAAATTCGACGGCGGCATCGTCACCCGGCTCGACTGCGTTCCCTTCGGCATCGTCGTGAACGCCCATGCCGAGCGGTTCTATGATGAGGGCGAGGATTTCTGGCCCAAGCGGTATGCCATCTGGGGTCGGCTCGTGGCCGCTCAGCCCGAGCAGATCGGCCATGTCATCATCGACGCCAAATCCATCGACCTCTTCATGCCCTCGGTCTTTCCGCCCGAGAAGGCCGATACGCTGGAAGAGCTGGCCACCCGCATCGGCCTCGACCCCGCACGCCTGTGCGAGACGGTCGCGCGCTTCAATGTCGCCTGCATTCCCGGCGATTTCGATCACACCACTCACGATACCTGCCGCACCGAAGGGCTGGACCCGCCCAAATCCCACTGGGCGCGGCCCATCGAGACCGGCCCGTTCTATGCCTACACCCTGCGTCCCGGCATCACCTTCACCTATATGGGTGTGAAGGTGAATCGCGACGCGCGCATGGTCATGCAGGACGGCACCGCCTCCCCCAACCTCTTCGCGGCGGGCGAGATCATGGCGGGCAATATCCTCGGTCAGGGCTATCTCGCCGGGATCGGCATGACCATCGGCACCGTCTTCGGGCGCATCGCGGGAACGGAGGCGGCACGCTATGTCAGCAATTGATCTGGTCGCCCTCGCGGGCGCGCATCGGGCGGAAGTGGACCGGCAGATGACCGTCTGCAACGCCTGCCGCTATTGCGAGGGGCTGTGCGCCGTGTTCCCTGCCATGGAGTTGCGGAAAACCTTCACCGCCGGAGATCTCGATTACCTCTCGAACCTCTGCCACAACTGCGGGGCCTGCTATTACGATTGCCAGTACGCGCCACCCCATGAATTCGCGATCAACGTACCCGTCGCCATGGCCGATCTGCGCGAGGACACCTATGCTGCCTATGCATGGCCGGGGGCCGTCGCGCCGCTGTTCCGGGTGAACGGGCTGTTCATCGCTCTGGCGCTGGTTCTGGCCGTGGCGGTCTTCGTCGCCGGATTTGCCCTCATGGCCGACAGTGACGCCCTCTTCCGCGCGGGCATCGAGCCGGGGGCCTTCTATCGGGTGATGCCCCATAACACGATGGTGGTGCTGTTCGGCGGGGCGTTCCTGTTCGCGATTATATCCATCGCCCTGTCCGTCCGCCGCTTCTGGCGCGCGGCGGGGCCGATACCCGTGACTCTGCCGAGCCTGTGGCGGGCCATGCGGGACGCAGGATCGCTGCGCTATCTCGACGGAGGCGGCACGGGCTGCAACAATAAAGGCGAGCGCCCGGATAACCGCCGTCGCCTCTACCATCACCTCACCTTCTACGGCTTTTTGCTGTGTCTCGCCTCCACGACGACCGGCACGATCTTCCATTACCTGCTCGACTGGCCCGCCCCCTATCCATGGTGGACGCCGGTGAAGATTTTCGGCGTGACAGGCGGTATCGGGCTGGTGATCGGCCCGCTGGGACTGATGCGCGAGAGGGCGGTGCGCGCCGGGGTGATATCGACCGGAAACCGGGGTCTGGGCGCAGCCTTTCTCTGGGTGCTGATCCTTCTGGGCGCGACCGGCCTATTGCTGACCGCCCTGCGCGCCACGCCCGCGATGGGCCTGTTACTGGCGGTCCATCTCGGCGTCGTCTTCGCCTTCTTCATCACGATGCCCTACGGCAAGTTCGTCCACGGCCTCTACCGCTTCGCCGCCCTGACCCGCCATGCCCACGAACAGATCACCGCCCATGGCACGATAACCGATCCACCCAGACAACCCCTGCCGCGCACAACATAAGAGCAGCAAATTCCCCCTTGCCGCAGCAAAAACCGGAGGGTCCGGGATAGTCGGGAATGATCGGAGAAAATGGCGGAGAGGATGGGATTCGAACCCACGAACGGGTTTCCCCGTTACTCCCTTAGCAGGGGAGCGCCTTCAGCCACTCGGCCACCTCTCCGCTGACCGGGGTACGGGAGGGCATGGATGAATGCAAGGGGTTTTGTGTTGACTGTCCGTTAACGCGCCGCCGCCGTTCTTCGCTCGTGTTGGCACAATGTTCACGGGTCCGGGATACGCTGTCCATCATGCGACAATGCCGGGGGCGGAACGGGGTATGGCACAGAAGGTCTACATCATCGCGCCCCGGCGCGCGGGGCCGGTCAAGATCGGGGTGGCGGGGGATGCCCGACGTCGGCTGGCCACCTTCCAGACGGCCCATTGGGGGCGGCTGAAGCTCTACGCCAGTATCCGCACACGCGACGCCAGAGGGCTGGAGGCGGCGGCTCATCGTCATCTCGCGCCGCTGCGGCTGAAAGGCGAATGGTTCGATATCAGCGTGGCGGAGGCGCGGGTTGCCCTGCGTGAAACCGCCGGAGCGCGCCAACGCGGCCCCGGCGGATGGTTGCGGAGAATATGGCTCGGGTGGAGGCTCAGCCGTCGTAGAACTCGCTCTGCCCACCCGTGAAGCTCTGCCAGCCGAACCAGTAGGCGATATGCCCCGGCAGGCGCGGCAATCGCTGGCCGTTCGAGGCGACAAGGCCCTCCTCGCCCACTTGCCAGACCATACCGGCGGTATCGGTCAGCGTCTCGCCTGCCCCCGTGAACCGTCTGCCGCCTGAATCGTAAGCGCGCACGGTGCGGGTGGCGGCATCGCCGACGAGAACCACATCCCGCAGGCCCACACGGTCATTGACCGCCTGCCCCCCCTCGAACACGCGCAGGGGATAGGCCTTGGCCCCACCGGGCAGTCGCAGGCCGAAGACGTAGTCCTTCTGCGCCAGATCGCGCCCGCCTCCGAGTGACGGGAACATCAGTTCAGGCGAGCCGAAATAGTCGTTATAGACCACGCCGGAGCCGTAATCGCGCCGATGTCCGGTTTCGAGCGACAGGACTTTGGTATCGGGATGCTTGCGCTGCCATTCGGCCCAGGACGTGATCGCGACGGGAAGGGTCTTCAGCTCGATGCCACGGCCAACCAGCGGCCCCGCGACCGGCTTGCCGGTAAACTGATTCCAGAGGCTGTCGGTCTGACGGTCGAACATCAGCTTGTTCGAGCGATAGAGAAAGCCCGAGGAGCCGAAGACCAGCGGCGTGTCAAAGCCCGGCACAGTAGTATCGAACAACACACCCGCCCCACAGAGGGTGCAATAGGCAAGCGCGACGGGCTTGCCGCCGATCACATCGTTGAACATCTCGTGCCAGCCCATGATCCGCAAAGGATAGGCACGGGAATCGCCGTTGATCTCGATTCCGAAGACCAGATCATCATCCACGAGATAGCTGGCCTCCGCCGCGCCGATCAGTCGCGGATTATCCAGCGACGGGATGCCGTCTACCTTCACACCGCCCCATGTGATCTCCTCCAGCCGGATCGTCATCTTCGCGGGATCGCTGCGCTCGCCGTCGAGGAAGCGCATGAAGGCCGGGTCGATACGGCGCAGGGAATCAAGCTTGATCTGACGATAGCTGGGATGAGGCGTTATTTCGGGGTGTGCCTCCTGCCAGAGCATTGCGTCGAACCAGTCATTGACGCGGGCGCCCGTGAGTGAGGCGAAGGCACGGGTATACTCGGTTCGCAAGGCTCCCCGCCCGGAATAGCGCATCCCGAGGACGAGGGCAGGCAAGGCGTCGGTACGTCGCTCCCGCATGATCGTATCGAGGGCAACGCGGGTCTGGGCCGGGGGGCCGAAGACGAGGGCACGGCTGACACTTGCCATGTCGGCGGCAAGGGCAGGCAGGGAAAAAAGTGCCAATGCAAGAGTGGCGGCGGCGGTTCTGAACATGGGCGCAAACTCCGGTTTCGCATGTTTCATAAAGAGAGTGCGGGGCAGGTGGTCCGTCCAGTCACGCCTGTAGACGGTTACGTGAGCGCCAAAATGCCTTGACCTCGCAAGCCCCGGACGGTTGAACCTGCGGGTCACATCTTCCCGATTGCCACCACGCCGGAGCCACGCCGCATGGGCGACCAGAAGAACCTGATTCTCGCCGCTATCCTCAGCTTTCTCGTCATCGGATTGTGGGAGACTTTCATCATCGCGCCCCAGCGCGCCGAAATGCAACGCAATGCCGAAATCCAGGCGGAGATCGCCCGGCAGGAAGGCATCGACGGTGTACCCGTTCCCATCGGCGAGGGGGGCGTCGCCGCCGAGATCACGGCGCTGCTCGACCGCGACGACGCGCTGGCCAGATCCCAGCGCGTGACCATCGACGCCCCGCGCGTGGATGGCTCCATCTCGCTGACAGGGGGGCGGATCGACGATCTGAACCTCAAGGACTACCGCGTCACCATCGAGGAGGATTCGCCCGAGGTGACCGTTCTGTCCCCGCGCGAGGCGGGCGATGCCTACTACGCGCTGTTCGGCTGGGCCGGGGGCAAGGCCGTGCCGGGACCGAAGACCGAATGGACGCTGGCCGAGGGCGATACGCTCGACCGGGGCAGCCCCGTCATCCTGCAATGGGATAACGGCGCAGGGCTGGTTTTCCGGCAGCAATACGAGATCGACGAGAACTTCCTGTTCACCGTCACACAGTCGGTCACGAATTCGGGGGCCGAAGCGACCACGCTCAGCCCCTATGGCGTGATCGCGCGCCATGGTGAGCCGGAAACTCAGGGCTTCTATCTGCTGCATGAAGGGGCCATCGGCGGCTTCGACGGGATCACCGAAAGCATCGATTACGATGATTTCGAGGATTTCGAGATGAATGTCGCCGAGCGCGCGCGTCTGCGGAAGTTCGAGGCCGAGGATAACGGCTGGCTGGGGATTACAGACAAATACTGGATGACCGCGCTGATCCCCCAGACGCACAAGCCCTTCACGGGCGCGTTCAAGCTGGCCGGACGCGAGGGCGCGCCGGTCTTCAGCGCGGATGTACGCCTCCCCCCCGTCTCCATCGCGCCGGGGGCGACGGAAACCTCCGTGATCCATCTGTTCGCCGGGGCGAAACAGGCCGATATCCTGAAGATGTACGAAAAGGAACTGGAGGCCGAAAGCTTCTACGATGCCATCGACTGGGGATGGTTCTTCTTCCTGACCAAGCCGTTCTTCTGGGTTCTCAACACGCTCTATAAGCTGTTCGGGAATTTCGGTGTTGCGATCATCCTGCTGACCGTTCTCGTCAAGACGATCATGTTTCCGCTGGCCTACAAGTCCTACGTCTCCATGGGCCGAATGAAGAAGTTGCAGCCCCAGACCGAGAAACTGCGCGAGAAGCATAAGGACGACCCGCAGGCGATGCAGCGGGCCATGCTCGAACTCTACAAGAAGGAAAAGGTGAACCCGGCATCGGGCTGTCTGCCGATCCTGTTCCAGATCCCGGTCTTCTTCGCGCTCTATAAGGTGCTGTTCGTCACCATCGAGATGCGCCACGCGCCGTTCTTCGGCTGGATCAAGGATCTGGCGGCACCCGACCCGACCAGCATGTTCACGCTGTTCGGCCTGCTTGACTGGAATCCGCCGACCTTCCTGATGATCGGTATCTGGCCGCTCATCATGGGCGTGACCATGTGGTTGCAGATGCAGCTCAACCCCGCCCCGCCGGACCCGATCCAGAAGAAGATCTTCGCATGGATGCCGGTATTGTTCACTTTCCTGCTCGGCAGTTTCCCGGCGGGTCTCGTGATCTACTGGACTGCGAACAACATCCTGACGATCATCCAGCAATCCACGATCATGAAATCGCAGGGCGCGAAGATCGAGTTGTGGGATAATCTCAGGGGCATGTTCTCGCGCGGCAAGAAACCCGAGAGCTGACAAAGGGGTGATCGGTCCCGGTCAGGGCCATGGACCGATCACCTCAGCCGGATCGCTCTGCCGCGATGATTTGCGAAGGCGGCACCCTGCGGGACGCATCGCCCTTGCACAAGCGCCGCATTTCGCCCAAAGACGCGCCATGAGCGAAGAAGACCCCCATATCGAAACCGGACGCCTGCTGTTTGCGCGGGAGGTGGATTTCGTCCTCGGTGCCGCGCATCTGTCGCAGCTTCCCGAGGCGGACAGACCGGAAGTGTGCTTTGCCGGGCGTTCCAACGCCGGGAAGTCGTCCCTCATCAATGCCCTGACCGGACGACGCGATCTGGCGCGCACGTCGAACACACCGGGACGGACGCAGCAGCTCAACTATTTCTCGATGGCCCATCCCGATACCGGGCCGCTCTATCTCGTGGATTTGCCCGGCTACGGCTTCGCCAAAGCCCCGGTGGCGGAGGTAGAGCGGTGGCAGGGGGTGCTGCGCGCCTATCTGCGTGGCCGGGCGACCCTGCGGCGAGCCTATGTACTGGTCGATTCGCGCCATGGCATCAAAGCCGTGGACGAGGACATCCTGAAGATGCTCGATATCGCGGCAGTCAGTTATCAGATCGTGCTGACCAAGGCCGACAAGCCCAAAACGGGCGCTCTGGAGGCGGTGGTGAACGCCACCCGCGACGCTATCGCAAAGCGCCCTGCGGCCTTTCCCGACCTGATCGTGACCTCCTCCGAGAGTGGCGACGGGGTGGCGGAACTGCGCGCCGCGATCACGCGGGTGGTGATGGAGGGCTGACGGCCCCGTCCCTCGTATTGCGCGGGCCGGTGACAGGCGTTAACACCCTGTTCATGACCGATAAAGCCTCCACCCGCGACATGATCGCCACGGCGCGGACCCTCAGCGTCGCCCTGCCCTATCTGCAAAAACATGACGGCAATGTCGTCGTGGTGAAATTGGGCGGACATGCGATGGGCGACCCGAATTCGCTGGCCGATTTCGCCCGCGATATCGCCCTGATGAAACAATGCGGTGTCCACCCCGTCGTCGTCCATGGAGGCGGGCCGCAGATCGGGGCCATGCTCAGGCGCCTCGCCATCGAGAGCGATTTCATCGACGGCCTGCGCGTGACCGATCAGGCGACCATCGAGGTCGTGGAAATGGTGCTGGCGGGGCGTATCAACAAGGAAATCGCGGCGGCGATCAACCGGCAGGGCGGGCAGGCCGTCGGCCTCTCGGGCAAGGACGCCAACCTCATCGTCTGCGAGAAGCTGCTTCACCGGATGGTGGACCGGGAAACCGGGGCGGAAACCGACGCCGATCTCGGCTTCGTCGGACGGCCTGTCTCGGTGAATGTCGGGATGCTCGAAAACCTGATCGCGTCGGATATCATCCCGGTCATCGCGCCCATCGGGGCAGGACACAGCGAGGACGGCGCGGGCGTGACCTTCAACATCAACGGCGACACGGCGGCGGGGGCCATTGCCGGAGCGATGCGCGCTGCGCGCCTGCTGCTGCTGACGGATGTGGCGGGGGTCAAGGACGGCGACGGGCAGGTGCTCGAAGAAATGACGCTCGACCGGGCGAACAGCCTGATCGAGCACGGGGTCATTCAGGGCGGGATGCTGCCGAAGGTCGGCACCGCCATGGAGGCCTTACAGCAGGGCGTGGACGGGGTCGTCATCCTCGACGGACGCGCCCCCCATGCCGTGTTGCTGGAGCTGTTCACCGAGCATGGTGCCGGAACGCTGATCCGTAGATGATCGCGGGCTGGGCATAGGCCACGTTATAGCCGCCATAGACGGGCGCATGGACCGGGGCATAGCCGTGGTTGTCATAGACAGGCGCAACCGCACCATACTGCACACCGGTGTCGATATAGGTCGGCGTTGCGGGCTGATAGCTCGGGGTCGCGGGCTGGTAGTAGGCCGGGGCCGGAGCGGCGGCATAGCCATAGGCGCTGCCCACATCGATATAGGTAGGCTGGGCAGGCTCCGCATAGGCAACGGTCTGATAGGTCGGCTGTGCGGGCTGAACGCTCTGATAGCTGTACTGAGGCTGCACGGATTGCGGCGTTGCGGATGCGTAGGACATGGCGGCAGTGTTCGATCCACCGCAGGCACCGGGATTGCGCGTACAAAGGGACTTCACGTTGTCGATCCAGCGGCGATGGGCGGCAATGGGCGTGAAGTACATCTCGTAATTGCCGAGCATACACTCCTCACCGGCATGGTTCTCCGTACCCGGCTGGATACCGGAAAGCACACCGGCCAGACGACGACCGTAGCGACCGTCGGACAGGATGGGACCGCCGCTTTCACCCCGGCACAGGCCACCGACGGGACCGGATGCATTGGTGACGGTGATGTAGCTGCGAAGATCGACGGCATGGACCTGAAGATAGGTCTGGTTCAGGAAACGGTCTCCGGCGCGCATTCCGGTGACGGGCCAGCCATGACCCAGACCCAGACCACCGGGGCGCAGCGAGGGCTGACCTTCAAAATCGAGCGCGGTCGGCGTTACCCGTGCGGGCATCGGGTTCTCCACATGCAGCAGGGCAATATCGTTTTCGAGCGTCTCGTAACGGAACCCGGCATGACAGACAGCATTGCGCGTGACGCGCTTGACCGTATCGGCACCGTCAAGATTGTCATCCCCGGCGATCACCTCGACACGATCCCACGAACGGTCGGCGGCGACGCAGTGACCGGCGGTCACGATCCAGTTCCTGTCGATGACCGTGCCACCGCAATGGTCGATTTCAACCCGGTCGCCCATGTCATAGATGATCCGCAGTTTTACGGTCGAGGCCGCATCGCGCGGAGTCGAATAGGATGCGGAACCGCCGCGATAATATTCAGGTGTCCAGTTCTGCCGCTTGCCCGGAGCCGTATAGCCGGTGCCCTGACCCGCGCATGAAAATGCGTCAATGGCGGAAAGACCGGCTGCGCTGACCGGCGATGCGAGGCCGAGGAACGCTGTTGCGAGGACGAGAAGCTTCGGGCTGAACGCCATGGGTACGGTTCCAATCTGCATTGGCGGTCATGGTGGCCGCCTTCGAGATCAGGATGCTCGGCAAGTAGTTAACAACTGCCTCGTACGGGGTATTTTTCTCGGGCGTTCACTCACCTTAAAGAGGATTTAATTTCATATTGGCCTGAAACAGAAAAGAAAAAGGGCGCTGACCTGCGCCAGCGCCCCTTCACAGGTTTACTTTTTCGCCCGTTTATTCGGCGGCATCCGAGACCGAATCGGCCTCGGCAGGGGCTTCGAGCGCGCCCACGGGCTTGCTCTCTTCCATCGCTTCGGCGGCGGCACGACGGGCTGCGATGATCTCGCGGTCGCGGTCGGCGGCGATGCGCTTCATCTTCGCGGCCATGCCACCCGTTCCCGCCGGGATCAGACGCCCGACGATCACGTTTTCCTTGAGACCGATCAGCTTGTCGCGCTTGCCCTGAACCGAGGCTTCGGTCAGTACCCGCGTCGTCTCCTGGAAGGAAGCGGCGGAGATGAACGAACGGGTCTGGAGCGATGCCTTGGTGATACCGAGCAGGATCGATTTCCCGACCGCAGGACGACGCTTCTCGGCCTCGGCCTTGCGGTTGATCTCGTCGAACTCGCCCCGGTCCACGGTCTCGCCCGCAAGGAGCGTGGTGTCGCCGGATGTCTCGACCTCGATCTTCTGGAGCATCTGGCGAACGATGACCTCGATGTGCTTGTCCGCGATCTTCACGCCCTGAAGGCGATAGACGTCCTGCACCTCGTCGATCAGATATCCGGCCAGCGCCTCGATCCCCATGACATGAAGGATGTCATGCGGCGCGGGCTTGCCGTCGATCAGGTATTCACCCTTCTGGATGAAGTCACCTTCGGCCACCTCGATATGCTTGCCCTTGGCGATCAGGTATTCGACGGGTTCGCCCTCGCCCTCCGCCGGTTCGATGGAGATGCGACGCTTGTTCTTGTAGTCGCGACCGAAGCGGACATAGCCATCGATCTCGGCGATGATGGCATGGTCTTTCGGGCGGCGGGCCTCGAAGAGTTCGGCCACACGCGGCAGACCGCCGGTAATGTCCTTGGTCTTGGCGCCCTCACGCGGGATACGCGCGAGAATGTCGCCCTCGGCCACCTCGGCCCCGTCCTCGACCGACAGGATCGCATCGACAGCCAGCGAATAAAGCGCCGGATTGCCGTTATCGAGCAGGACCGCCTCGCCGTCCTCTCCCAGAACAGTGACGGCGGGTTTGAGGTCCATGCCTTTCGGCGCGGCCCGCCAGTCGGTGACGATGCGCTGGGCGATACCCGTCGCCTCGTCCGTGTCTTCCTTCACCGAGAAACCGGGAACGAGATCGATGAACTTCGCCTTGCCCGCTTTCTCAGACAGGATCGGCACCGTGTAGGGATCCCATTCCGCAAGCTTGTCGCCGCGCGCGATGGTGTCACCCGCCGAAACCCGCAGCTTCGAGCCGTAGGTCAGCTTATGCGTCGCGCGCTCGACCCCGTTCTGGTCCATGATGGCGAGCTGCATATTGCGGCCCATCACGATGGTATCGCCGGAGGAGTTGACGAGGACGTTCTCGTTGCGGATTTCGAGCGTGCCTTCCTGCGTCGATTCGACGAAGGATTTCTCGTCCACCGTTGCCGTCCCGCCGATATGGAAGGTCCGCATCGTGAGCTGGGTTCCCGGCTCACCGATGGACTGGGCCGCGATGATTCCGACGGCCTCGCCCTGATTGACGAATTCGCCGCGCGCCAGATCGCGACCGTAGCACATGGCACAGATGCCGTTCTCCGCTTCGCAGGTCAGCGGCGAGCGGATCTTCACCGTCTGCACGTCGGCCTTCTCGATGATGGTATCCTCGCCCTCCACCACGACGTGGTTGCGCTTGAACAACACCTCGCCGGTGGCGGGATCGAGCACGTCCTCGCCCAGTGTCCGGCCCAGCAGACGCTCGGAGAGCGAGGCAACGACCTCACCGCCGTCAATCGCGGCGGAGCAACTGATGACCATATCGGTGCCGCAGTCATGCTCCTCGATGATGCAGTCCTGCGCCACATCGACGAGGCGACGGGTCAGATACCCTGAGTTGGCGGTCTTGAGCGCCGTATCGGCCAGACCTTTACGCGCGCCATGGGTGGAGTTGAAATACTCCAGAACGGTCAGGCCTTCCTTGAAGTTCGAGATGATCGGCGTCTCGATGATCTCGCCGGACGGCTTGGCCATCAGGCCGCGCATCCCGCCGAGCTGCTTCATCTGAGTGACCGAGCCACGGGCACCGGAATGGGCCATCATGTAGACGGAATTCGGCTCCAGCGTACGGCCATTCTCATCCGTATGCTCGGCGGAGATGGTGCTCATCATCGCGTCGGTCACACGGTCGTTACACTTGGCCCAGGCATCGACCACCTTGTTGTACTTCTCGCCCTGGGTAATCAGGCCGTCATGGTACTGCTTCTCGAAGGCCCGCACGTAGTCACGGGTCTGTTCGACTTCTTCCCACTTGCTTTCGGGGATCTCCATATCGTCCTTGCCGAAGGAAATGCCCGCCTTGCACGCTTCGGTGAAACCGAGTTTCATCAGTTGGTCACAGAAGATGACCGTCGATTTCTGACCGCACAGACGATACACGGTGTCGATCAGATCGCCGACCTCGCGCTTGCGGAGCAGCTTGTTGACGATCTGGAAATCCATCTGATCGTCATCAGGCAGCAACGCGCCCAGCTTCATGCGGCCCGGTGTCGTTTCGACGCGCTTGAAGACGCGCTCGCCGGTTTCCTCGTCAAAGGTCCAGACGCGGGCCTGGATCTTCGAATGCAGCGTCACGTCACCATTGGCCAGCGCGTATTCCAGTTCCTCCATGTCGGCATAGATGCCGCTGACCGGACGACCCTGTGCGTCATAGCTGACCTCACCCTTCTGCTTCTCGCGCATCAGGGACATATAGTAGAGGCCGAGCACGATATCCTGCGACGGCACGATGATCGGCTTGCCGTTCGCGGGGCTGAGGATGTTGTTGGTGGACATCATCAGGACGCGGGCCTCAAGCTGCGCCTCCAGCGACAGGGGCACATGCACGGCCATCTGGTCGCCGTCGAAGTCGGCATTGAACGCGGCGCAGACCAGCGGGTGAAGCTGGATCGCCTTGCCCTCGATCAGCACCGGCTCGAAAGCCTGAATGCCGAGACGGTGCAGCGTCGGCGCGCGGTTGAGCATGACGGGGTGTTCGCGGATGACTTCATCCAGAATATCCCAGACTTCCGGGCGCTCTTTCTCGACCAGTTTCTTGGCCTGCTTGACGGTTGAGGAAAGCCCCTGCGCGTCCAGCTTGGAGTAGATGAACGGCTTGAAGAGTTCGAGCGCCATCTTCTTCGGCAGGCCGCACTGGTGCAGCTTGAGTTCCGGTCCCGTCACGATGACGGAACGGCCCGAGAAGTCCACGCGCTTGCCGAGCAGGTTCTGGCGGAAGCGGCCCTGCTTGCCCTTGAGCATATCGGCCAGCGATTTCAGGGGGCGCTTGTTCGCCCCCGTGATCGTGCGGCCCCGGCGTCCGTTGTCGAACAGGGCATCGACGGCCTCCTGCAACATCCGCTTCTCGTTACGGATGATGATGTCCGGCGCGCGCAGTTCGATCAGCCGCTTGAGGCGGTTGTTGCGGTTGATGACGCGGCGATAGAGGTCGTTGAGGTCGGATGTCGCGAACCGGCCCCCGTCCAGCGGCACCAGCGGGCGCAGTTCGGGCGGGATCACCGGAACGACAGTCAGGACCATCCATTCGGGGCGGTTACCCGATTCGATGAAGCTTTCCACGACCTTGAGACGCTTGATGATCTTCTTGGGCTTAAGCTCGCCGGTGGCTTCGGCAAGCTCCTCACGCAGGGTGATCGCCTCCTGTTCGAGATCGATACTCGCCAGCATGTCGCGCACGGCTTCCGCGCCGATACCCGCCTCGAAGCTCTCGGCTCCCCACTGGTCCTGCGCGTCGAGATATTCCTCCTCGTTCATCAACTGACCGGCGGTCAGTTCGGTCATGCCGGGGTTGGTAACGACATAGTTCTCGAAATACAGAACCCGCTCCAGATCGCGGAGCGTCATGTCGAGCATCAGACCGATGCGGCTGGGGAGGGACTTGAGGAACCAGATATGGGCGACGGGCGAGGCCAGATCGATATGGCCCATACGCTCACGGCGGACCTTGGACAGCGTGACTTCCACGCCGCATTTCTCGCAGGTAATGCCCTTGTACTTCATGCGCTTGTACTTGCCGCACAGGCATTCATAGTCCTTCACGGGACCGAAGATACGCGCACAGAACAGGCCGTCGCGTTCGGGCTTGAACGTCCGGTAGTTGATGGTCTCGGGCTTCTTGATCTCGCCAAAGGACCAGGAGAGGATCTTCTCCGGGCTGGCCAGCGAAATGCGAATTTCATCGAAGCTGTCCGCCGGAGCGGTCGGGCTGAAGATATTGGTGACTTCCTGGTTCATGCCAAGTCTCCGTAGTTTCCGGCGCGTTCGCGGGGCAGCGCACCGCCGGGATGGCCCGAAGGCCAGAAAAAATGCGTGGAGCGGACCCCGGAAGGCCCGCTCAATCTTTCAGTCAGCCGAGGGTTTTCGCAGCAATTCGCTATACCTCATCTTCCGCGTCAAGCAGTTCGACATTAAGGCCCAGCGACCGGATTTCCTTCACCAGGACGTTGAAGGATTCCGGGATGCCCGCCTCGAAATTGTCCTCGCCCTTGACGATGCTCTCGTAGACCTTGGTACGGCCCGCCACGTCGTCCGACTTGACGGTCAGCATCTCCTGAAGCGTGTAGGCCGCGCCATAGGCTTCGAGCGCCCAGACCTCCATCTCCCCGAAGCGCTGTCCGCCGAACTGGGCCTTGCCGCCCAGGGGCTGCTGCGTGACCAGCGAGTAGGGGCCGGTCGAACGCGCGTGGATCTTGTCATCGACGAGATGGTGCAGTTTCAGCAGGTACTTGTACCCCACCGTCACCTTGCGTGCGAAGGCGTCGCCGGTCCGCCCGTCATAGAGCGTAACCTGTCCGCTCTCGTCCAGCCCCGCCTTCTTGAGGTTCTCGACGATATCCGCTTCCTTCGCCCCGTCGAAGACCGGCGTACCGAAGGGCACCCCACCCGTCACGTTCTCGGCGGCCTCGACGAACTCGTCATCCGTCATCGGCCCGAAGGCGTCCCGGTAGACGTCCGCACCATAGGCGTCTTCCATGGCCCCTTTTACCGGGGTCATATCACCGTCATGGCGATAGGCTTCCAGCGCGTCCTGAATGGTGCGCCCAAGGTTAGCGGAAGCCCAGGACAGGTGCGTTTCCAGAATCTGACCGACGTTCATGCGCGAGGGCACACCGAGCGGGTTCAGCACAAAATCGACCGCCGTGCCGTCGGCGAGGAAGGGCATATCCTCCTGCGGCACGACCTTTGAGATGACGCCCTTGTTGCCGTGACGACCGGCCATCTTGTCGCCGGGCTGAAGCTTGCGCTTCACGGCAACGAAGATCTTCACGGTCTTCATCACACCCGGAGGCAGATCGTCCCCGCGACGTACCTTCTCAACCTTGTCGTCGAAACGGCGGTCGAGCGTCTTCTTCTGATTATCGTACTGTTCCTTGAGCGCTTCCATCTCCTGCATAACCGCGTCATCCTCGACGACGATCTTCCAGCGGTCGGCGCGCATCACCGGGGCAATGCTCTCCGCATCGACCCTGGAGCCGGAGCGCAGTTCTTTCGGTCCCTTGGAGACGGTCTGACCGTTCAGGACACCGAGGAGGCGCTGATCGATGTTGCGGTCGAGGATCGCCCGCTCGTCGTCGCGGTCGCGCATCAGACGTTCGATCTCGTCACGTTCGATCTGCTGCGCGCGCTCGTCTTTTTCGACGCCATAGCGGTTGAAGACACGCACTTCGACCACGGTGCCGAAATCGCCGGGAGGCATCCGCATCGAGGTATCGCGCACGTCGGACGCCTTCTCGCCGAAGATAGCGCGGAGGAGTTTTTCCTCCGGCGTCATGGGCGACTCGCCCTTGGGCGTGATCTTGCCGCAGAGGATGTCGCCGGGGCCGACTTCCGCCCCGATATAGACGATGCCAGCCTCATCGAGGTTACGCAGGGCTTCCTCGCCGACATTCGGAATATCGCGCGTGATTTCTTCCGGTCCGAGTTTGGTGTCGCGGGCGGAGACCTCGTATTCCTCAATATGGATCGAGGTGAAGACGTCATCCTTGGCGATACGCTCGGAGATGAGGATCGAATCCTCGAAGTTATAGCCGTTCCACGGCATGAACGCGACGAGCACGTTCTTGCCCAGCGCCAACTCGCCCAGATCGGTGGAGGGACCGTCCGCGATCACATCACCGAGCTGTACGCGATCCCCCACCTTGATGAGCGGGCGCTGGTTGATGCAGGTATTCTGGTTCGACCGCTGGAACTTGCGAAGGCGATAGATATCGACACCCGGATCGCCGGGAGCCAGCTCATCGGTGACACGCACCACGATACGCATCGCATCGACCTGATCGACGATACCGCCGCGTTTGGCCACGATGGAGGCCCCGGAATCGCGCGCGACGCGCTCCTCCATGCCCGTACCGATCAGGGGAGCCTCGGCTTTCACCAGCGGCACGGCCTGACGCTGCATGTTCGATCCCATGAGCGCGCGGTTGGCGTCATCGTTTTCCAGGAACGGGATGAGCGAGGCCGCGACAGAGACAAGCTGCTTCGGCGACACGTCGATAAGATCCACGTTCTCGCGCGGGTTCATCATGAAGTCGCCGGATTTACGGGTCGAGACCACCTCGTCCTCGAATCCACCGTCGCTGGTCAGGCGCGCATTGGCCTGTGCGACGGTGTGCTTCATCTCTTCCATGGCCGAGAGATAGACCACGTCATCGGTCAGCTTGCCCTCGATCACCTTGCGATACGGGCTTTCGATGAAGCCGTATTTGTTCACACGGGCGAAGGTGGCCAGCGAATTGATGAGGCCGATATTCGGCCCCTCCGGCGTCT
Source organism: uncultured Neomegalonema sp. (assembly GCA_937922185.1). Taxonomy (GTDB): domain Bacteria; phylum Pseudomonadota; class Alphaproteobacteria; order Rhodobacterales; family Rhodobacteraceae; genus JAHDDY01. The sequence goes on from CAKZUT010000016.1 coordinate 49,001, forward strand.
CGATGGGGCAGATGCGGCCATAATGGGTCGGATGGACGTCGCGCACCTCGAAGCCCGCGCGCTCGCGCGTCAGGCCACCCGGTCCGAGCGCCGAGAGGCGGCGCTTATGGGTGACTTCCGACAGCGGGTTCGTCTGGTCCATGAACTGCGAAAGCTGGCTGGAGCCGAAGAACTCGCGCACGGCGGCAGCCGCCGGTTTGGCGTTGATGAGATCCTGCGGCATGACCGTGTCGATATCGACCGAGGACATCCGCTCGCGGATCGCGCGTTCGGTGCGAAGCAGACCGACGCGATACTGGTTTTCCATCAATTCGCCGACCGAACGCACCCGGCGGTTGCCGAGGTTGTCGATGTCATCGATATCACCCCGTCCGTCGCGCAGGTCCACGAGGGTCTTGACCACCGCGAGAATGTCTTCCTTGCGAAGGGTGCGAAGCGTGTCGGGCGCATCGAGATCAAGGCGCATGTTCATCTTCACACGACCCACGGCGGAGAGATCGTAGCGTTCGCTGTCGAAGAACAGCGACTCGAACAGCGTTTCAGCGGCCTCAAGAGTCGGCGGCTCACCGGGGCGCATGACGCGGTAGATATCGAGCAGCGCGGTCTCGCGGCTGATATTCTTGTCCACCGCCATGGTGTTACGGATATAGGCACCCACCTCCACATGGTCGATATCGAGGATGGGGAAGGTCGTATAGCCGAGATCGAGCAGGGTCTTGAGAACGCCACCGTTCAACTCGCCGGTCTTGGCATCGTATTCGGCGGTGATTTCGCCGCCCGCCTCGCAATAGATAAGGCCGGTTTCCTCGTTGATGATATCCTTGGCCATGAACTTGCCGATGATCGAGTCATGCGGCATCAGCACACGCTCGACACCGGCCTCGGCCAGCTTTTTCAACTTGCGCGGCGTGATCTTGACATTGGCCTCGGCGATCACCTCGCCCGAACTCGCATCCACCAGATCGAAGGTCTGTTTCGATCCTTTCAGGCGCTCCGGGTTGAAGGGAACGGACCAGCCGTCATCGGCCTTTTCGTATTCTACAGTGTCGTAGAAGGCATCCATGATGCCCTCCTGATCGAGGCCGAGCGAGTAGAGCAGCGTGGTCGCGGGCAGCTTGCGGCGGCGGTCGATGCGGACGAAGACGATATCCTTGGGGTCGAATTCCAGATCGAGCCACGACCCGCGATAGGGGATGACGCGCGCGGCAAACAGCAGCTTGCCCGACGCATGGGTCTTGCCCTTGTCATGGTCGAAGAACACGCCGGGAGAGCGGTGCATCTGACTGACGATCACGCGCTCGGTGCCGTTGATGACGAAGGTACCGTTATGGGTCATGAGCGGCATATCGCCCATGTAGACATCCTGTTCCTTGATGTCCTTGACCGATTTGGCCCCGGTTTCCTCGTCCACATCGAACACGATCAGACGCAGCTTCACCTTCAGTGGCGCGGCATAGGTCATGTCGCGCGCCTGACATTCCTCGACGTCGAACTTCGGAGCTTCCAGCTCGTAGCTGACGAAATCGAGGGTCGAGGTATCGTTGAAATCCTTGATCGGGAAGACCGACCGGAAGACGCCCTGAATGCCGGTATCGTCGGCTGGCTCCGGTCCTTCGCCGCTGCTGAGGAAGAGATCGTAGGAACTGCGCTGCACTTCGATGAGGTTGGGCATGTCCGCGACTTCGCGTATCTTGCCGAACATCTTGCGGATCCGTTTGCGACCGATATACGTCTGCGCCATCGTTGCTCTCGCTTCCATTGCAGGACATCGCGCGCCACTCGCGATTTGCCTGCCTTTCGCCCCCGCCAGCCGCCCGCTGTTGGGTTCGCTGCGCCCATCCGATCCCGTCAATGCGGAATGCGAACCGGCCATCATTCTCTCGCCGTCCTAAATCTTTTCAGGAGCCATCAGCTCCTTAAAATTCAATTAACCATATCGTTCATCAACGGTCCCCCCCACAGACAAGGACGGGCCGATGCCGATTCCATGGAGGAACCGGCATCAGCCCAGTTTGGAGCGCGGACAGGAAGCCCGCGCAATAACCGCGAAGATCAGGTCAGCTCGACTTCCGCACCAGCGGCTTCGAGTTTGCCCTTCAGCTCTTCGGCTTCGTCTTTGCTCACGTCGGCCTTCACCTCTTTCGGTGCGCCTTCGACGAGATCTTTCGCCTCTTTCAGTCCGAGGCCGGTAATGGCGCGGACTTCCTTGATGACGTTGATCTTCTTGTCGCCTGCGGATTTGAGGACGACGGTAAATTCCGTCTTTTCTTCAGCACCACCACCGCCATCGGCGGGACCGGCCATCATCACAGCGCCGCCTGCGGCGGGCTCGATGCCATACTCATCCTTGAGGATGGTTTTCAGTTCACCCGCTTCAAGCAGGGTGAGACCGACGATTTCTTCTGCGAGTTTCTTCAGATCAGCCATATCGTTTCTTCCGTTCGGTTTTTCAAGTGGTCCGGCGCGTCTTGCGCGTCACACGAGGTCCAGTCGTTCACTGCAATCTCAGGCGGCTTCGCGCTCTTCGAGCGTCGAAAGGATACCCGCGATATTGCTCGCGGGTGCGCCGATCGCGGAGGCCAGGTTGGAAGCGGGCGCGCCGAGCATGGCGGCGATCGATGCCAACATTTCCTCACGGGAAGGCATGGCGGCGAGGGCTTTCACACCCTTTTCGTCCATGACTTCCTCGCCCATTGCGCCGCCGAGGATCACGAGCTTGTCGTTTTCCTTGGCGAACTTTTCCGCGACCTTGGCCGGAGCCACAGGGTCTTCGGAATAGGCGAGTACGGTAGGCCCGGTGAGGAACTTGGTCATTCCCTCGCCCGGCTTACCTTCCAGTGCGATCTTAGCGAGCCTGTTCTTGGCGACACGGACCGAAGCGCCAGCTTCACGCATCTGGGCGCGCAGGTCCGTCATCTCAGCAACCGAAAGTCCCTTGTAGTGACACACTACAATGGCACCAGAGTCCGAGAAAATGTGGCCGAGTTCCTCGACCACTTGTGCTTTCTGGGCTCTTTCCACGGTCTTCTCCAACAGTCATGGCGGGTCGGGGTGTCCCCCTATCCACCGGCTCAAGGGTGCCGAAAACGGTTTTCCGCTTCCGGCGTTGCGTCCCATCCGGGTTCCCACGCCACGACCGCCGATAACGGCAAATCGAAGCATCGTTCCCAGTCTATGGCGGGAGATTAAGGGTCACGGAGTTCTTCCGGTCGCCACCCACCGTCTCGGACGGGGATGCGCGGGCCGCCCGAAGGCCGTCCGCGCACCGATACCGCCGGGCGACCCTTTTCGGGGTCACCCGGCGGAATGTCGTATCAGGCCATCATCTCCGACGTGTCGAGGATAACGCTCGGACCCATGGTCGAGGTCAACGAGACCTTCTTCATGTAAGTGCCCTTCGCGCCGCTCGGCTTGGATTTCATGACGGCATCGACGAGCGCGCGGACGTTCTCGGCGATTTTTTCCTCATCGAAGCTGGCCTTGCCGACGCCGACATGGACCACACCGGCCTTCTCGGCCCGGAACTGGACCTGCCCGCCCTTGGCATCGTTGATTGCCTTGGCCACATCCATCGTGACGGTGCCGACCTTGGGGTTCGGCATCATGCCACGGGGGCCGAGCACTTTACCGAGGCGTCCGACGACGGGCATCATGTCCGGTGTGGCGATGCAGACGTCGAAATCGATGGTGCCGCCCTGAACGGTTTCCATCAGGTCTTCCGCCCCGATGACATCCGCTCCGGCTTCCTTGGCCTCATCGGCCTTTGCACCACGGGCGAAGACGCCCACACGCACGGTCTTGCCGGTGCCGTTCGGCAGGGTGACGACGCCGCGTACCATCTGGTCCGCATGACGGGGATCAACACCGAGGTTCAGCGCGATCTCGATGGTTTCGTCAAACTTCGTCGCGGCGGCATTGGCCTTGACGACCTTCACGGCCTCCTCGACGGGAAGCGATTCACGGTCACCGAGAGCCTTGGCGACGGCGGCGCGGGCCGCGATCTGGCGTTTACCTTTTGCCATGGATCAACCCTCCACCACTTTGAGGCCCATCGACTTGGCCGAGCCACCGATGATTTTCATGGCCTGATCCAGATCATTCGCGTTCAGATCGACCATCTTTGCCTCGGCGATCTCGCGAAGCTGGGCATGGGTGACCTGACCGGCGCTTTCGCGGCCCGGAGCCTTGGAACCGGACGTCAGCTTCGCTGCCTTCTTGAGGAAGTGGCTCGCGGGCGGCGTCTTGATGTCGAAGGTGAAGGACTTGTCCTGGTAGTACGTGATGATGCACGGGCACGGGGCACCCGGCTCCATTTCCTGCGTCTTGGCATTGAATGCCTTGCAGAATTCCATGATGTTAATTCCGCGCTGACCGAGCGCGGGACCGATGGGCGGCGACGGATTCGCCTTGCCCGCCGGCACCTGGAGCTTAAGCTGCCCGACGATTTTCTTAGCCATTCATGGCTCCTTCATTGAACCGACCGATGGTCGCGACCATCAGCCACACGGTCTGTGGTCCGGTTCAAGCAGCGCGCTGCCTTTGCCTTCCACAATCGAGTCGCAGGTGTTGCAGTGCGAGAGCGGACGCCTAGTCGATCATTCACGCGACGTCAAGACTTCGACAGGAAGTTTTTCATCAGCGCATGAAATGGGTTAACCGGAACGCACTGCGCGCCCGGTCATACCGTCAGAGTACGCCGCACCGCATCCTTCCATCCGGCGTGAAGGCTATCGGCCTCTCCGCGATCCATCTGCGGCTCGAACCGGCGTTCGGATTCCCATTGCGCCGCGAACTCTTCCATGCCGGGATAGACACCGACCTGCATCCCCGCCAGCCATGCCGCTCCGCGCGCTGTCGTCTCGGCAATCGTCGGGCGATCCACGGGGGCACCGATCACATCAGCGAGGAACTGCATGGTCCAGTCGCTCGCGGTCATGCCGCCATCGACGCGCAGAACAGTGTCGCCCGCCGCCTGCGGCCAGTCACCGCGCATGGCGTCGAGCAGGTCGCGGGTCTGGTAACCGACAGATTCGAGGGCCGCCCGTGCAAATTCCGCCGGGCCGCTGCCCCGCGTGATGCCATAGATAGCGCCCCGCGCCTGTGCATCCCAATGGGGCGCGCCAAGGCCGGTGAAGGCGGGAACCATGTACAGGCGCTGGGTGTCATCGGCCTTCTCGGCCAGCGCATGGGTCTCCTCCGCCGATGCGATGATGCCAAGCCCGTCGCGCAGCCACTGCACCACAGCCCCGGCAATGAAGATCGAGCCTTCGAGCGCATAGGTCGGTTTGCCGTCAAGCTGATAAGCGATGGTGGTGAGCAGGCGATTGGTGGAGGTCACCGCCTCCTCGCCCGTATTGAGCAGGGCAAAGCAGCCGGTGCCATAGGTCGATTTCATCATCCCCGGCGCGAAGCAGGCCTGCCCCACGGTTGCCGCCTGCTGGTCCCCGGCCACACCCCGGATAGGGATGCCCGCGCCGAACCGATCGCAGGTGCCGAAATCACCCGCCGAATCGCGCACATCGGGCAGCATGGCCATGGGAACACCGATCAGGTCGCACAGCGCCGAATCCCAAGCCCCCGCGTGGATGTCGTAAAGCATGGTGCGGGAGGCATTGGTCGCATCGGTCGCGAAGACCGCTCCCCCGGTCAGATGCCAGATAAGAAAGGTATCGACCGTGCCGAACAGCAATTCACCCTTCCCGGCCCGTTCCCGCGCGCCCTCTACATGGTCGAGTATCCACGCCGCCTTGGTCCCGGAGAAATAGGGATCGAGAAGCAACCCGGTCTTCGCCGTGACCATGGCCTCATGTCCCTGCGCCTTGAGGCGGGCGCAGGTTTGCGCCGTACGCCGGTCCTGCCACACGATAGCGTGGTGGATGGGCTTGCCGGTGTCCTTTTCCCAGACCACGGTAGTCTCGCGCTGGTTGGTGATGCCGATGGCGGCGACCGCGCCCGCATCGATTCCCGCCTTCTCCATGGCCATGGCACAGGTGGTCAGCGTGGTGTCCAGCAGGTCTTGCGGATCATGCTCGACCCAGCCCGATTGCGGAAAATGCTGCGGAAACTCGGCCTGCCCGACCGCGACGACGGCCATATCCCCGTCAAAGAGCATGGCGCGGGTCGAGGTGGTTCCCTGATCGATGGCGAGGATGTAGGTCATGGCGGTCTCTCCGGGAATTTCCGCAGGCAGGCTTGCAAATATCCGGGCGGCGGGGAAGGGATGATTTGAACGCCGCGTTTGCGGCGACACCCGGCCCGCCCGATGACGAGGATAGCAGAATCCCCCCATGCCGCTCCTGAACGCCCCCTTCATCTATTCTCCGCCTGCGGAGCCGTGGCTCTCCCCCATCCATATCGATGACGATCTGATCCTGCTGGACAAGCCGTCCGGTCTGCTGACGGTACCGGGCAAGACGCCCGACCTCGCCGATTGCCTTGAGGAGCGGGCCGCGCGGGAATGGCCGGGGGCACGGCTGGTTCACCGGCTGGACATGGATACATCCGGGATCATCGTCTTTGCCCGCAACCACGCGGCCCAGCGCCACCTCGGTCTGCAATTCGAGAAGCGGTACATGCGGAAACGCTATATCGCGCGCGTGGCAGGGATCATGGCGGAGGATGCCGGCACCGTCGATCTGCCCCTGCGCTGCGACTGGCCCAACCGCCCGCTCCAGATGGTGTGCCACGAGCAGGGCAAGACGGCGCAGACGGCATGGGAAGTCATCGAGCGCGAGGATGACGCCACGCGCGTGATCCTGATGCCAAAGACAGGGCGCTCTCACCAACTGCGCGTCCACATGCTGGCCCTCGGCCACGTCATCCTCGGCGATCCGTTCTACGGCGACCGCACCACCGCCCCGCGCCTGCAACTCCATGCCGAGAGTCTTTCGATGCGCCACCCCACTGGCGGCGCATGGCATGAGTTCGTCGCCCCCTGCCCGTTCTGAACGGGCGAGAGAAAGGGCTGCCCGGACAAAAAAGGCCCCCGGCAAATCACCGGGAGCCTTCTGAAATCGCAGAGAAGTCGATGCGCCTACTGCATCACGGCGACGGAGACCATGACTTCCAGCTCGCCCGTATCCTCGAATTCGAGCGTGACGGGCACGGTGTCGCCCCCCACTATCTCTTCGGTCAGCTCGGTCAGAATCAGGTGATACCCGTCCTGATCGAGGGTCGTAGCCTCGCCCTTGGGCGTATCGAGCGTCTTGACGGCCTTTGCATTGAGCATCGGCCCCTTCTCGAACTTCGCGATCCCGGCCTTGTCCGCGACCTTCGAGCTGATGCCCTTGATCGTATCAGAGTCTTCGCTGCCGTTATGGATGGTCATGAAGACGATGATCTCATCATCCTTCATGGACACGGCCCAGGGGGCCTCAATGACGATACCGTCCTTCATGGCCGCAACGGCATCCTCGTTGAAGGCCTCATCGGCGAGGGCGGGCGACGCAACGAGGGCGGCGACCGCGAGAGTGGTGAACAGTCTTTTCAATTCTTCCTCCTGAGTATCGACGGAAGTGATACGCCAAGCCTATATCGGACTTGAGTGATTTTTCGCAAGAACCGCGCCGTTCGGAATGGAACACGATCTGGTTGGGTGTCCGTATGCCCCGTGAATAGGGCATTTCGATGCACGTACAGACCCGATCCGGCCTTGTTTCATACCGAAACGCGCAAGAGAGGTAAATCCATGGCGCGACCGCCGATCCTGTCCCTGCGGGACATTTCGCTGACTTTCGGCGGCGACCCCCTGTTTTCCGGGGTAGATTTGGCGGCGGGGGAAGGGGATCGCCTCTGCCTCGTCGGACGCAACGGGTCGGGCAAGTCCACCCTGCTGAAGCTGGCCGCCGGGCAGGTGGGATTCGACGCGGGCGAGCGATTCATCCAGCCGGGCAAGCATGTGGCCTATCTGCCGCAAGACCCTGACCTGTCCGATTTCGCGACATTGCTGGACTATGCCGCCGCCGATGTGCCGGATGAGGAATACAAGGCGGAAATGGCGCTGGAAGGGCTGCGCCTTGATGGATCGCTCGATACCGCCACGGCTTCGGGCGGCGAGAAACGGCGCGCGGCACTGGCCCGGCTGCTGGCCGCCGAACCGGACCTGATGCTGCTGGACGAGCCGACCAACCATCTCGATATCACTGCCATTGAATGGCTGGAGAATACGCTCAGAACCACGCGCACCGGCTTTATCCTCATCAGCCATGACCGCGCCCTCATGGAGAAGGTGACGACCGCGACCCTCTGGCTGGACCGGGGCGTCGTGCGGCGCAGTGATAAGGGTTTCGCGGGTTTCGAGGACTGGCGCGACAAGATTTTCGAGGAGGAGGATGCCGCCCTCCACAAGCTGGACCAGAAGATCAAGCGCGAGCAGCACTGGATCGTCCATGGCGTCTCCGGTCGGCGCAAGCGCAACGTGCGTCGGGTCGGTGAACTGGCCGCGCTGCGCGAACAGCGCAGTACACATCTTCACCGGGCAGGCCCTGCCGCCATGGCACTGGAAAGCGGCAATGCCTCCGGCAAGCTGGTGATCGAGGCAAAGGAGATTTCCAAGGGCTTCGGCGGGCGCAGCCTGATCGACGGCTTCTCGACGAAGATCATGCGCGGCGACCGGGTGGCCTTCGTCGGGCCGAATGGCGCGGGGAAGACCACGCTGCTCAAGATGCTGACCGGCGAGCTGGAACCCGATGACGGCACGATCCGACGCGGGGCGAATATTGCGTTGGCCACTCTTGATCAGCGCCGCGAACTCGACGGAACCAAGACCCTGTGGGAAACGATGACCGAGGATGTTCTGCTGGGAGTGAAAGGGTCGAATGACCAGATCCTCGTGCGGGGCAGGCCGCGCCATGTCATCGGTTATCTGAAGGATTTCCTGTTCGACGAGAAGCAGGCGCGCGGACCGGTCTCCTCCCTGTCGGGCGGCGAGCGGGCGCGGTTGATGCTGGCCCGGATCATGGCGCGCGAATCAAACCTGCTCGTCTTGGACGAACCGACCAACGATCTGGATATCGAGACGCTGGACCTGTTGCAGGACTTGCTGGCCGAATACGATGGCACCTTGTTGCTGGTCAGCCATGACCGCGATTTCATCGACCGGATCGCCACCTCCACCATCGCGATGGAGGGGGATGGACGGGCCATCGAATACGCGGGGGGGTGGACGGATTACCGCGCCCAGCGCGGGACCGACACGCCGTTGCCCGATACCCGAAAAACGCCTGCCGCGCCTGTGGCGGCGGCCCCGAAGCCTGCGGCGAATACAAAGAAAATGTCGTTCAAGCAGACGCACCGCCTTGAGAAACTGCCCGGTGAAATGGAAGGGCTGGAGGCCGAAATCACCAAGCTGGAGCAGGTTCTCGCCGATGCCGACCTCTATGCCCGCGATCCCGGCAAATTCGACAAGGCAACCCGCGCCCTGACGGAACGGCAGGAAAAATTGCAAGCGGCGGAAGAAGAATGGCTCGAACTGGAAGAACTGCGGGATGCGCTATCCTGACGCAGAAAGTCAGCGTTCTTTACTGTGAACAATACAGGCGGTGCCGACTTGAAACGAAAAAATAGCCGATTGTGGCTGTCAAATCTCAATTCGTCCTGTTCTTGCCGCAACTGCACCCTAGCTTGAAATGTACGCACATAGTCCCTCTGTAGTGCGCTTGACGGTGGCCGCTTGGTCGCTCCCCTCTGACGAGAGCAGCCACCGTCATTTTTTCAGATCATCGAGACGAAACCATGTGCGACCCCGCCCAGTGCGAGGGCGAGCATTGGCCAGATCGTCAGATGCATCCCCAGCGCCCGGAACCGGAAATCCGTGCGCGCGGTCACGAAATGCCAGCCATGCAGAAACCGGCCCGCCACGAAGGGCAGTGCCGCGAGGTGCAGCACAAAGCCCGGCGCATCCAGCGATTCGACCCCGGCAAGCAGGATCAGGAATATCGGCATCCACTCGGCGGTATTGGAATGGGCGCGGGTCAGGCGTTGCAACGCCTCATCGCCCCCGTCCGACAGGCTGATCTGCGCGCCGCGCCTGCGCCCGATCACCCTCAAGGCCAGCCAGATGAAGATCAGGGCGCAAAGCCCCGCGTAGAACGTCGTTACCGCGAGGCCCATGGTCTGTCTCCGTTCAGTGGTTATGCGTACTGCTGCCCTTCGACATGCCGCTGGCCGAGATGGACTTGACCGGCACAGTCATGTCGAGGGTCGATCCGTCTTCAAATTCAAGCCTCACATCCACCGTTTCCCCTTCGCGCAGGGGGCCGGTGAGGCCCATCAGCATGACATGCAGCCCCCCCGGAGCGAATGTCACGGTCTCATGCTTGCCCAGCGGTATACCGCCCTCGACCCGGCGCATCCGCATGACACCCGAATCATCCATTGTGTGATTATGAATCTGCACGGTTTCAGCCACAGCACTGCTTGCGCCGGTCAGGCGAGTGGCGGGGCCGTGATTCATGAGAGTCATATAGGCACCGCCGACCTTCGCATTCGGCGGCGTGGCGCGGGCATAGGGATCGGCGACCATCACGCCGCCCTCCCCCGCGATCATGGGCAAGGCAAAGGCGGTTACGGCCAGAGTGGCGGCGATACCCGCCGCGATCATGCGCTTACGCATAGGAATTCTCCTGAAGGACTGAAAAGAGGACGTATTCAGACCGGCAGAGACGGGGGTGCGCGCGCTTTCGGGCGAATGAATGACGGTGCGGAATGATAAGTCTGCGGCGTCGTGCCCGGCACGATGACCCGAACATCCAGCGCACCGGCGACCCATGGCCGTGGCGGCGGAAGGGTGGTGCAGCAGACCGTGCAGGTTTCGCAATAGCCGGGGTCCGGCGCGTCCTCGGCCAGAACCAGCCGCACCTCATGCCCGGAACATATCTCGACGAACAGTGGAGACGC
>CAKZUT010000017.1 GCA_937922185.1 uncultured Neomegalonema sp.
CTGCGCTGCTGGTCCGGGGTCTCTCCGCGTCAGAACCCGGCCCCGGACCAGCACAGCAACATTGCATGTTGCAGTGCATCCGGGGAAGAACAGTCAGCGTTCAGGGCCGTTGGTATAATGCCTCTTCGCCTGCGGGAACAATCGGGCCACCCATGAATTAATGCTCCGAACAGGCGCTGTAATGCGCTGCAAACCGGAGAGTATTATGTTGAAATGGGCTGTTATCTTCTTCGTCGTCGTCATTATCGCCGGGGCGCTCGGCTTCGGCGGCATCGCCGGAGCATCGGCGGGCATCGCGCAGATTCTTTTCTATGTCTTCCTCGTGCTGCTGGCGGTCTCGCTCGTGGCGCATCTGGCCCGCCGGGTCTGACCCCGGACCCCTCGCGATAACACGACAGGCCGATCCTGCGGGGTCGGCCTTTTTTTTGGGCGTAGGCACCGCGCCACGATGCCCGGTCAGGCGCGCTGATCGGCACCGATGCTCAGGTGATAGACGAAGCCGTCCTCGCGGAAGTCGATCTCGCCCAGACCGTCGAGGGAAATCGGCGCATAGCGGCACAGCATATCGGTCCACAGGCCCGCGCGGTCGTGGCGACCCTCGCAGACCCATGACAAATCAAGCGCCCCGTCCCGCGCGGTGTCGATATGACAGGACACCCGGTCGCCGGTTTTGCAGGCCCCCTGCAATTCGCGGATGACGATGGCGATGTTCTGGACGGCATTGGCCTTGAGACTGACGCAATGGGCCTCGCGGCTGATCGACAGGACCATGTTCGTGGGCAGAGGGGCGGTGCATGTCTCGATGACAGTGCCCATCTCGACCCCCTGCCAGCCGGTGGCGGCCACCATGTCATGGGCTTTGGACAGGGCATCGACATGCGAGAAGAACCGCTGTTTGAACTCGGCGTAATCGCAGGAGCGGTTGGCGGTCTGGGTAGCGAGGCTGAGGACCACGGCGAGGATGTTCTTGGTGCGGTGCGCGAGTTCGAGGGACAGGGACCGAACGCTGGTGGAATCGCGTTCGCTGCCCGTCACGTCGATGAGCATCACGCCGATACAGCCGTCCTGCCGTCGCCACATCTCGACGTCATAGGAGGCCGCGAACCCCTCACAGAGAATATCGCATTGTTCACGGGCCGTGCCGCCGGTCAGGCCCAGCGAGCGGATGATATCACCGAAGGTCCGGCCCGAAATCGGCGACAGGCGATTGCCCGATATCAGGGCGGAGAATGCCTCAAGCGACAGCCCTTCGGGCAGATTGCGCCCGGAGGCGATCACCCCCTCGCCGTCATAGACAAGGAGCGTGATCCTGCTGCCTGCAAGATCGGATGCCCCGTCGGGTCGCTGTTCGGCGTGCTCTTCCATCGATTTCGGGCGCCGTTACGCCACAGCCTCCACCGCACCCCTGAAGAACAGGGCCTGACTGACAATGGCCTTTATCATCTCCGGCGAGAAGGGTTTGGTGATGAGGAAAGTCGGCTCCGGGCGATCGCCGGTCAGCAGGCGCTCGGGATAGGCGGTGATGAAGATGATCGGCGGGGCCTGCGGCACCCGGCCCAGCATGTCGTTCACGGCGTCGATGCCGGAACTGCCGTCGGCAAGCTGGATATCCGCCAGCACGAGGCCGGGATGCTGTATATCATAGGCCCTGACGGCCTCGGCATGGGTGCGCGCCGTCGCGGAAACGGAATGGCCGAGCTGCTGCACGATCTGCTCAAGCTCAAGAGAGATCATCGGTTCATCCTCGATAATGAGGACATCCGTGGAGACCTGCGCCGCGATATCCCTGGCGGCGGCATCGAGCAGGGTGCGGACATGGGCCTCGTCCACGTCGAGAATGGTCGCGGTATCGGCGATGTCGAACCCCTCGACCGAGACGAGCACGAAAGCCTGACGGGCCGCCGGGGGCAGGGATGACAGATGCAGATCGGCGGAGGCCTCCCATGCCGGGGAATGGTCCCCGGCCTGACCGTCCACCCGCGAGGACGACCAGAGTGTGCTGAGCATCCGATAGAGCGCCACGCGCGGCTCCATGCCCTGCGGCATCGTGGACGGATCGGCCACGAGTGTCTCCAGCACGGCACGGATGTAGCCGTCGCCCCGGTCCTGCGACCCGGTGAGGGCGCGGGCATAGCGGCGCATGAGGGGAAGATACGTCTTGAGGGAAGCGGCGACCGACATGAAACGTCCTCGGATAAGAAGCGGGATGCCAAGCTCAATGCTTCTGACCTAAAACTGTTCCGCTCGCGGGCGGAACAATCCGCCATGCAGTGACTTGTTCGCATGACAGCAGGGAGGCAGAGCGTGGCATGAGCGATACGGAAGACCCCGACGATCCGGGGAAAAGACAGGGCAGTGAGGCCGGGTCCGCCGCAGATCCGATCATCGGACAGGCCGTGGGATCACGTCTGAAATCCCTGTTCGACGAGTTCACGAACGAGGACGTTCCAGACCGGTTTCTGGATCTGATCGGACAGCTCGAACAAAACGAAAAGGCGGGCGGGGAAAGCGATGACGCCCCTTCCGGCCCGGACGGCGCGTCCCCGGCATCGCAATCCGACAAGGGCCATTCATGACCCCATCCGATGAAGTTCGTAAGGGACTCGTCACCGCGATCCCGCATCTGCGGGCCTTTGCGATGTCATTGTGCGGGCGGTCGGCGCTGGCCGATGACCTGGTGCAGGAAACGCTGACGAAAGCCTGGGCGAAAGCCGACAGCTATCAGGACGGCACGAATCTGATGGCGTGGCTGTTCACCATCCTGCGGAACGAGTTCTATTCCCATATCCGCAAGCGCAAGCGCGAGGTGGAGGATGTGGACGGGGCCGAGGCCGCGCAGCTCGTTTCCGCCCCGGCGCAGATGGCCAGCCTCGAACTCGGCGATTTCCGCGCCGCGCTCGCGACCCTGCCCGAGGATCAGCGCGAGGCGATCATCCTCGTCGGAGCCTCGGGATTTTCCTACGAGGAAGCGGCGGATATCATGGGATGCGCGGTCGGCACGGTGAAAAGCAGGCTGAGCCGGGCGCGCACGCGCCTGACCGAACTGATGGAGGGCACCCCGCTCTCCGGTGACGGGCGGGCATAAACTCATGCGCCACAGCACCCCACAGGAGAGCACCCCCTGCGAAACCTGTCCCCTGCGGAAAAACCCCGCGTTCCGGCCCTTCGATGCCCAGCAACTGGCCTTCGTGAAATCGTTCAGGACCGGCGAGATCGCGGTGGCGGCGGGGGAGACGGTCCTGTCACAGGGCAGAGCGTCGGACTCGATCTACACGGTGCTGAAAGGCTGGGGCTATCGGTACAAGTCGCTCGATGACGGGCGGTTGCAGATCCTCAATTTCATCATGCCCGGCGATCTGATCGGATTGCAGGGCGCGGTGCTGGACGAGATGGGGCATTCCGTCAATGCCTCCAGCGACATGGTGTTATGCGTGTTCAACCGGCGCAAGCTGTGGTCGCTGTTCTCGGAATTTCCATCTCTGGCCTATGACCTGACCTGGCTGGCCTCGCGGGAGGAGCAGTTGCTGGACGAGCATCTTGTCTCGCTCGGGCGGCGCTCGGCACTGGAGCGGATCGCGCATGTGCTGTTGCTGCTGCATGACCGGGCGGCGGAGACCGGGGCGGCCCCGGAAGGCCGGATGCCCTATCCCTTCAGCCAGCAACAACTGGCCGATACGCTGGGCCTGTCACTCGTGCATACCAACAAGACGCTGCGGAAGCTGACCGACCGGGGGGTGATGACCTGGCGGGACCGCTCCTTCGTGCTGACGGACCGGGATGCGCTGTGCGAGATCGCGAAATACGATTACGCGGAAAAACAGCCGAGGCCGTTCATTTAGCGTATCGTGTTCGGGTTGAACCGGAATGCATCGGAATGCACACACGTCCCGGTGTGAATTCCGATGCATTCCGGCTCCACCTGATCGCGACTGAGTGTAGAATCGCCCCCGACCGGAGCGGGGCGGGGCGGGCCTGCATCGGCGGGCGCTTACTGCGAGACGATCCGCGATGCTGTCGTCGAGCTTGCGGCATGGGAGGCCGAAAGCCTGAAAACGCCGAATCCTCCGGTCTCGAACAGCGATTTGAAATCCTGCTCGATCCGAACGATCACACCGCCGCGATCCGCGCTGAGCACGGTGCCGAAAAAGTCGCTCGGATTGGAGGCGGGCAGTTGGCCGGAAGGTTGCCACGCCCAGTCAATCGACAGTTGGCGATCTTCATCCGCACTGACACCCTCAACACGCAACCGATAGGATTCCGCAGCCTGCGGGCCGAGAACAGCCAGCAGACCCTTCTGAATTTCCGCCTTGTCGCTGGCATCGAAATTGCCGGTTCTCTTCACGATCTGAGCCACCGAAGCACTCGCACGGTGAAGATCGCGGTCCATTTTGGAGGCCCTCGCAAAATCGGACAGCCCGACAATCACGAGGATCACCACCGGGAAGATAAAGGCGAACTCGACGGCGATAACGCCGCTCTGACACCTGCGGAACCGGCGGAGAAAATCAGTACACATGAGTGAAGGCTCCGGCTGTCAACACATAGTTATCGGGGGACCCCCCGAAGCGGAACACGGGTTCGGTATGGTAGGAAACGCGCACCAGCATCGACGTCCGCCCCCCCGGCGAGTTGATCGCGAATTCGCCGGGAGAGGGAGTGGCCTGCACATTGGATGACGAGAGCGGCTCGATCCGCACACCGATTTTTTCCATGTCGCAGAAGGACATTTTCAGTTCTTTGCAGAAACTGTTCTGGTTGAGATTGGCGATCTGACCCGCGCGAGCGCGGGTCACCAGGTCAATCGCAGCACCGTCAAGCGCGTTTCCGATGATGTAAGCACGCGCAATGTCCAGAACGAACAGCCCGGCAAACGCCATCGGAGCCAGCAGCACACCCATCTCGATCGCCGCCACGCCATCCCTTTTTTTGAGGAAGGCCGTTCCGCGCCCCGATATCATACGATTTTTCATGACCATCCTCAGCTGCCACAGGTGCCGGTAGCCGTGGCAATGATCGTGCCACCTCTCGCGGTGCCTCTCGCCCTGCCACGGCTACCGGCGCCATTGGCGCTGGCTGAAGCGCAGCTTCCGTCCGTCGTGGTGGTCGAGGTGCCGTCACCGTTCGACGAGGTGCTCGTATCCGTGGTGGTACTCGTGATGTCACCGTCGGCAGATGAGGTGCTGGAGTTATCGGTCGTGTCCGTGACGATCGAGCTGCACGATCTGGATGACCCGTCACCGATTGCGGCAGAACCACCGGTTACACCGGGACCGTCAAGAGAGGCCGATGTGGAGGCACTCGAATTGCCATTCGATACTCCGCCGCTGTTCGCTCCCGTGCTGCGGTCAACGAAAAAGGCCTGATAGGTTCCATCCGTGTTGAAGCCAAGCTCATTACCGGCTGTCGAACCGGAAATCGAGCCGGTGAGGCAGTCACCGCTGCCACCGCCACCATTACCGGGGTTGCCACCACCGGGATTGCCGGGGTTGCCGGGGTTGCCCCCACCGGGATTGCCGCCGCCGGGGTTGCCGGGATTACCGCCGCCGTTGGTGGGCGGGGTCGGAAGACAGGTCTGCGGTACGGGCTGGCCAGCCTCCACAGGCTGAATGACGACAGTATCGCTGATGTCCAGATCATTGCGCTCGAAAAGCGGCTCGCCACCGTCGCCGACCAGAACACGTTCCAGAAGAGCATCGTTCCTGTCCACTACCGCGACAGAGATCAGCCGCGATGCGGTGAGTTTTTCGGCGGTATCGGCATCGGCCCGGAAAGTGCGGGCATTCGTGATCGTGATCGCATCGCCGGAGCATCCGGTCGCGGGATCAGCCATATTGACGGGCGGCGGGGGTATATTGCACTTGAAGGTCGCGGAAACTTCGGATTCCTTGATCCCGGTCAGGCCACCGAACACGAAATTGATCTTGCGCGTATCGGATATTTCGATCTCCGGTGAATTTTGCCCGACCACGATCCTCGGATTGCCCCCTTCGGATATGTTCTTCGACTGATCATAGGAAGTGGCCGCCAGCTTGTTCATCTGGAGTTTCACTTTCCTCGGCTCGTCGCCCGCAGCGCGTGAGGCGGCACCATGCTCGCAGGTCGTCTGCAATATCTGCATCAGTTCAGTCTTTGCAGTGGACATTCTGGAGAGGTCAATCACCACCCCCCCTGCGACAACGGCGGTGCCGGTTACCAAAGCGCCCAGAATGGCCATAGAACCATCCTCGCGGAGAAAGAAAGATCTGAATATCTGGCTCATTTTAGTCCCCGAATGATGTAGGGACCAGTGTGTCAAGACGCGGTGAAACTTGAATGAATTACCGCGTATATTCGCACTTTTAACTGCCGAAATGATTCAGGTGCCGCATCGTCGGGCCGCAGATGCGGCGCGAACGCGCAGCATGACAGGCCACACCAAACCGCCGCGACCGGGCGGGATCGCCGCTTCTTGCGGTTGTGGAGACTGCGGCGCGCGGCGCGTCAGTGTGCCTGACGGGGATCGAACTCGTACTGGTTACCGGATAATTCGCCGAAAAATTCGTGGATTTCGGGATGCTCGACCGGCTCGCCCGTGTCATCGGGGATGAGGTTCTGCTCGGAGACATAGGCAACGTAGTAGCTGGTCTCGTTTTCCGCCAGAAGATGATAGAAGGGCTGATCCTTGCTGGGGCGCACTTCCTCGGGGATGGACTGCCACCACTCCTCGGTATTCTGGAAGGCGGGATCGACATCGAAGACGACACCACGGAACTCGTAATGGCGATGGCGCACCACCTGTCCGAGCTTGTACTGTGCAAGCCTTATGGATTGTTCCATTGTTATCGTCTCTCGCTCTTCCCTCATAAGTAATTCATAAACCTTTGGCGGAGTCCTGTCCAGCGCAGGAGGGCATGGAATCGGGACGTAGGGTGAACGATTTTGGCACGGGGGACACCGGTATGATCGGCATTGCGATACTGGAAGTGGTTTTCCCCGTGTTCATTCTCGCGGGGGTCGGCTTTCTATGGGTCAGACAGGGCTGGGGCTTCGATATCGCCTTCGTCACGCGGCTGGCCATGGATTTCGCAATGCCCTGCCTCGTCTTCGGCACGATGGCGGGTACGCGGTTCGAGCCGGAGGTGTTCCGGGCGCTCGCGGGGGCGACGGTGGCGCTCTATGTCCTGCTCGCGGCGGTCTTCGCGGCGGTGGTCTGGCGGATGGGGATGAAACAGCGGGACATGCTGTTGCCGCTGGTCTCGGCCAATACGGGGAATATGGGCCTGCCGCTGTGCCTGTTCGCCTTCGGTGAGCAGGGGCTGGTCTATGGTATCGTGATCTTCGCGGCGATGATCATGTTGCAGTTCACCTTCGGATTGTGGCTGGTATCGGGAGAGGCATCGCCGATGCGCGCGCTGCGCCAGCCGCTGCTACATGCCGCCGTGTTCGGCGCGCTGCTGTCCTGGGCGGAGATCGACCTGCCCTCCTGGATCGACAATGCGCTCACGCTGGCGGGGCAACCGGCGATCCCGCTGATGCTGCTGGCGCTGGGGGCGTCGATGGCCACCCTGCCCGCCGCCTTTCCCACGCGGGCTGTCGGATTATCGGCGTTCAAGCTGCTGCTGAGCGCAGGGCTGGCCCTCGCCGTCGCGCGGGCGGCGGGGCTGTCGGAAGCGGCGACGGATGTGTTCGTATTGCAGGCAGTCACGCCGGTGGCGGTGACGACCTACATGCTGGCCGAACGCTATGGGCGCAGCCCGGCGGAGGTGGCGCAGCTTGTGATGGTCTCGACGGCGATGGTGGCGCTGGCCCTGCCCGGCATCCTGTGGCTGATCTTGTAGGTTTACGAAAGGTTCCGCAGAGCGTATCAAAATGACATGAAGCGCATCGTTCTCCTGCTGCTGCTCGTTGCCGTCCTTTCGGGCGGGGTTCTGTATGTCGCATTGCAGGGACCGGAGGAGCTGCCGCCCCCTTCCGATCTGGCCGATGCCTGCACGATCCGGGATGAACGCCCCGGCTGGTACCGGGCCACCCGCGCCGCCGCGCGCAAATGGGACGTGCCACCCTCGACGATGCTGGCCATTGTCTGGCGGGAGAGCGCCTTCCGGGCGCAGGCCCGGCCTCCCCGCAGAAAAGGCTGGTGGATTTTCAGCGGTAAGCCGATCTCGACGGCCTATGGCTTCTCTCAGGCGCTGGACGGGACATGGGGCTGGTATCTGGACGATACGGGCGCTGAGGATATGCGCCGCGACACCTATGCCCATGCCATTGATTTCGTCGGCTGGTATATGGATAAGTCACGCGAGAAGCTGGGCTTTTCGGGTCTGGACGCGCGGGAGCACTATCTGGCCTATCATCAGGGGCATGGCGGCTATCGCGCCGGACGCTGGCGGCGGATCGGCTGGCTGAAGAAGGCGGCGGGGGATGTGGAAGCCAGAGCGCGCCGCTATGACGAGCAGCTTTTCGACTGCGACAGCCTCCATGCCGCCGAGCGGTCGCTGCGCGACAGCGCGCCGCCCCGCACCAATCCCCGCCGCAACTGGAACACGCCCGTTCCGGCGCGCAAACCCGATCCCATCCCCAGAGTCGCCTCGCTCGACGCGGAGAACCGCACCGCGACCGATTGAGATCTGCCCCGTCCATCGGGCAACGAACGCCACCCGACAGCGCGTATTTTCGCTGATGTGATTGCCGTGCCGAAGCAGCGCACGGTGTTGTAATTTGTCTGTGTTTGTGGTTCGTTCTCTGTGAACGAAGCGCAAACGGAAACCTGATGCACTGGAACAGCCTCATCGAGATCAACCGCACGGCCTTGCTGGGGCTGGTGGCGGTGATGCTGGGGATGCTGCCGGGGCAGGGAAATGTAATGCGGGCGGTGAGGCGGCGGGTGCTGGAGATTCTGTTGCCCTCGGAATCCTGCGTCCGGCGGCTGATCGTCATCGCGACGCGGAGCATGGAGCCGCCGGTAACGGGCAAGCGCGATGGTGCATCGAGCGGGTCACGCGGCACGTCGGATGCGGAGCGCGCGCCGGTCTTCGGGCTGTTCGATCCCCGACATAAGGTCGGGAAGAAGCGTCAGCGCGGTCGCCGGGCGCAGCCGGGGGTGGCGTTCTTCGATGAATGGTCGCCGCCGGAACAGCCTGCCGTGCCGATGGATGAGGATGAACTCA
>CAKZUT010000018.1 GCA_937922185.1 uncultured Neomegalonema sp.
GGTGCAGGTCTTCGCAGACCGTCACAATCCGCCCGTCTATCTCTTCGAGCGCGACTGTTCGCTGCAACGACGGCACCAGAAGGTCATCGAGGAAGCCCCGGCCCCCGGCATGACCGCCGGAATGCGCGCGGCGATGGGCGAGGCGGCGGTGCGCGCGGCGGCAGCCATCGGCTATGAGGGTGCGGGCACGGTCGAATTTCTGGTCGATGCCAGCGACGGCCTGCGAACCGATCGCTTCTACTTCATGGAGATGAATACCCGCCTTCAGGTCGAGCATCCCGTGACCGAGGCGGTCACCGGCATTGATCTGGTCGAATGGCAGTTGCGCGCGGCGGCGGGCGAAAGCGTGGTACCGCCGCAGGACGATCTGGTCCTGCTCGGCCATTCCTTCGAGGCGCGCATCTATGCCGAAGACCCGGCGAGAAACTTCATGCCCGCCACCGGGCGGCTGGAACGCCTGATCATGCCCGAGGGCAAGGCGCGGGTGGATACGGGGGTGCGCGAGGGCGATAGCATCACCGCCCATTACGACCCCATGATCGCCAAGATCATCGTCCATGACCGCAATCGCAAGGCCGCATTGGGCAAGCTGCGGACGGCGCTCGACGCGACCCGGATCGCGGGCACCGTCACCAATGTCGATTTCCTGCGCGCGCTGGCCGCCGATCCCGATTTCGCCGCCGGAGATGTCGATACCGGCCTGATTGAGCGCGGCATAGAGCGTTTTGCCCCTCCGCAGCCTGTGCCGTCCGAGGCCCCTGTCCTCGCGGCGCTCGAAGCGATGGGCCTGCCGGGGGATCGCGGGTCGCGCGACCCGTGGGAGTCCCTGAGCGGCTTTCGCACATGGGGACCGGCACAGCACAGCGTCACGATCCTGCGACACGGGGAGCCGCTCACAGCCAGCATCCGCATCCACGCACCGGACCGCTACAGCGTGAAGATTGACGGGAAGGTGCGCGATGTCGTGTTTCGCGGCGAAAACCGCGTCGAGATCGACGGTCGCCGCAGCACCGCCGAAACCCTGCGGCGCGGCTCTGATATTCTCGTGATGATCGACGGCAATTCCTGGGTCTATGGCACCCTCGATCCACTGGCCGTCGCGGCAGGGTCCGGCCCCGGCGGCGACGCCATCCTCGCCCCCATGCCCGGTGCGATCCTCAGCGTCTCGGCACAGCCGGGAGAGACGGTCAAAGCGGGCCGGACCCTCGTGGTCATGGAAGCGATGAAGATGGAGCAATCCCTGAAAGCCCCGCGCAAGGGCGTAGTGGCCTCGGTGCTGGTCGAGGCGGGCGATCAGGTTTCGGACGGGGATACGCTGGTGACGCTGGAGGCGGAGAAGGGGTGAGGCTTTTCCTGTCCCGGCCCGGCGCCGGAACCGGTTCACGCGGAGGGCGGCCCCGCATCCTTATGCAGGGCAGGCGATAAACCTACATTCCCGCCGCCTCCACGAGATCCGCCAGCCGCCCCGCCGCGTCCGGGCGCGCGATCTGCTTCGCTGCCGTCGCCATCGCGGACAGCCGCGCCGGATCGCCCAGCACCTCTCCGATCACGCGGCCCAGCGCCTCCGGCGTCAGGCCCGGCTGCGCCACAGCGACCGACGCGCCCGCATCGGCCAGCCATCCTGCATTGGCGCTCTGGTGGTCGCTCATGGCGGTGGGCAGGGGGATCAGGATGGAGGGGCGTCCGATCACGGCCAGTTCCGCGCAGGTCGAGGCCCCCGCCCGCGCGATGACCAGATGCGCGCCCGCGATCCGTTCGGGCATATCGTCGAAGAACGGCGCGGCCTCCACCTGCGTAATATCCGCCGCCGCATAGTTCTCTTCCAGTGGCGCGATTTCGAGCGTCCGGGCCTGCTGCGTCACCTGCAAACTCGCGCGCAAATCATCGGACAGGAAGGACAGGGCCGGTGGCAGCAGATCAGACAGCACACTCGCCCCCTGCGACCCGCCGAAGACCAGAAGCCGTATCGGTCCCTCCATGGGCGGCGCATACGCGCGCCCCGAAACCGCCAGCGCCGCATCGCGCACCGGATTGCCGACCTCCACGGCGCGCACACCTGTCGGCGTATTCACCGGCACCCCGATGCCGCAGGCCAGCACCTGCACGCGCTTCACGAACAGCCGGTTCGCGCGCCCCAGCACATTGTTCTGCTCGTGGATCAGACACGGTATGCCCAGCGAGATCGCCGCCGCCATCGACGGAGCCGCCGGATAACCACCGAAGCCGATCACCGCATCGGGCCGGTCCGCCCTCATCCATCGCCGCGCCTGCATCACCCCGCGCAGCAGCGTGACGGGCGCGGCGAGCCTGGCCGTGATACCGCCCCGTGCTGTCGTTGCCGCATGAAGTTCCTGCCGCGCAACGGCATCGGGGAATCCCCCCGCATAGCGCATCCCGCGCGCATCCGACGCAAGCGTCACCCGCCATCCCCGGCGCAGCAATTCCTCGGCCAGCGATTGCGCGGGATACATATGTCCGCCGGTCCCCCCCGCCGCCAGAACCGCATGGCGGGTCACTGTATCCGCTCCACATCCTTGCGGGTCAGGCCCAGCAGCATCCCGCAGGCAATGCCCATGGCCAGCAGCGACGACCCGCCATAGCTGACCAGCGGCAGCGTCATTCCCGTGGGAGGCAGGATGCGCGCGGCCACACCGATATGGATGAAAGCCTGCAAGCCGATCAGGGCCGATAATCCGCAGACCGCATAGCGCGCGAACAGGCTCTTGAGGCGCAGCGCGATCAGAAATCCCCGGATCGCGATCAGTGCGAAGGCCGCGATCAGGACCAGCGTGAAGACAAACCCGTATTCCTCGGCCACCACGGCGATCACGAAATCGGAATGGGCATCGGGTACCCGGAACTTCGCCGTGCCCTCCCCCGGCCCCACGCCCCACAGCCCGCCATTCTGAATCGCGTCAAGCATCCGGCGGATCTGTCCCCCGCCCCCGGTCGCCTCGGCATCGAAGAGCAGCTTGATACGGTCGGCCACATAGGGCGAGACGGCGAAGGCCACGGCAATCGCGGCGGCACCGATCAGACCGGCGGAAACCGCCCAGACAAAGGATGCGCCGGTCATGAAGAACATCACGCCCCACACGCCGCAGATCAGCGCCGTCTGACTGTAATCGGGTTGAAGCGCGACCAGAATGGCCACGAGTGCAAGGCATCCGGCGGCGATCGCACTGCCCGGCGGGACACCGGGTCCGGGCCGCAGCGAGAACATCCACGCCGCCATGGCGATAAGCGCCGGTTTGACCAATTCGGACGGCTGGATGGAGAAGAGCACCATCGAAATCCACCGCTTCGACCCGTTGCGCTCCTCCCCGAAGACCAGCACGAATAACAGCAGCGCGATGACGATGACGAACAGCAACACCCCCGCACGCCGGATTTCACGCGGAGCCATCATCGACAGCGCAACGCACAGGATCGAGGCGGGTATGGCGAAGATCAACTGCCGCTCCGCATAGTAGAAGGGCGGTTGATCACGCGGCAGGGCGAGGATCGGGCTGGCCGAGAACACGATCACCAGCCCCGAGCAGAACAGGAACAGGATCGCCGCGAACAGCGGTTTGTCCACCGTCTGCCACCACCGCGACACGGCGGAGAGGCTGAATTCCGGCGGATGCTCGAAGAGAAGGGTCATGGTTCGACTTCTTGCCTGCCCCGGACCTGATCCAAAGCCTGTATCAGCGGCGAGAGGCCCCGGATCAGGTCCGGGGTAGAGCAGCGGGAAACCACGCCGCCCCGGTCTCTCATTCGCTCGACAATGCCTCCATAACCTCGTCGGACATCTCGAAATTCGCCGTCACCGACTGCACGTCGTCATCGTCTTCCAGCGCGGCGATCAGCTTGAAGAGGGTGCGGCCCTGATCGAGATCGACGGGGTTGGTGTTCTGGGGTTTCCAGATCAGCCTGGCACTTTGCGGCTCGCCCAGCGCGGCCTCCAGCGCGGTCGAGACCTCGTTCAGATCGCCTCCGTCGCAGAGGATGACATGGCCGTCCTCCGAACTTTCCGCATCCTCGGCTCCGGCCTCTATGGCCGCATCCATGATCGTGTCGGCATCGCCTGCCTCGGCGGGATAGAGAATCTGCCCCTTGCGGTCAAACATGAAGCCGACCGAGCCGGTTTCGCCCAGATTGCCGCCGTTCTTCGTGAAGGTCGAGCGCACGGTGGAGGCGGTGCGGTTGCGGTTGTCGGTCAGGGCCTCGACGATGATCGCCACCCCGCCGGGGCCGTACCCCTCGTAGCGGATTTCATCGTAGTTCTCGGCATCGCCGCCGATGGCCTTCTTGATCGCGCGCTCGATATTGTCTTTGGGCATCGACTGCGATTTCGCCTCGCGCACAGCAAGGCGCAGGCGCGGGTTCTTGTCGGGATCGGGGTCGCCCATCTTGGCGGCGACGGTGATCTCCTTGGAAAACTTGGAGAACATCTTGGCACGAACGGCGTCCTGCCGCCCTTTGCGGTGCTGGATATTCGCCCATTTAGAGTGGCCGGCCATGGAAATCCTCGCATCGGTAATCGGTGTCTGGCGGCTTTATAGGCGAGGCGTTCCGCGAATTGAACCCCGCACAGTCGGCTGCGCGCCCTCCTCCGCATACCAGCACCCGAGCGCCACGGCCCTGGCCACGCAATCGGCGGCCAGTGAACCGAGAGCCATGGTCCGGCGGGAATCGTCCTCCGCCCCGCCCTGCGGACAGAGGGCGAAGATCGTGTCGCCGTCAAAAGGCGCGTGACTGGGCCGCAAGGCCCTCGCCAGCCCGTCCTGCGCCATGATCGCGATCCGCCGCAACGCCGGACGCGACTGCGGACCCGAAATGATGACCGCCCCGATACAGGTCGCCGTGGTTCCGGCCCCCTTGATATCGGCGGGCAGGGCCGGAGGCGGCGGCATCGCGCCGGGGTGCTGACCACCGAACTCCCCGTTCCGCTCGAAGGGCCACGCCCATAAACTGCGCCCGTCCGGCATGAGCGGAGAACCGACGGCATTCGTGGCGATATGGGCGGTGACGGTGATGCCTTCATGGATCGCCGAGGCGGACCCGAATCCCCCGCGCCATATCCCCGCCGTCGCACCGTATCCGGCACCGAGACTGCCCGATCCGCTTTCCGGCGACAGAGTGCCCAGCGCCGCACGCGCCAATGCCGCATAGGGCGGTGTCTCGCCCCAGTCCTTCGCGCCGCCATTGTTCAGATCATAGAGGCAGGCGGCGGGGATGATGGGCACGGGGCGCGTATCGGGCACCGGCGCGAAACCATCCCCCCGCGCCGAGAGATACGCGGCCACCGCATCCGCCGCCGCCAGCCCGAAGACCGACCCGCCCGCCAGCACGACCGCATGGGCGATCCCCAGTGTCGCATCCGCGCCCACCGCATCCGTCTCCCGCGTCGCAGGCCCCCCGCCCCGCACGTCCACCGCACAGGTCATCGGTGCGTCGGGAAGCAGGACGGTTACACCCGTGCGGACGGCTGGATCATGGGCGTGACCGATGCGGATCATGGACGGAGCGTAGCGACAGAAAGCCTGCGTGGGAACCTGTCGCGATAATGGCTCATGAACGCGATGGTGACGATCCCCTACCGCGCCGTATCGGGGATGGTCACGCGGAAGGTTGTGCCCCGTTCGGTACTTTCCAGCAGGTCAACGTCGCCCCCGTGGCCTCGGGCGAGTTCGCGGGCGATGTGAAGGCCAAGGCCGGTGCCGCCTTTGCGGGCGCTGCCCCGGAATGCCTTGAACAGGTTCTCGCGCGCCGTCATCGGCATACCGGGGCCGTCATCGGCCACGTCGATCACCACGCCGTCGCTCTCGCGCTGTGCCCGCACGGTCAGGCGGGTGCCCTGCCCCGTGCCGGTCATCGCCTGTTCGGCATTGCGCGACAGGTTCTGGATGATGCGGAATAACTGGTCGGGATCGGCCTCGGCGTAAAGGTCCGCCGGCACCTCCGCCGCCATGGCGATGCGTCCCGCCTCGGGGAAGACCGCGTCGCGCACCTCCTCAACCAGCTTCGACAGCAATACCCGGCGGCGATAGGGCGGCGGCTCGTCCGCCTTTCCGAAGGTCAGGGTGCGGGTACACAGGTCGGTCGCCCGGTCCAGTGATCGCAACAGCTTGGGCGCGGTTCGCCGGACCATGGGATCTTCGCTTCGCTCCAGCCGGTCGGCCAGAAGCTGCGCGCTGGCCAGCATGTTCCGCAGATCATGATTGATCTTCGCCACGGCCTCGCCCAGTTCGGCCAGCCGGGTCTTCTGGATCAGCGAGGCCCGCACCTCGGTCTGCATGGCCGAGAGTTCGCGCCCGGCCTCGTCCAGTTCGGTCTGCCCCCGCCCCGGATCGAGGATGCGGGCCTGTTCAGGCGAGCGGCGGAACGCCGTCATCGCGTCGATCAGGCGACGCATGGGGCGCACGAGCCAGCGGTTGAGGCTCAGGAACACCAGCGCCGCCGTCAGCAACGAGATGACCAGAGACAGCTTGAGGATACGCAGCCCGAAATCGCGCATGGCATCGGCAAGCTGGCCTTCCAGCAACGTGATCTCGATGGCATCGCCCATGGGCGAGCGTTCGGGGTCGGGACCGCCGATGACCCGGATCACCCGATCCGGCTGCGGCCTGACCAATACGACGAAGGCATCGCTTATCCTGTCAAGGATAGTGGCGTCGTCGAGCGCATAAGTCTCGCTCACCACCTCCTTCCAGTTGCCCCGAAGAATAGGCATTCTTCGCGCCCCCTCGCGCACGGCGATCGACCGGACCTGTGCGGAATTGAGCAGGCGGTCTTCCAGCATGTTCTCGCTCTCGGACAGGGCTAAGCTCTGCGCCGGGGTCATGTTCCGGTGGCCCTCCATGGCGATAGCGACGATATTCGCCGCCTCAAGCCGCTCACGCAGGTAATCCTCCCGGTATCGTGCCAGCGAGGGCACGAAGATCAGGACTTCTGCGAGCATGACGAACAGGATCGTCAGAACCAGCAGCCGACCGGAGAGAGAGCGCATCAGGGGCATCAAGTGTCGCCTTTACACCAGGTCATCGCCACTCCCGCGATCCTGCGGGAATGACGATAGCATTTCTATCACCCGAAACGGGCCAGAAAACGCACGATGGAACGGGTGCGGTCACTGAAGAGCTTGGGCGTGTAATACTGCCCCGCTGCCCTCTTGGCGGCCTCACCCAGCGTCGGATAAGGCGCGACATAGGCGGCGATGGAGCCGATCTTCTGCTTGTTGGCCACCGCATAGGCGAAGATCTGGATCATCTCCCCCGCGCTCTTGCCGACAATGGAAGCGCCCACGATATGCTGGCCTTTGAGTATGATCTTGACCATGCCCTTCGTCGCCCGCTCCGCCTGCGCCCGGTCGTTCTCCTCCAGTGACCAGCGCAGGATCGTGGCCTTCGAGCCATGCTTTTCCTTGGCCTGCGCCTCGGTCAGGCCGACCTGAGCGATCTCCGGCTCAACATAGGTCACCCACGGAATATGAGCGGTCGTCGCCTTGGCCCAGAACATCTGGAACAGCGCGTTGCGGACCACGATTCCCGCATGATAACCGGCCACATGGGTGAATTGCAGCCCCCCGGCCACGTCGCCGATGGCGAAGACCTTGCGGTTCGTGGTGATGAGCTTGTCATCCACCTTGATCCCGCGCCGGTCATATTCGATACCGGCCTTTTCCAGATCGAGACCGTCCACATTCGGCTTGCGGCCCACGGCCATGAGCAGATGCGTGCCCTCGACCACATCGCCGCCCTTCAGGTGAACCCGAACCCCCGCGCCCCCTTTCTCTACACGCTCGGCCAGAGCATCCTCGCGGATATCCAGACCCTCCGCGCGCAGATTGGCCAGCGCAATGGCCGTGATTTCGGGATCGTCCTTGGCCAGTGCCTTGCTGCCTTCCAGCACCGTGACCTGCGCCCCCAGCCGCCGATGGGCCTGCGCCATTTCCATGCCGATGGGTCCACCGCCCACGACGATGAGATGGCCGGGCAGCTCGGTATTGTCGAAGATCGTCTCGTTGGTGAAGTACGGCGTATCCTCCAGCCCCGGAACCGGGGGCACGAAGGGAGACGAGCCGGTCGAGATCACCACGCGGCGCGCCTCGATGGTCTTGCCTCCGGCCTCCACGGTGCGCGGGCCGGTGAAGCGTGCGCCGTCCTGAATGACGGTACAGCCCAGCCCCTCGAACCGCTCCACGCTGTCATGCGGCTCGATGGTCGCGATGACGCTTTTCACATGGGCGTTGACGGCGGCGAAATCGACTTCCGGCTCATGGACCGCAACCCCGAACTGTTCCCCGGTACGGTGACCCTGCGCCTGCTTGGCGGCGGCGAGCAGGGCCTTGGAGGGCACACACCCGTAGTTGAGGCAGTCGCCGCCCATCTTGTGCTTCTCGATGAGGACCACGGAGGCCCCCATCTGCACGGCTCCGGCGGCAACGGATAATCCGCCCGATCCTGCGCCGATGATGCACAGATCGACTTTGAGTGTATCGGACATCAGGATTCTCCAACGGGTTTGCCACGAACGGCCTTGATGATGATGGGCAGCAGCGCGAGGGCGATCAGGCCCACGAACGGTCCCCATACCATAGGATCGGCGAAGACGTTGAGGCTCAGTTCCTCACCCGATGCCAGAATCTCGCCCAGGCCCGTTCCGACCGACGTGTAGACCGCCGACCCCGGCGCGATGCCGAAGAACGTCGTCCAGACATAGGTGAACAGCTTCACGCCGAAGAATGCGGGCAGCAGGTTCGCGATGAAGAACGGCACGGCGGGCACAAGGCGCAGCAGGAACAGGAAGCTGACCTCGTTATCCTGGAAGCCTTTTTCGAATTTGCCCATCCACGGCCCCGCGCGCTCCTTGAGCGTCGCGCCCAGGCTGGTGCGGGCGGCGATGAAGATACAGGCCGCGCCGATGGTTGCGGCGGTCACGGTATAGATCGTGCCGGGAACAAGCCCGAACAAAAAGCCCCCTGTCAGCGTCATGACCGAGGCACCGGGCAGCGAGAACGCCACCACCGCGATATAGATCGCCATGTAGGTGAGGACGGCAACGGGGTAGTTCGCATCACGCCACGCAATCAGCGACTCGCGGTTCTCGCGCAATGCCTCGAAGCTGAGATAATCGCCGAACAGCCATGTTCCGAGCACCGCACCCGCCGCGATGATCCCGAGGGGGAGCCAGCGTTTCCATGCTCCCTGCCCTTTTTCCGGTGCTGCATCCTGTGTCATATCGACCATTCCTATTGATCCTTTCCCGTTATCGTCGGGCAATCCTTCGTGCCCTGTCGCATAGCGTATGAAAGGGGGTGGAGAGTTAGTGTTTCAGGGGCAGATCACACCTGTTTGAGCGTCCGTGTCGATCCTGTAGTAAACTGTAACATCATGTCGCGGGCAGCAGGACCGTTATTTCGGCGTTGCCTTCCGCCCCTCGTGTGCCGAGGATAATACCCGCATCAACCTCGGGGGACCAGTGAATGGCGCAGTCCGGCACCCAGCCCACTCTCAGAAGCGGCATCCATCTGACCGAGGTGGAACGGCGACAATATCACCTGCAACGCCCCGGTTTCCGCATCAGCGAGATGCAACTGTCCTCCACGCAATCGATCCCGTGGCATTCGCACAGCGATATCGGCGATACCTTCTATGTCATCGAGGGTCATCTGCATCTTTTCCTGCGCGATCCCGAGGAAGAGGTGCATCTGCGCCCCGGCCAGAGCTATCCCGTCGCCCCCGGACGCCCGCATCACGTCACGAACGGCGGCGAGACCTCCATGACGATCCTGGTGCTTCAGGGGGTCGGGGAATACGATTACGTGCCGCTGGACTGATCCCCGCGCCCATCACCTCCGATTCCGCATCACATGAGCCTCCATGGCCGCCAGCCCCTCGTCGAGACCCGTGCGGCCCAGCCCCAGACGGAACCGGTCGGTGGGGGTCGGGCCGAGTTCCGAGGAATAGATCGTGCTCGGCAGCAGCAGGACACCGCTTTCCTCCACCAGCCCCCGGCAGAACTCCTCCACACCTTCCGCCCCCAGATAACGCGGGAAAGCCATGCACGAACCGTCGGGCCGTCGCCAGTCAAAGAGATCCGGGTGCCGCCCGAAGAACGCCTCCCATTTCGGCAGATTCTCATCGACGATGGCACAGTTGCGGGCCAGAAGCGTCTCACGGTTCGCCAATGCGATCATCGCCAGACGCTCGCTCGGCCCGGAATTGCAGATGGAGAGGTAATGTTTCATCCGCTCCATCCTCGACAGCACCTCACGGTCCTGTGAGGCGATCCACCCGATCCGCAACCCCGGCAAACCGTAGGATTTCGACATGACTCCGAGCGACAGCCCGCGCTCGTAGAGATCGGCGATACAGGGCAGATGCGTCGTCCCCGTCGGACCGAGACCGTTGAATATCTCGTCATGCAGAATCCAGATGCCGTGCTTGCGGCACAGATCGATCAGCGCCTCGTAGCGGTCGAGCGGCAGAATCGCGCCTGTGGGATTATGCGGGAAGTTGATCGTCACCAGCCGCGTATCGGGCCGGATCGCCGCCGCCACCCGGTCGATATCGAGCGACCAGCCGTCCTCCGGGTCCAGCGGCACGCCCGTGGCCTCGCAGAGCGCG
The DNA here is from genome assembly GCA_937922185.1 of uncultured Neomegalonema sp. GTDB lineage: Bacteria > Pseudomonadota > Alphaproteobacteria > Rhodobacterales > Rhodobacteraceae > JAHDDY01. The sequence goes on from CAKZUT010000018.1 coordinate 10,614, forward strand.
ATCGGCAGCGTCTCGTGCGACTGATAGTTCGGGGTGACGACGATAGCATGGCTGTCGCGGTCCAGGATGACATTGTTCACCGCGAAGATGCCCTCGCTGGCTCCCGCGAAACAGAGGATATCGCCCGCATCACGTTCCGCATAGGTCGCCGCGATGCGCTCACGCAGGTCCGGCGCGCCCCAGGTCTCGGTATAGCCCAGCCACATCCCCTCGAACGCCGCCCGGTCCTGCGGATCGGCCATGGCAAGAAGGTCACGCAGCGAAATGCTTTCGGCATCCGAGGCCGTAAGGTGATGCCGCGCCTTGAACTCCCATTTCGAGAAATGGGTCTCCAGACGAAAATCAGGCAGATCCGTCACGGCGAAACCTTCTCAGCCTCGCCGGATTCTCCCTCCCCGGCCTCATCGGCGGGCAACAGCAGAACGGCATCGATCACATGGATCAGGCCGTTTGAGGCGACAGCATCCATCGGGCCGAGAATGGCGCGACGTCCGCGTGTGTCATAGGCACTCGTCGCCCCTTCCTCCGCCGAGAAGGCCACGGGCACACCGTTCAGGCCCAGCACCCTGGTCTCGCCGGTTCCCTCGTCGATCCCGCTGGCGATATCCACCGCCGATACCTTCGCCGGAAAGACATGGCCGCGCAGGGTGCGCTTGAGGATATCGGGATCGCCCCCGACCCGCGCCCCTTCCGATTTCGGCCTGATGCCGATGAAGGCGCGGTCGGTCGGTGCCAGCAAGGTGAAGGGGCCGGGACCGGACAGCGCCTCGGCAAGGCCCGATTTCCTCAGCGCCGCCGCCAGACGCCCGTGATCGGCGGAGGCGTCGATGGCCTCCATGATCGTCATCTCCGGCAGGACGCTCGCCCCGCCCAGAACCACAGGATCGGTCCTGAAGCGGTCGCGCGAGCAGGCCGTCACGATCCCCGCCCCGGTCAGGGCGAACAGAGTACGTCGGCTGATCGTCTGATATCTGTGCATGGAATCCGCCCCACGGTAGTGTGAGAACGCAATCTACAGCACCGCGCCCACAGAACAAGAGCATCACAGGACGGTACGGGGGCGATCCTGCGGCTTTTCCCGATCCTGCCATGCGCCTGCCATGGTTGCATGGTCAGGATCACCTCTATGTTCCGATCTTCTGTCGCTTCCCTCGCGCTCGCCGCCCTCTGTCTCACCTCTTCACCCGTCTTCGCTCAGGAGGCGGTTCAGTTCGGGGACTGGCGCGCCTTCTGTGCGCCCATGGCGGGATGTGTTTTGGGGGTCAAGTCGCAGGGCGGCGATACGCTGGCCTTCGTGGAACCGCCTACGGGCGATGACCGGCTGCTGGTATTTCTCAGGGAACCCGTATCCTCCGGCGCGAATATCGAGGTCGTGCTGGACGGGCGTGTCATTGTCACCCTAGGCCCCGCCGATGGCTGGCGCCTCGTGGAAAGCACGGTGGGCAAGGCCGTCCAGATCGCTCCGAGCGTCGTGCGCGAGGGGCTGTGGAAACCGATGCAGCGGCGCAACAGACTGGAACTGCGCTATCCCGGCACCGACGGGGTCGCACGCCGCATCGGGTTCTCGCTGAACGGATATGCCGATACGCGCGGATACGCGGAAGACGAATAATCTATTTATGATCTTCTTAAGATCGCTTTTTGTTCACTAAAACCCCTCTGTTTTTGCAAGCCGCAGAAACAGAACAGATAATTCGTCAGTAAGGCGATATTATTCTCGCAATCGCAACCAAACTGTCCTAATTTGGGATTACAAAGGGCGTAGTGTTAATGTTGCGGGGGCCATAATGGCGAAAGTGGTCGAAAACGGTACTGTACGGAAGATGGGCCGACGGGCGGTCTATTCTCTGGATTCATCGCCTGCCCATCTTTTGCATCGCGCCCATCAGCGCGCTGCGGATGTGATCGCGCAGGCTCTGCGCGCCTATGGCCTTACGCCCCGCCAGTACACGGTTCTGCTGTCCCTGAAAGCCGATACCGCCGTCACGCAGTCGGACCTCGTGCGCCGTACCGGAATCGACCGCAGCACCCTTGCCGATATGCTCAATCGCATGGGAAAGCGCGGATTGACTGTCTCGAAACGAACCGAGGCGGATCAGCGGGCCAATCTCGTGACCATCACCGACAAGGGCATCCGGGCGCTGGAATCCGTGGAGCCGAAGGTGATCGATGCGGAGCACCGGATGCTCGACAGCCTGCCCAGCACGATCCGGGAGAGTTTCGTCTCCGGGCTACAGGTGCTGGCCGAACAGGTCCGCCGGTAGAAAACCCCGATAACGGAGCCGCACAGACATCACGCGGCTCCATCGTTTACGTGACGATCACGGCGACGCCATTACCTGAATGGCCGCCGGACCGATAATCACGATGAACAGCACCGGCAGGAAGAACACGATCATCGGAACCGTCAGCTTGGCGGGCAGGGCCGCCGCCTTGCGCTCGGCGATGGACATACGTTCGCCCCGGCTCTCCTCCGACAGGACGCGCAGGGCCGATGCGATGGGCGTACCGTATCGCTCGGCCTGAACCAGCGCGCTGGTCAGGGCCTTCACCGCCTGCAATCCCGTGCGCCGCGCGAAGTTCTCATAGGCCATGGACCGGTCGCCCATATAGGCAAGCTCGGCATTGGTCAGCGCGATCTCGCTCGCCAGTTCCGGCCCCTGCTGCGCGATCTCCTCCGAGACCTTGTGGAACGACTTCTCGATGGACATGCCCGATTCCACGCAGATCACGGTCAGGTCAAGTGCATCGGGGAAGGCGCGCTGCAACTGGACAGTGCGCTTCTGGGTCATGTTCTTGAGCAGGATATTCGGCAGGGCATAGCCGACAAGCATCACGATCACGGCGATCATGGGGTGGCGTGTGCTGTCGAAGGTACCGGCATAGAACACCCCGAAATAGATCAGGGCCGCAAACCCCATCAGGAACGGTGCGACAAGGCGGAAGAACAGGAAGACGATGGGTGCCTTCGGACCACGGAAGCCCGCCTGCGCGAGCTTCATGCGAAGCTCGGTATTGTCCATCATGTCCTGCATACGGAACTTCTCGATGGTGTTCCGCATGACCTTGATCGTGCCGTCGTCGATCTGGCCTTTCTTCTTTTTCTTGTCCTCGACCTTCATGCGGGCCTTCATCGCCTCCTTCCGGTCCTTGACCTGGAGGATGCGCGATTGCAGCACCTTTCCCGGACCCGACTGGGGGAGAAAGGCCACGACGGCGAGGAAGGTGGCGAGACCCGCGAAGATCTGGGCGAGGGTCGAGAAGTCGAGGCCGGCGGCCTGAAAGATAGCGCTCATGGTCCTGTGTCCCGTTCCTCAGATTTCGATGTCGATCATGGAGTACATGGCGAAGATGCCGATCCCCATCCAGCAACCGCCCGCACCGAGAAGCATGTTGCCCTCCTTGGTGGTGAACAGCAGGCCCAGATAGTCCGGGGCGACCGCGTAGAGAACGCAGGCCAGCACGAAGGGCAGCGAGCCGATAATCATCGCCGATGCCTTGGCCTCCGACGACAGCGCCTTGATCTTGAGTTTCAGCTTCTTGCGGTCGCGCAGGGTGGTCGAGAGGTTGCCGAGGGCCTCCGACAGGTTACCACCCGTCTGTTTCTGGATCGTCAGCACGATGTTGAAGAAGTTCACCTCCGGCAGCGGCATCCTGATGAACATGCGTTGCAGGGCATCCTCAAGGGTCACGCCGACCGCCGTGGCATCCGTCAGCAACTTGAATTCCGTTGCCACCGGCTCGGGCATCTCACGCGCCACCAGACGCATCCCCTCACCCACCGGCAGACCGGTCCTGACACCGCGCACCAGCACGTCGATGGCATCGGGGAAGAGCGCGATGAACCGCTTGTGGATGCGGTTGATGTGGAACTTCACGAATTTCTGCGGCAGAATGAAAATGAAGACCGGCAGGACCGCGAGGGCGAACAGCAGCGGGACGCCTTTCGACTGCAACAGAAAGACGACCGCACAGCCGATCAGCGCAAAGATTGCGCGCAGCTTCAGCGGCGAGATTGTCATGCGCGCCCGCGTGAGCATCATTTCGAGCGACGCCTTGTTGTCCTTGCGGGCCTGATCCTCCTGCTTGCGGAGCTGATCCTGGATTTCCTTGCGGCGGTCGGTGACGTTCTTGTTGCCCTTGGTATCCTTGTCGGTGCGGATGTTCAGGCGCGACAGACCATTGTTCGTGGCCTGCATCCCGAACGCGGCATACATGAACCCGTAAACCGACAGGAAGGCCAGCCCCCCCGTCAGGTAGATGGTCGCCGTCGAACCCAGTGCCGTGCTGATGGCCTCGAACATGTATGGTCTCCTCTTCAGGCGCTTGCCGCCAGTCTAGCGGTCATTGCCTGATAATCCGTGTAGACGGGCGGGCCGGAGAGACCGGGCCACACCGTGATCGGGCAGCACCGCCACCCGTATGCATCGCGGTTCCGCAGGGTTCGAGGTCTTCGAATCCTCGGAAACCGTCGTCAGGATGTGTCTTCTTCCATCGAGGCAAGGGCGTCCTGCAACTCGACATCCATGTTGTAGCTGCGCGCGCGTTCCCAGAAGGCGGGCTGACCGATCCCCGTGGAGACATGCTTGCCGATCAGCTTGCCGTTCTTGTCCTCGCCCATGATCTTGTAGCGAACGAGATCCTGCGTGACGATCGTGTCGCCCTCCATCCCCAGCACCTCGGAGATATGGGTGATCCGGCGCGAGCCGTCGCGCAGACGCTGGGCCTGCACCACCACGTTGATCGCGGCGACCATCATCTCGCGGATGGTTTTCGAGGGCAGCGCGAAGCCGCCCATCGTAATCATGGATTCCACACGGGACAGACCCTCGCGCGGCGTGTTGGCGTGGAGTGTACCCATCGAGCCATCGTGGCCCGTATTCATGGCCTGAAGCAGATCGAAGGCTTCGGGGCCACGCACCTCCCCCACGATGATCCGTTCGGGGCGCATACGCAGACAGTTCTTCACGAGGTCACGCATCGAGACCTCGCCGCCACCCTCCAGCTTGGGCGGGCGCGTCTCCAGCCGAACCACATGCGGCTGTTGCAGTTGCAGTTCCGCCGAGTCCTCGCAGGTGATGATACGCTCGTCATCGCCCGCAAAACCGGACAGACAGTTGAGCAACGTCGTCTTACCCGAACCCGTACCGCCGGAGATCAGGATGTTGCAGCGGCAGGCCGCCGCGATCTGGATGACCTTCGCGGCCTCCGGCGTGAGCGCCCCGAAATTGATCAGGTCGCTCATCTTGAGCTTGTCTTTCTTGAACTTACGAATGGTCAGCGTCGCACCGTCGATAGCACGCGGCGGCGCGATCACGTTGACACGCGAGCCGTCCAGCAGGCGCGCGTCACAGATGGGCGAACTCTCATCGACCCGGCGACCGACCTTCTGCACCATGCGCTGACAGATTTCGAGAAGCTG
>CAKZUT010000019.1 GCA_937922185.1 uncultured Neomegalonema sp.
GGTTGCCTGTCCGACACGGCCTGCACAAACATCCGCGCGGTTCGGCGCCCGATATGCGCGAGGTCGAGAGGGTCATGGTCAGCTTGCCTCCGCCAGCAGGGTCGCATTGCCCCCGGCGGCGGTCGTGTCGATGCACACCACCCGTTCATGGGCATAGGCGACAGGATCGAGCCGCGCGGAGATCAGCGGCAGGATCGCGCCCTCCCGTGACGCCAGCGCGCCACGCATGTCCGCCTCACCCCCGAGATATGCCACCGCATCCAACGCCAGACCGGCGATAGCGGCTGGATCGAGCCGTCCGTCCAGCGTCGTCACCGGCAATCCTGCATCCATCAGCGCGGCCAGAGCCTTGCCCGCCCCCGGCGCAACCGCGAGGACGGCATTGCCAGCGCGCAATGCCTGCACCGTCTGATCCATAACCGTCTCCGCATCCGGCCCGAGGCAAAGCACCGTGCCACGCGGCACGAGAGACAGCCGGTTCGACTCCCCCGTCGGACCGGGCAGGTCTATCGGCCCCATATCCAGCGTCGCCGCCATCGCCATGGCCTCCGCCGCCCTGCCCCGCAGGGCCGCGCGCAATGTGCCGATCCGGTCCCGGCGCACGGACCAGTCGCCCGCATCAAGTTTTTGCAGCGCGGCGATCAATTCTGTCACAGGAACCTCCGGCCCATCGACGACAGCGACCTCCTGCACGGCCTCGCGCCGGAACCGGGTCAGGTAATGCGGCCCGCCCGCCTTCGGCCCGGTCCCCGACAGTCCCTCGCCCCCGAAAGGCTGACTTCCGACCACTGCCCCGATCTGGTTGCGGTTGACGTAGAGATTACCGGCCTTCACCGTGTCCACCACGTCCTGTACGCGGCGGTCGATCCGGGTATGTACCCCGAAGGTCAGCCCGTAGCCCCGCGCATTGATCGCTCCGATCACATCATCCAGGTTTTCCGGGTCGAACCGGGCGACATGCAGGACAGGGCCGAAAATTTCCCGCTCCACCGCTTCGATACCGCTCGTCCGCACGACTGTCGGCGCGACGAAAAGGCCGTGACCGGGGGCGTCCATCCGCTTGAAGACCCGGCCCTCGCCCTCCGCCGTATCGACATAATCCCGGATAGAATTCCGCGCCTGCGCGTCGATCACCGGTCCCACATCGGTTGACAGCAACCACGGATCGCCCATCGACAGCGTATCCATCGCCCCGGACAGCATTTCCATCATCCGTTCCTCCACATCGCGCTGGATGTAGAGAACCCGCAGGGCCGAACACCGCTGGCCCGCGCTCTGGAAAGCACTGACCACAATATCGCGCACTGCCTGTTCGGGCAGAGCCGTGCTGTCCACGATCATCGCGTTCAGCCCCCCCGTTTCCGCGATCAGCATCGCATCGGGCGCGGTCTTCGCGAGTTGGCGGTCGATGATCTTCGCCACCTCCGTCGAGCCGGTAAAGCACACCCCGGCGATACGCGGATCAGCGGTCAGCGGCGCGCCCACAGTCGGCCCGTCCCCCGGCAAAAGCCGGATCACGTCGCCGGGCACCCCTGCCTCGTGCATAAGGGCCACGGCCCGCGCCGCGATCAACGGCGTCTGTTCGGCGGGTTTGGCGATCACCGCATTGCCCGTTACCAGCGCCGCCGCGATCTGCCCCGTGAAGATCGCCAGCGGAAAATTCCATGGCGAGATACAGACGATCACCCCGCGCGGCGCATGAGCGGCCTTCGCGGCCCGCCCCTCTGCGGCGTAGTAGCGCAGGAAATCCACCGCCTCGCGCACTTCCGCGATGCAGTCGGGCAGGGTCTTGCCCGCCTCCCGCGCCGCAAGGGCGAAGAATTCGTCGGCGTGTTCCTCATAGAGATCGGCAATGCGTTCGAGAATCACCGCCCGTCCGGCCCCGCCCATCGCGGCCCATTCGGGCTGCGCCGCCAGTGCCATCTCCACCGCCGCCGTCGCCGCTTCCGCCGTCGCCTCGATCACGGTCCCGACGATATCGTCAGGGTTTGCCGGGTTGACGATATCGCGCCCCATTGCGCTCCCCTGCCCCGCTGTCCAGCGATAGGGCGCGGCAAAGGGTGCCCGCCCTGCCTCTATCGCAGCCAGATCGACCGGATCGGTAACATCCCATCCCTTCGCATTACGCCGCTTGCCAAAGATCTCAGCGGGGCTGAGAAGCGCCGCATTCGGCGCATCGTCGATTTCCTCAAAAGGATCACGGGCCACCGTTTCCGGCGATACATCCTCATCGACAATCTGGTTCACAAAAGAGGAATTGGCCCCGTTCTCCAGCAACCGCCGGACAAGATAGGCCAGCAAATCCCGGTGCGCGCCCACAGGCGCATAGATGCGGCAGCGCGTTCCTTCGGCTTTCAGCACCGCGTCATGCAGCACCTCGCCCATGCCATGCAGGCGCTGGAACTCAAACCCGTCCCGATCATTGCCTGCCATCTCCAGCACAGCGGAAACCGTATGGGCGTTATGCGTGGCGAATTGCGGATAGATACGCTCACGCATCAGCAGCAGCTTGCGGGCGCAGGCGATATAGCTGACATCCGTATTGGCCTTCCGGGTGAAGACCGGAAACCCCTCCAGCCCGAAGACCTGCGCGCGCTTCACCTCCGTATCCCAATAGGCACCCTTCACCAGCCGCACCATGATCTTCCGGTCCAGTCGAACGGCCAGATCGTGCAGCCAGTCGATCACCGGGGCGGCTCGGGGTCCATAGGCCTGCACCACAACACCGAATCCGTCCCACCCCTCCAGTGACGGGTCCGACAGAACGGCTTCGATCACGTCCAGCGACAGATCGAGCCGATCCTGCTCCTCCGCATCGATATTGAACCCGATCCGCGCATCCTTCGCCGCACGGGCCAGTTGCAGCACACGGGCCGTCATTTCAGGCAGCATCGTCTCGCGTTGACCGCGCTCATAGCGGGGGTGAAGGGCTGACAGCTTGACGGAAATCCCCGGATTGTCCTTGATCCGCTCACTCGATGCACGAGCGGCAATGGCCGCAATAGCCTGAGCATAGGCCCCGTGATAATAGGCGGCATCCCCTTCCGTGCGCGCAGCCTCGCCCAGCATGTCATAGGAATAGCTGTAGCCCCGCTCGACCATCGCCGAGCCGCGCCGCATCGCTTCCCTGATATCGCGCCCCAGAACGAATTGCGCGCCCATCTCCCGCATCGCTCGGCCCACGGCGGTACGGATCACCGGCTCGCCCAGACGCCGCACCATCCCTCGCAGGGCGGAAACCACGCCCTCGTCCTCCTCATCGTCCAGCACCCGCCCTGTCAGCATCAGCCCCCATGTCGAGGCATTGACCATCAGCGATCCACTGTCCCCCACATGCGCGCCCCAGTCATGGGGCGCGATCTTGTCCTGGATCAGATCATCGATGGTCTCGTTATCGGGCACGCGCAGCAGGGCCTCGGCCAGCGACATGAGCGCGACGCCTTCTTTGGTGGAGAGGCCGTATTCCGCAAGGAACGCCTCCATCATGCCCGGATCGCCCGATTTGCGAACATCGCGCACCATCCCCGCCGCGCGCTCCGAGATGCGGCGACGTTCATTCTCCGGCAGCGCGGCCAGCTCGACCAGACCAGCAACCCTCGCCGCCTCGTCATGCAGCAGGGTCGCGGCGCGGATATCATCACGGGATGGGGCGGTCATGGCTTATTCTCCGGTTCGGAAGCATCCGTCTTATATGCTCCCGAAAAGGCATGTGGCCCTCATTACCGACATGCACAGCCCATGCGCTGTCGTTTATCCCGCAGGAACCGGGGCGCACACGCCAGGACGCGGATGCATCAAACCGGAAGGGTCCAGTCCCGATCATTCGACAGCGACGGAATACGTTTGCGAGCCTTGTCTATCAGGCCAAGGTCAAGATCCGCATCGACGATCCCCTCGCCCTCCCCCGCATCGGCAAGAACGGTCCCCCACGGATCAATGATGAGCGAATGGCCATAGCTTTCGCGCAGGCTCGTCTCGTCCTCGCCGTGATGCGGCCCCCATTGCGCGGGAGCGATCACAAAACATCCCGTCTCGATGGCCCGCGCGCGCAGCAGCGTATGCCAGTGCGCCCGCCCCGTCGGCGCGGTAAAGGCGCTCGGCACCGTCAGCACCTGCGCCCCTGCTTTAGCCAGCGCACGATAGAGCGCCGGAAACCGCAGATCATAGCAGACGGTCAATCCCATCCTCGCCCATCCCGCATCCGCCACGACCGCCCGTTCACCGGGGCGGTAGGAGGCCGCTTCGCGAAACCGCCCCTGATCGCCGAGATCGGCCTCGAACATATGGATTTTATCGTATCGTGCGGCGATCTCGCCATTGCGGTCGATCAGGAACGAGCGATTCACCGCCCGCCCTTCCTCGCCTTCGGCCCTCAGCGCCAGCGATCCGATCAGGATGCCGACGCCCCGGTCGGCGGCGATATCCCGGATCGCGGCAAGACAGGGATCATCCGCCTCGCTTCGGATTGTCGCGAACAGCGCCTCACGCCCCGGCGCGATCAGGTTCGTGACTTCCGGCGTGGCGACGAAAGCCGCTCCCGCCTCCGCCGCTTTCCTGATCAGCGCGCAGGCCCGTTCCCGATTATGTGCCGCATCGCCCGTCGCATTGGTCTGGACCAGCGCAACCCGCGTCATGGTCAGGTCGCCAGCATCGGATCGAGATTGCCCGCCCGGTCCAGCGCATTCAGATCATCGAAACCGCCCAGCGGTGTCCCGTCCACGAATATCTGGGGAACCGTGCGCCCCCCTTCCGAGCGCCGTACCATCTCGTCGAATTTCGTCGCATCCGAATCGACCGCATATTCCTCGAACGCGATCCCTTTACGATTCAGCAGGCGCTTGGCCATCATGCAGTACCCGCAGGTAGCCTTCGTGTAGATTTCGACCTTCGCCATGACTCTTCCCGTAAATTTCAAACCGCCGGAGCGATAACCGATTTCAGCACCGGAATAAAGGCATCCGAACTAACGAGGAACATTCTCCTCGCGCACGACCCGCGCGAAGACCAGCACATCCACCGACGTCGCCCCCGCCGACCGCAAGGCCCGCGCCGCCGCATTGAGGGTCGCACCCGTCGTCATCACATCGTCGATCAGCACGATACGTCTCCCCTGCACCGAACCGGAGGCGCGAAAGGCTCCGGCGACGTTGCTGTGCCGTTGAGCGATGTTCTTGCCATGCTGGGTCTCGGTCGCGCGGGTGCGCCGCAACAGTCCGGGGCCATGTGCGATCTCCTGCGCCGCCGCGATCCGTCGGGCCAGTTCCGCCGACTGGTTCATCCGTCGCTTCACCCGGCGCGTCCAGTGCAACGGCACGGGCACCGCCAGATCAGCCCGCGACAGGACATCCGCCCCCGCCCGCCGCATCCAGACAGCCATCGGACGCGCGATTTCGGGCCGGTCCCCGTGCTTGAGCGACAGCACAAGCTGCCGCGACGACCCGCCATACAGTGTGGCCGCCCGCGCCACCCTCCAGGCGAACCGCTGGTCCGCACATTCCTCACATTGCCCGTCGCCGCCGTACCCCTCCGGCATGGGCCGGGCACAACGGGTGCATTGCGCGCTGCCTGTCAGGCGCAGGTCGCGCCAGCATCCGACGCATAACCCATGCGGGTCGGATACGTCGGTTCCGCAGGTCATACAGGCAGGCGGCCAGACGACACTGGCCAGGCGCACCCCGACACGACGTCGCACCCGCCCCGCCATTGCGAAAATTTGCCCTGCCCTTTCCATCGGGAAACCCTATACCACGCTCCATGAGCACCGCCCAATCTCTTCCCTTCGACCGGGATATCCTCCGTCACCGCCGGGATCGGGCCGCCGCAACCCTTGCGGAGGCCGATTTCCTGCTCACTCATGTGCGCGAGGCGCTGGAGGACCGGCTGACCGACGTAAACCGCCGCTTCTCGCGTATCGCCGTTATCGGCGCGGCAGACGGCTCGGTCGCCCGGATGCTCGCCGCGCGCTACGCGCCGGAGATTCTGGTCCAGATCGAACTCTCCGAGACCATGGCCGCACATGCGCGCGACCCGAAGGTTTTCACCCTCGTCGGTGACGAGGAAACCCTGCCGCTCGCTGATGGAACCTTCGACCTGATCGTCGCGCCGCTCACGCTTCATGCCGTCAACGATCTCCCCGGCGCGCTTATCCAGATGCGCCGGGCGCTTGTTCCCGACGGCCTTCTCATCGCGGCGATGTTGGCGGGTGACACCCTCGCCCCCTTGCGCGATGCCTTCGCACGAGCCGAAATGGAAACGGTGAACGGCGTCAGCCCCCGCGTCTCTCCCATGGCTGACCTGCGCGATCTCGGCGGCCTGCTCCAACGGGCGGGTTTCGCCCTGCCGGTGGCCGACAGGGACACCCTGACCGTCCGCTATGCTTCACCCCTGCGCCTTCTTCATGATCTGCGCGCCATGGGCGAGAGCAATGCCCTGACCGAACGCCGCCGCGTCTTCCTGCGCCGTGATACCCTGATGCGCGCCATGGAGATTCTCGCAGCCGATCACGCGGATGCGGATGGCAAGACCCCGATCCGCTTCGATATCGCCTTCCTGCACGGCTGGTCGCCCTCCCCCGAACAGCAACAGCCCCTGCGTCCCGGTTCGGCAAAAATGCGCCTCGCCGATGCACTCAACACGGCGGAGCATCCCCTGCGCGACGATGAGAGCCATTGACGACGCGACGCACACTCCTAGCCTCTGTGCTATTCGATAACGAGGAATGCCTATGCTCGACGCGGCCCCGATACCCCAGACCGACCACCCCGGAGAAGGCCGTCTCGCCCATGCGGGACCGGACCACCCCCCCGTTCCGAGGGCGAAGGTCGGCATTCTTATCGCGAATCTGGGCACCCCGGACGATACGAGCTACTGGCCCATGCGCCGCTATCTCAAGGAATTCCTCAGCGACCGCCGCGTCGTGGATGTGAACCGCGCGATCTGGTGGCCCCTGCTCAACGGAGTCATCCTCACCAAGCGTCCGTTCAGCTCAGGCGAGGCGTATCGCTCTATCTGGAACGAGGAAGCGGGGGAATCCCCGCTGCTGACCATCACGAAAGCTCAGACCGAAAAGCTGCGCGCCGCGCTGACAGCGGAATACGGCGACGACGTGGTGGTCGATTTCTGTATGCGCTACGGAAACCCGTCCACGAAATCAGTCATCGAGCGGATGCAGAAGGAAGGCTGCGAGCGCATTCTCTTCTTCCCGCTCTATCCTCAATATGCCGCCCCCACGACCGCCACGGCGAACGATCAGGCATTCCGCGCGCTGATGGACCTGCGCTGGCAGCCCTATATCCGCACGGTTCCGGCCTATTACGACCATCCTCTCTATATCGAGGCGCTGGCGAAATCGCTGGAGGCGCACATGGCCGAGCGCAAGGCCGAGGGCCGCCCGCCGCCGGACGTCGTTGTCACCTCCTATCACGGCGTCCCGAAACGCTATCTCCTCTCCGGCGATCCGTACCATTGCCAGTGCCAGAAGACGACGCGCCTGCTGCGTGAGCGGCTGGGCTGGTCGAAGGAATTCATGGAAGTCACCTTCCAGTCCCTGTTCGGTCGCGAGGAATGGCTGCGCCCCTACACCGTCGAGCGCGTCGCCGAACTGGCCGAGGCAGGCAAGAAAGATCTCGTCATCCTCGCCCCCGGCTTCTCCGCCGATTGCGTCGAGACACTGGAGGAAATCAACGAGGAGATCAAAGAAGCCTTCGAGGAAGCGGGCGGCGAGACCTTCACCTATCTTCCCTGCCTGAATGCCGATGACGCTCATATTGATCTGCTGGTCGATGTGATCCGAACGGAAGGGGCCGGCTGGCTCTGAAGCCGTCGCATTTCATTCGTACACAGCTCCATTAACCACCCAACCCCTCTTCCGCGCTGATTTCCGAGAAAAGCGTGCCATTCTGGCGTGTCTCTTGCTCATTCCCTGATCCGAGAGGTTCACGGATTTTTAGGGGCGACACAGCATGATCGATACCGGGATTGGCAGGGGCTTGGGGTTGGCGATCATGCAGAGAGCGCAGCGCTACGAAATACTCGCTCTGCGGGCGAGACAGAACCCGACCCTGCTGACACTGGGCTACACGGTCGCGGGTCTTTTCGTCTTTCTCGGTATGCTGGACGTGCTGTCTACCAACTGGGCGCTTTCGGTCGGGGCTTATGAGCTGAACGGCTTCATTCGCACGATGCAGGATTATCTGGGCGCATTCTGGTACGTCCCGAAACTGGCGCTTCAGGCGACGGTGGCCGCGATGATCGTCTGGTCCCCGAACCGGATGACCATCTGTATCATGACGCTGATGTGCGGCTGGACATCGAGCATCGTAACCAGCAACTTCATGATCGCCTATTCCCTGTCCTGATCACGCACCGCTTCTTTTCGGGTCCGCGCTGCCACCCGCGATCAGGCTGCGGTAGAAAGCGTCCTGTCCTGCACGAACCACAGCGCGAAAACGGGCACGGCCTGATCGCAAATGGCTGTGAATTCGGATACCGCGATGCTTGAGTATTACCGTACATCCTCTATGCTCGGTTTGCAGTACAGATCGGAGTCCGTCACCCAATGCTCCAGATAACACGCCCCCGCACCGTCCACACGATCGTCGAAATGCGCGATATCGTGCGAGACTGGCGACGTGCAGGCGACCTCGTTGCCATAGCGCCCACGATGGGGGGGCTGCACGAGGGACATCTTTCCCTTGTCCGCGCCGCGCGCAGACGGGCACGGCGCGTCATCGCCACGATCTTCGTCAACCCAACGCAATTCGGGAAGGACGAGGATTACGCGGCCTATCCCCGCGACGACGTGCGGGATGCCGAAATGCTGGCCGGTGCGGGGTGCGATCTCATTTACGCCCCATCCGTCTCGGAAATGTATCCCGACGGTTTCGGCACGACCATCAGCGTTGACGGGACGACCGACGGGATGTGCGGCGGGCATCGGCCCGGCCATTTCGACGGCGTAACCACCGTTGTCTGCAAGCTGCTCAATCAGGCCCAGCCCGATTATGCCATCTTCGGCGAAAAGGACTGGCAACAGCTCGTGACGATCCGCCGGATGGTCCGCGACCTCGACATGCCGATCCGCATTGCCTCCAGCCCGACGGTGCGGGAGGCGGACGGTCTCGCGATGTCGTCCCGCAACCGCTATCTCTCGCGCGAACAACGGATGATCGCGGCAAAACTGAACAAAGCCCTCTTCGCCTCCGCCGATCATATCGCCCATGGCGTACCGCTCGAAAAGGTGCTGGGAGCCTGTCGCAAGGCCCTGCTGGCGGCGGGGTTCGATTCCATCGACTATCTTGACGCGCGCGATGCCTATTCGCTCTCTCCCGTGGCAGGATTCGCCGACGGAAACGAGAGCCGTCTCTTCGTCGCGGCGCGTCTGGGCCAGACCCGTCTCATCGACAATGTGCCCATCGAGCGCACCGGCATGACCGAATGACCCGTTTCAGGATTTACTCCCTCCTGTCCCATTGCTAGAAGCGCCCCAGCAACGGGGGAGTCGCGAGCCATGGACATGAAACCGAACTCGGACATAAAGTTGCTGACGGGCAACGCGAACCGCGCTCTGGCGGAATCAATCGCGTCCAAGCTGTTCCGGCCTCTCACCGATGCGCGAATCGAGAAATTCGCGGATTCGGAAGTCTGGGTCGAAATCTACGACAATATGCGCGGCGAGGATGTCTATATCATCCAGCCGACCTCAAGCCCCGCCAATGACAGCCTCATGGAGCTGCTTATCATCATCGACGCCCTGAAACGGGCTTCGGCGGGGCGGATCACGGCAGTTACCCCCTATTTCGGCTATGCACGGCAGGATCGCAAACACCAGCCCCGGACGCCCATCACGGCCAAGCTGGTCGCGAATCTCATCACCACCGCCGGGGCCGACCGCCTGCTCACCGTCGATCTTCATGCAGGACAGATACAGGGGTTCTTCGACATTCCCGTGGACAACCTCTACGCCACCCCCGTCTTCGCTCATCATGCGAAGTCGATGATGCCCGAGGACAATTCCCTCATGGTCGTCTCGCCCGATGTGGGCGGCCTGGTCCGTGCGCGCACGTTCGCGGGGATGATAAACTCCGATCTTGCGGTGATCGACAAGCGCCGCGAGAAGGCCGGAGTGGTGGCCGAGATGAACGTGCTCGGTGATGTGGAGGGCCGCACCTGCGTTCTCTATGACGATATCGTCGATTCCGCCGGAACCCTCTGCCGCGCTGCGGAGGCCCTGCTGGAGCGCGGCGCGGCGGAGGTTCACGCGATGTGTACCCATGGCGTGCTGTCCGACAAGGCCGTGGAGCGTGTGGAGGCCTCCGCCCTCAAGAGCCTCGCGATAACCGATTCCATCGACCAGTCCCACCTGTCCGAGAACGGCAAGGTGAAGGTCATCCCGATCGGCCCCATGCTCGCCATCGCCATCGACTCCATCGCGCGCCACGACTCGGTTTCCCGTCTGTTCAAGAAGGCTCCGATTTCCTGATCCACATCGGCACCCTATGCCGTGACAGCGGCGTTCCCGACACTGCGAACCACCCCGCCGAAGCGATTGCATCTCCGCACCGCAAGGATGCTTGCAAGATACCGCAGGCATGGCTATAGAGCGCCCTCCGCCGAATGCTTTCACGCAATACCCGTCACCCGGACCAGAGCCATGAAAAAAGACCTGCATCCCGAATACCACACGATCAACGTCCGCATGACCAACGGCGATGTCGTGCAGATGCGCTCGACCTGGGGTTCGGAGGGCGATGAGCTGGCACTCGACGTCGATCCCACGACGCATCCGGCATGGACGGGCGGAACGCAGCGCCTGCTCGACACCGGCGGTCGCGTCTCGCGGTTCAAGGAAAAATTCAAGGGCTTCGGCTTCTAGGAAGCCGGTTCACCCGACCTTATCATGCGCCCCGGCAAGCCCCATATCATCGTCTTCGGCAACGAAAAAGGCGGCTCGGGCAAATCCACGACCGCCATGCATGTCTTTGTCGCCCTCGCGCGGCGGGGAATGCGTGTCGGGGCCATTGATCTCGATCTGCGCCAGCAGAGCCTCTTTCGCTATATCGATAACCGGCAGGGCTGGTGCGAACGTAAGGGCGTGAAGCTGGTGCTGCCGCGCACCGTCAATATCGAGTTGAGCAACGATCCCGACCGCGAGACCGCATGGCGGATCGAGGGCGAGCGTTTTGATGCCGCGATCGCCGATCTCAGCCGCGACTGCGACGCGATCCTGATCGACTGTCCGGGGGCCTACTCCAACCTCTCGCGCCTCGGTCACAGTTCAGCCGATACGCTCGTCACCCCCATCAATGACAGTTTTGTGGATTTCGACCTGCTGGCGCGGGTCGATCCCTCCACCCTTACCATCACAGGCCCGTCGATCTATTCCGAAATGGTCTGGGAAGCGCGCAAACTGCGGGCGCAGGTAGGGATGGGTAATCTCGACTGGGTTGTCGTGCGGAACCGCACACCGCTGGAAGACACGCGCAACAAGCGCCGGGTCGGGGAAATGCTCCAGCAACTCTCCCGTCGTATCGGCTTCCGTGTGTCGCAGGGCCTGAGCGAGCGCCCGATCTTCCGGGAACTGTTCCTGTCGGGCCTGACCCTGCTCGACCTCCGCGAATCCGGTGCGAAGATGGATATGTCCCATGTCGCCGCACGTCAGGAAATGCGCGAGATGATCGCGACATTGCAGATACCGGATCACGGCTGAAGACCTCCGCCTGCTGCGGCATTCGTCCTGTCTCAACGGCCTCGCCCGCCCTGACTTTTGTGCAGCGCACACACCATAAATCAATTCATGTGATGTCGAACGGGTGAAAATTCGCCTGTTCAACACGTTTCCGCGCGGTTAACGTCCATCCCCATGCCGATCAACAGGCATCGCTGCAATATAATCAGCCAGGGAAGAGACGATGACGAAGACGCATGACGACACCACGCGCGCCTCGCGCCGCAAGTTTCTCAAGGTCGGGGCCGCCTCCATCGCCGGGGCAGGTACGCTGGCCGCGCCGAGCATCGCTCAGGCAAAGACAAAGACCCTGAAGGTACAGGCCGCATGGGGCGGTGGTATCTTCCTTGAAAACGCCCAGTCCTATGTCGAGCGTGTTCACGCAATGGCGGGCGACGCTCTCAAGATCGACCTGCTTCCGGTGAATTCGGTCGTGAAAACCTCGCAGATGCAGGACGCTGTGCATCGCGGCGTTCTCGACGGCGCGCATTACGTGCCCGCCTACTGGTATTCAAAATCCAAATCCGCATCGCTGTTCGGCACCGGCCCCTGCTTCGGCTGGTCGTCGCAGGAAGTGCTCGGCTGGCTGCATTATGGCGGCGGTCAGGAACTGTTCGACGAGTTGATGGGGTCTCTCGGCCTGAACGTCGTTTCGTTCTTCAACTCCCCGATGCCCGCCCAGCCGATGGGATGGTTCAAGGAGGAGATCAAGGACGCCTCCCAGATGAAGGGTCTCAAGTACCGCACGGTCGGCCTTGCCGCCGACGTTCTGCTCGAAATGGGCATGTCGGTGGTTCAGCTTCCCGGCGGCGAAATTCAGCCCGCCATGAAGTCCGGCCTGATCGACGCGGCGGAATTCAACAACCCGACCTCCGACCGCGATTTCGGGATGCAGGACGTCTCGAAGCACTATCACCTCGCCAGTTTCCATCAGAGTCAGGAATTCTTCGAAATCACCTTCAACAAGAAGATGTTCGACCGCCTGCCCGCCGAGCATCAGGCCATTCTGAAACACGCTTCGGAAGCCGAAAACTCGAACTTCTACTGGCACAATACGAAGCGCTATGCCGAAGATCTGACCAAGCTGCGCGGACAGGGCGTCAACGTCTACCGCACGCCGGATTCGGTCATGACCGAACAGCTCAAGGCATGGGATATCGTGGTTGATCGCATCTCTGGCGAAGATCCCTTCTTCGCCAAGGTCGTCGATTCGCAGAAGGCCTATGCAAAAGAGGTGATGAACTACCTCAACCTCAACCAGCCCGACTACAAGCTGGCCTATGACCACTACTTCGGCGACGCCTGATCGGGCGGTTCCGACCGTGACCTGACCGGATGCTCGCAGGAGCATCCGGGTTCTGTCTCACACTGTCTCCGCATTCCCGGATCGGCATCACGGCACGCCGTGCTGCAATGCCTGTTCGGGGGTGCGGTATCTCTCTCATTTGGCCCTTTGCAGCGACGGAGAACCCCTTGATCCGCACCATCCATGCAATCGAGAGCCTGAGCATCTGGGTCGGACGCGCCTTCGGCTGGTGCATCCTGATCCTGACCCTCTCGGTTTCCTACGAGGTCTTCGTCCGCTATGTCCTGAACGCCCCGACGGTCTGGGCCTTCGACATGATGGTGCAGATGTACGGCGCACTTTTTCTCATGGCCGGACCGTATGCGCTGGCACAGGACACCCATGTACGCGCCGATGTCGTCTATCGCCTGCTCCCCGTCCGCTGGCAGGCACGGATCGATTTCGTTCTCTATCTGCTGTTCTTCTTCCCCGGAATGCTGGCCCTGTTCTGGTTCGGATGGGAAATCGCCGCCGATTCATGGCGCTACAAGGAAGTGAGCTGGAACAGCCCCGCGCGTATTCAGGTCTATTTCTTCAAGACCCTGATCCCGCTTGCCGGGGCCCTGCTCATCATTCAGGGCATCGCCGAATGTATGCGCTGCCTGATCGCCATGCGGACCGGTGCCTGGCTCGACCGTCTCGAAGACGTACGCGAAACCGAGGACAGCCTCATGGAATTCGGCCCACAGGCGGAACGGGGGCCGATGTGAAACGACAAGACCCTGCCCCTGACATGATCGCCACATGCGATAGCGATCAGGACCGAGCCAGAAACACATTGAACGGGAGCCTGACCGGATGACCAATCCCGAAATCGCCATCCTGATGCTCTCCCTCTTCATCGTGCTGGTGTTGCTGGGCTTTCCCGTTGCCTTCACCCTGCTCGCGATGGGAGTCGGGTTCGGTTATTTCGCCTATTACGACGGCGACTACATCGAAACCTTCGGGGATTATTTCGACAACAACATCTTCTACCTGCTGAACCAGAACACCTATTCGGTGATGGAAAACGACACGCTTGTCGCCGTCCCGCTGTTCCTGTTCATGGGATATGTGGTCGAGCGGGCCAATATCGTGGATCGCCTGTTCGAGTCCCTGCAACTCGCCGCGCGCAACCTGCCCGGCTCCATGGCTGTCGCCGCGCTCCTGACCTGCGCCGTGTTCTCCACGGCCAGCGGCATCGTCGGTGCCGTGGTCACGCTGATGGGTCTTCTGGCCTTCCCCGCCATGGCGAATGCCAATTACAACAAGAGCTTCGCATCGGGTGTGATCTGTGCGGGCGGTACGCTGGGCATCCTGATCCCCCCCTCGATCATGCTGATCGTCTATGCCGCCATCGCAGAACTGTCTCCGTTGCGCCTCTATGCGGCGGCGGTTTTCCCCGGCCTGCTGCTTGCCGGCCTCTATATCGTCTATGTGATCGGGCGGGTGATGATTACGCCGTCCATCGCCCCCAAACCCGTCTACGATCCGACCATCACGCGCGGGCAGATCTACCTGCAACTGCTCATCTCCTTCGTGCCGCTGACCGTGCTCATCATGCTGGTTCTCGGCTCGATCCTAGGTGGCCTCGCGACCCCGGCGGAGGCGGCGGCAATGGGGGCGCTGGGCGGTCTGGTCCTCGCGGCGCTCTACCGCTCGCTGTCATGGCAGAAGGTCAAGGAATCCGTGTTCCTCACGGCCAAGGCAAGCGCGATGGTCTGCTGGCTGTTCGTGGGTTCATGGACCTTCGCCTCCGTGTTTTCTTATCTGGGCGGTCACGACATCATCGAGGCCTGGGTGCTGTCCTACAATCTGGAGCCATGGCAGTTCCTCGTCATGGCCCAGCTCATCATCTTCCTGCTCGGCTGGCCGCTGGAATGGTCGGAAATCCTCATCATCTTCGTGCCGATCTTCCTGCCCATGCTCGATACCTTCGGGGTGAACCCTTATTTCTTCGCCATGCTGGTCGCCCTGAACCTCCAGACATCCTTTCTGACACCTCCCATGGCGATGTCAGCCTATTACCTGAAGGGAGTCTTGAAGGGCGAGATCGAGCTGATGCAGATCTTCAAGGGGATCATGCCGTATCTCTTCATCGTCATCTTCTCGATGGTGCTGATGTACCAGTTCCCCGGCATCGCCCTGTGGCTGCCCGACTACCTCTTCGGCGAATACGTTCCGTGAGGCACCGGCCATGACCCTCTGGGCGCTGAGCGCGCGGGAAGCCGCCGCGCGCATCCGCACGGGATCGCTCACCTCGGTTGATCTCGTGCAGGCCTGCCTTGACCGGATCGCCGGGACGGACGAAGGCATCGGCGCATGGGCGCATCTCGACGCCGAGACCGCCCTCGCCCAGGCCGCAGCGATGGATGATCTGCGCCGCAGGGGCCGTCCTGTTGGCGCACTCCACGGCGTTCCCGTCGGGATCAAGGACATCTTCGAGACGAAGGATATGCCAACCGGCCTCGGCTCGCCCGTCCATACGGAACGCAGGGGGGATACCGACGCTGCCCTGATCGAAAGGCTTCGCAGTGCGGGCGCGGTCATCCTCGGCAAGACCGTAACCACCCCCTTCGCCTTCGCCAGCCCCGCCCATACCCGCAATCCCCATAACCCGGCGCGCACCCCCGGCGGCTCCTCTTCGGGGTCGGCGGCAGGGGTCGCGGCAGGGCACATGCCGCTCGCCCTGGGCACCCAGACCGGCGGCTCGACCATCCGGCCCGCCTCCTATTGCGGTATCTATGGCTACAAGCCCACGCGCGGTCTGTTCTCCCGTCGTGGCTGTCTCCAGACCAGCATCTCCCTCGATCAGCCGGGCATCTTCGCCCGCTCTCTGGACGACCTCGCGATCCTCGCCGATGCCCTGACCGGTTTCGACGCCGCCGACCCGGCCTGCAAGAACCGCCCTGTCCCGCAACTCGAAGCCGGATATGCCAGCCCCGCTCCCGTCGATCCGGTCTTCGCATGGTTCGACCTGCCCTATGCCGACCGCCTCACCCCCGCCATGCGCGCAGGATTGGAGGATATCGTTCAGACCCTGGGCAATCGCGTCGAGCGCGTCCCGACCCCGGCATCCTTCGCACAGATCATCGACCACCATGCCACGGTCCATCGCTACGAATTCTATCACGCCCTGCATGATGACCCCGGCCTCACCAAGGACCGGACCGATGACGTGATGAAAAGCCTTCTGGCTCATGGTGCCCGCATCACCGGGGTCGAATACGAGGATGCGCGCGGCTGGATCGCAGGCACAGAAGACTGGTTCAGCGCCTTCTTCAACGATTACGACGCGATCATCGCCCCTTCCGCGCTCGGCGAAGCCCCGCCGCTGGCCGAGGGAACCGGCGATTCCGTCTGTTCAGTCCTATGGACCTTTGCCGGTTTGCCCTGTCTGTCCCTGCCCTGGCTGACCGGCGAGGACGACTTGCCTCTGGGTGTGCAACTGATAGGATCAGCGGAGGAGGATGACCGCCTCTTCCGCACCGCCGCATGGCTGGCGCGCGAAATGGACGGCCCCGACGAGGAAGAGGAGATCGCCTGATGGACGACAAACCCAGAGGCTACGCCCGTGATCGCGCCAAGCCGATCACCGGCCTCATCGGCACCGGCCTGATGATCGTATTCATCCTCGGCCTGTCGCACAGTATATCAACTGGATTCGCCGGGTTCGAGGGCGGCCTGCCCTTTCTGGTCATCGCGGTCTTTGTGCTGCTTCTGGCCCTCTGGGACTATATCGACGAATGCCTCCGCAAGTGAGCATCGACCCCACGCGCACGACCCCGATGAAAAAGGCCGCGCCCCAACGGGACACGGCCTTTTTCATGTCGATCATGTAATCGGCGATCAGGCGGGTTGCATCTCGCCGAGGGCCGCTTTCGCCTGATCGAGGATCGCCTTGAAGGCTTCCGGCTCACGGATCGCCAGATCGGACAGCACCTTGCGGTCGATCTCGATTCCGGCCTTGTTCAGGCCGTCGATGACCTGATTGTACTTCATGCCATGCTCGCGGGCACCGGCATTGATCCGCTGAATCCACAGGGCGCGGAAGTTCCGCTTGCGGACCTTGCGGTCGCGGTAGGCGTATTGCTGGGCCTTGTCCACCGCTTGCGTGGCAACGCGAAAGACGTTCTTACGCCGACCGTAATAACCCTTGGCCTGTTCGAGAACCCGCTTATGGCGGGCCTTCTGGACGGTACCGCGTTTAACTCGTGACATCGGTTCCCTCCCTTAGCGCGAGTACGGCAGAAACTGCCGGACGATTTTCTGATCGGGTTCGGAAAGAACCATCATCCCGCGCGAATCGCGCAGAAACTTATTGGTCCGCTTGATCATGCCGTGCTGCTTGCCGGCGGGCGACCCCTTGATCTTCCCGGTAGCTGTCACCCGGAAGCGTTTCTTCGCTCCCGATTTCGTCTTCATCTTGGGCATTTCGCTCTCCTGGTCGGTGGTGCGTGTGAGACCCCCTCGGCAGCCCTTGTGGCCGGAGGATCGTTCAAGAGTGCGTCGGTTAGCCCCTACAGCACGGGAATGCAAGCGATACGACACTATTCGCGGACAGAAACAACCCTGATTACAGCGACACACCGCGCGCGTGTGCAGCGTTAGAACGGTCACACCCATTCAGCCGTAAAATCATATAACGATTTCCGCATATCGTGATTGCGTCCGGTTTTACATCCTGTTAATGGGGCTTCAAGTTGGAGGGCGCGCCCTCCCCACACCCATCGAACAGGATACCCGCCATGGATGCGCCGTCGCACACCGACTACGCCATTGCCGATATCGGCCTTGCAGATTTCGGACGCAAGGAAATCGAGATCGCCGAAACAGAGATGCCCGGCCTGATGGCCTGCCGCGAGGAATTCGGCAAGGACAAGCCGCTCAAGGGAGCACGGATCACCGGCTCGCTGCACATGACGATCCAGACCGCCGTTCTGATCGAAACGCTGGCCGAACTCGGCGCGGATATCCGTTGGGCGACCTGCAATATCTTCTCGACGCAGGACCACGCCGCCGCCGCGATCGCGGCTGGCGGCACCCCCGTCTACGCGATCAAGGGTGAGAGCCTTGAGGATTACTGGCTCTACGTGGACAAAATCTTTGACTGGCCCGTGACCGCCGAAAACCCCGAAGGTACACCGAACCTGATCCTTGATGATGGTGGCGATGCCACGATGTACATCATCCTCGGTGCAAAACTCGAAGCGGGCGAGGACATCATTCCGAATCCCGAGAACGAGGAAGAGGAAGTCGTCAAAAAGCAGATCTACGCCCGCCACAAGCAATCGCCCGGCTGGTTCACCAAACGCCGCGATGCGATCATGGGTGTTTCCGAGGAAACCACCACGGGTGTTCACCGCCTCTATGTG
>CAKZUT010000020.1 GCA_937922185.1 uncultured Neomegalonema sp.
GCACCGGGACACAGCCCCTCCGACGCCCTTGCATCGGAACTGTCGGCGTTTGTGAAGACCACCCTCTCCGCCCATGAATACCCCAGGGAAATCGCCTTTCTCGATGCCCTGCCCCTGACCACCACCGGCAAGATCGTCCGCCGCACCTTACGTGAGCGCGCACGACGCGAATGATCGGCAGGAATGAAGCGCAGCCCGGCATCTTCTTGCAAAGCCGCAGCATAAAAAGATGAGCGACAGATGACCCTCAATTTCGCACGGACACCCGCAGATCTGCTGACGCCCGCCCAACTGGCGACGATCAGCGGGTTCGATTTCATCGACGGCATCCGCACGGGGCGCTATCCGCATCCACCCATCGCAAAGACGCTCGATTATCGTCTCACGGAGGTTGAGGAGGGCCGTGTGGTCTTCGAGGGTGCGCCAGCTTTCGATGCCTATAATCCGCTCGGCGGCGCGCATGGGGGCTGGTTCGGGACGTTGCTCGACAGTTGCATGGCCTGCGCGGTGCAGACGACCCTGCCAGAGGGCACGGGCTATACGACGGTCGAATACAAGGTCACGATCCTGCGCCCCGCCTTCACCGATACGCCGTCGCTGCGCGCCATCGGAACGGTGATCAGTTCCGGGCGCCGCATCGCCACCGCCACCGGCGAGATGGTCGGGCAGGACGGCAAGGTCTTCGCCACCGGCACCACCACCTGCCTCGTTTTTCCGATAGTACCATGACAGACACCGTAACGATTTTTGAAATGGCCCCCCGTGACGGCCTCCAGAACGAAAAACGGCTCATCCCGACCGCTGACAAGATCGCCCTGATCGACCGGCTGTCCGCCTGCGGTTTTGCGAAAATCGAGGCAACCAGCTTCGTTTCGCCGAAATGGGTGCCGCAACTGGCCGATGCGGCGGAGGTTATGGCCGGGATCAATCGGATTCCGGGCCTGTCCTATGCCGCCCTGACCCCCAACCTGCGCGGGTTCGAGGGGGCGCAGGGGGCGAAAGCCGATGAGATCGCCATCTTCGCCGCCGCCTCCGAGGGGTTCTCGAAAGCCAATCTCAATGCGACCATCGCGGAAAGTCTGGACCGCTTTGCCAGCGTTGCCGCCGCCGCCCGCCAAGCCGGAATTCCGATGCGCGGGTATGTCTCTGTCGTCACGGATTGTCCCTATGACGGACCGGTCGCGCCGGGAGCGGTGGTCCGGGTCGCCGAGGCCCTGTTCGGTATGGGATGCTACGAAGTCTCGCTCGGCGACACTGTCGGTCATGCCACGCCGGAGGCTACGAATGCGCTGCTCCGGGCCGTGCTGGACATTGCGCCGCCGGAGGAAATCGCGGGCCATTTCCATGATACCAGGGGGCTGGCACTGGAGAATATCGGGGTCAGCCTCGACCACGGATTGCGGGTGTTCGATTCCTGCGTGGGGGGGCTGGGGGGCTGTCCCTATGCGCCGGGAGCGAAGGGGAATGTCGCGACGGAGGCGGTCATTCCCTTCGTGGAGGCGCGGGGGTTCGCGACAGGGCTGGATCAGGATGCGGTCGGGCAAGCCGCTGCATTCGCGAAGTCTCTGGTTGCATAGGAGTGCAGCCCCGGATCGGTTCCGGGACTGCGCTTTTCTTCAGGCGTTGCCGATGGTCGCCCTGGCCTTTGCCACCAGCGCATCGGACGTGATCCCGAAATGGGTGAACAGATCGCCCGCCGGAGCCGATGCGCCGAAGCTGTTCATTCCGATGAAGGCATCCGCATCGCCGGTATAGCGCGACCAGCCCATCTCGACACCGGCCTCAATGGCGATGCGCGGAGCCGTTCCCAGCACTTCGGCACGATAAGCCGCATCCTGTGCGTCGAACACATCCCATGACGGCATGGACACCACCGCCGCCCGGACTCCCTCGCCCGACAGGCGCTCCGCCGCCTCGACCGCCAGATGCACTTCCGATCCGGTAGCGAGGAACGTCACGTCGCGCTCTCCATCGGCCTCGCGCAGGATATAGGCACCCTTCGCACTCATGTTCACACCCGAATCCACTCCCCGCAACGTCGGCAGGTTCTGCCGCGACAGGGCCAGTGTGGAGGGCATACCCGCCGAGGCCAGCGCCACCTGCCAGCATTCGGCGGTCTCGACCGCATCACAGGGACGGAAGACCCGCATATTGGGCATCGCCCGCAGGCTGGCAACATGCTCGACCGGCTGATGGGTAGGGCCATCCTCACCGAGGCCGATGGAGTCGTGGGTCATCACGTAGATCACCCGCAGTCCCATGAGCGCCGACAGCCTCATCGCCGCCCGCGCATAATCGGTAAAGACAAGGAACGTCCCACCATAAGGCACGAAGCCGCCATGCAGTGCCAGACCGTTCAGCGCCGCCGCCATGCCATGCTCGCGCACGCCGAAATAGACATAGCGCGCGTCATAGGCTCCCGGTGCGACGGCCTCCATACCCTTGGTCAGGGTATTGTTCGAGCCGGTGAGATCGGCGGAGCCGCCCACGGTAAGCGGGGTTTGGGCATTGATGACCTCAAGGGCCATTTCGGACGCCTTGCGCGTGGCCACCTTCGGCGCGTCGCTGACCAGAGCGGCCCGGTGCGCGGCCATTGCGCTCTCCAGAGAAGCGGGCAGATCACCCGACATCGCCGCCTCGAAGGCCGCGCGATCAGGCGATGCCGCAAGCCGTTTTGCCCATTCCTCGCGCGCGCTGACCGAGCGTTTACCTGCCTGCCGCCACAAGCTGACAACGTCCTCGGGCAGTTCGAAGGGCGGATGATCCCAGCCCACCGCTTCGCGGACCCCGGCGATCTCGTCATCGGCGGTAATGGCCCCATGCGCCTTCGCGGTACCGGCGGATTTCGGTGCGCCGAAGCCGATGACGGTCTTGCAGGCGATCAGGGACGGCTGATCGGAGCCTTTCGCGCTCTCGATAGCCGCGCTCACCGCGTCCATGTCATGGCCATCCACTTCCATCACGTCCCAGCCTGCGGCGGAGAAGCGTGTCATCTGGTCCATGGAGGTCGAAAGGCTGGTCGAGCCGTCGATGGTGATGCCGTTATCATCGAACAGCACGATCAGCTTGCCGAGCCGCAGGTGACCCGCAAGATCGATCGCCTCATGGCTGACGCCCTCCATCAGGCAGCCGTCACCCGCGATGACATAGGTATGATGATCGACCAGATCATCCCCGAACCGCGCATTGAGCATCCGCTCGCCGAGGGCCATGCCGACCGCCGTGGCGATGCCCTGACCCAGAGGGCCGGTCGTCGTCTCGATCCCGGTCGCATGGCCGTATTCGGGGTGTCCGGCGGTTTTCGCGCCGAGCTGGCGAAAATTCCTCAGCTCGTCGAGGGTCATGTCCTCATAGCCGAGCAGATGCAGCACGGAATAGAGCAACATCGACCCATGCCCGGCGGACAGGACGAAACGGTCCCGGTCCGGCCAGTGCGGATCACCGGCGTCGAGTTTCATATGCTGGGTGAACAGCGCCGTAGCGGCATCGGCCATGCCCATGGGCATCCCGCTATGGCCGGAATTGGCGGCCTTGACGGCATCGAGAGCGAGGATGCGGATGGCGTTGGGCATCCGGGCGAGCGCAGCGTCTGTCATGTGGTGTGTCCCCAGGGGCAAGCGTTGTCGCGCGGACCCTACATATGCCGCACCGCATTGCCAGAGGATTTTATCGGGATAACCCCGCCACAGCAGAAACGCGCGTCAGCTACGGCTCGATTTAATCGCAAAACAGGCGATGCCCCGGCGGGAAAGCGAACGGCAGGCATTCTCGGCCTGTCCCTTGGCCAGCCCCTGAAACCGTGCGCGATAGATCGGTCTGCCACCGGCATTGCGGCGGTTGACGACCGGCGCGGCGCGGGAAAGCTGCGGAGATTGCAGAGCTTTCGCTTTTTCGAGAATATCCTCGGCCTGACGCAGATTACGGTAGGCGCCGATCTGAACTGCCCAGTCCCCCATGGATGCAGGGGCAGCCTCGGCCTGCGGCACGATCATCCGCTGGAGTGCCAGCAGACCATTGGCCACGACCCACGGATCACTCTGGTTACGGATGGCCGCGATAGCCGCAGGGGCTTCCACAGGCCCGGCCTCGGCGAGAATCACCGGCTTCGGCCTGGCCTCGGCAACCGCTCCCTCGTCACGGGACGGTTTGGCGCGGGGCACCGGCGTCACGGCAAGAGTTTCGGAACGTGCGATCAGCAGTGCGGGCTGCTTCGGCAGTTTCGCGAATCCCTCGTCGAGAATCTTACGCATGTGACGGTTGCGGCTCGCGCCGCTCTTGCCGCCGAAGACAACCCCGATCACCCTGCGCCCATCGCGCTCGGCGGATGCGACGAGGTTGTAGCCGGAGGCGCGCGTGTAGCCGGTCTTGATCCCGTCCGCGCCCCTGTACTTGCCCAGCAGTTTGTTGGTCGCGCGATAGTTGCGCCCGCCGAACTTGAACCGCTTGCGCTCGAACATGCTGTAATGCTCGGGGAAGTCGGAGAACAGACGACGCCCGAGGATCGCCATATCGCGCGCAGTGGATTTCTGTCCCCGTGCTGTCAGACCGTGGGGGTTTTTGAAGGTCGTCTGCCGCATCCCGAGTTCGCGGGCCTTGCGGGTCATCATCTTCGCGAACTGTTCCTTCGATCCGCCGAGGGCCTCGGCCAGCACGGTGGCGGCGTCATTCGCCGATTTCGTCGCGCAGGCCTGCAACGCATCGCGCATCGTGATCGTGCTGCCCCGGCGCAGCCCCAGCTTCGACGCAGGTTCGTTGGAGGCGGTGCGGGAAACAGCAAGAGAAGAATCGAGCGTGAAGCGTCCCTGCTCGATGGCATCGAATGCCATGTAGAGCGTCATCATCTTGGTCAGGGAGGCGGGATAGAGTTTCTTGTCCGCACTGCGCTGACGCAACACCTGTCCCGTATCGGCATCAATGACGATGGAGGCGTATTTGGTATTGGCGGAGGCATGGGTCGTCGGCAACGCAAGCGCGATAAAAACCAGACACAGCGCGCCCAACAGGCGCGTCATTCGAGACACCGTTCTCATCTTCACTCTTGCCCGTCCGTTCTATACCTGATCGCGTTTCTTCTTTTGCCCCTGCATATCACAATCGCACCCATGCATGGTAGATGCCGATTGATGCCTCTTAAGCTTTTTTCTCCCGTGCCAAACCGCGTTCATTCGCCTCGGTCCTTCACACTGCGGATCAGGCGTCTATATTGCTATGACAAAGGTAACGATGGAATTTACGCCAATGGATCGAGTCCCGGCCATGACCTCGCCCCGAACCACGTGCGGCCCCCGTGCCGTACCCCCCAGGTTGATGGCGCAGGATGACGACCGGGATACGACCGTCATCACAAAACCGAAGACCCGCACGAAGGCCAAACGGCCCTCGATGTACAAGGTCATCATTCTCAATGATGATTTCACGCCCATGGAATTCGTGGTCCACGTTTTGGAGCGCGTCTTTCATCTCAACCACGAGAAAGCCTTCGAAATCATGCTGACCGTCCACCTGAAGGGGGCTGCGGTCGTGGGTGTATTCACCTTTGAAGTCGCGGAAACCAAGGTGTCTGCGGTGATGGAGATTGCCCGGCGCAACGAGCATCCGCTCCAGTGTCGCATGGAGAAGGACTAGGATAAGCCGAAGACCGAAGGCTTTAAATTCGGGGGCATGGCGAAAACCGCGTGACGAAGCGCGGATGTCGTGTTGATACTTGGGAAAGGCTGACGGTGGATCTTCGATCCATCGCGCCACAGGGACCGTCGGGTTTCCTGTCACGACAAGAGGAGAGTGGCCGTGCCATCATTCACGAAATCACTCGAAGAAGCCCTTCACCGCGCACTTGCGGGGGCGAACGAACGCAAACACGAACTCGCAACGCTTGAGCATCTCCTCCTCGCGCTTGTGGACGAACCCGATGCCGCGCAGGTGATGCGCGCCTGTGGTGTCGATCTTGAGGAGCTTCGCGGAGCGTTGACCGCCTATGTGGACGAGCAGCTTACGAATCTCGTCTCCGATGCGGAAGGGACGGAGGCGACCCCGACCACGGGCTTCCATCGCGTGATCCAGCGCGCCGCCGCCCATGTGCAGTCGTCGGGACGCTCGGAAGTGACGGGGGCCAATATCCTCGTGGCGATCTTCCACGAACGCGAAAGCTATGCTGTCTACTTTCTGCAAGAACAGGACATGAGCCGCTACGACGCCAAGAACTTCATCGCGCATGGCGTGGCGAAAGACCCGGCCATGAACGAGCCGCGTCCGGTTCTGGGCGCGGATGCCGATGAAAGCATCTCTGATGATGACAACACTGTTTCGGGCGACGGTGCGGGCAAGTCGGAAAGCGCCCTCGACAAGTTCTGCGTCAATCTCAACGAAAAGGCCGAGACCGGCGATGTCGATCCCCTGATCGGGCGGTCGCATGAGGTGGATCGCTGTATCCAGGTGCTGTGTCGCCGCCGCAAGAACAACCCGTTGCTGGTCGGCGACCCCGGTGTCGGCAAGACGGCAATCGCCGAGGGACTGGCACGCAAGATCACCGAAGGCGAGACACCCGAAGTTCTGCTCGGATCGACGATCTTCTCGCTCGATATGGGTGCCCTGCTGGCGGGAACGCGCTATCGCGGCGATTTCGAGGAGCGCCTGAAAGCCGTCGTGAACGAACTTGAGGAGCATGAGGACGCGATTCTGTTCATCGACGAGATTCACACCGTAATCGGCGCGGGCGCGACCTCGGGCGGGGCGATGGATGCTTCCAACCTGCTCAAACCGGCCCTTCAGTCCGGCAAGCTGCGCTGCATGGGGTCCACGACCTACAAGGAATATCGTCAGCATTTCGAGAAGGATCGCGCCCTGTCGCGGCGCTTCCAGAAGATCGACGTGACCGAACCTTCCGTGGAGGACGCGATCAAGATCCTCAAGGGCATCAAGCCCTATTTCGAGGAGCATCACGGCGTCAAATATACCGCCGATGCGATCAAATCGGCGGTCGAACTGTCGGCCCGCTACATCCATGATCGCAAGTTGCCGGATAAGGCCATCGACGTGATTGATGAGGTCGGGGCCGCGCAGATGCTGGTGCCCGAATCCAAACGGCGCAAGACGATGACGGCAAAGGAGATCGAGGCCGTCGTGGCCAAGATCGCCCGCATCCCCGCGAAATCCGTCTCGCGGGACGATCAGGAAGTGCTGCGCGATCTGGAAACCTCGCTCAAGCGTGTCGTTTTCGGGCAGGATGCCGCCATCGAGGCCCTGTCGGGCGCGATCAAGCTGGCACGGGCCGGTCTGCGCGAGCCGGAAAAGCCCATCGGTTGCTATGTCTTCACCGGCCCTACGGGCGTCGGCAAGACCGAGGTGGCGAACCAGTTGGCCGATACGCTCGGCGTCGAGATGCTGCGCTTCGATATGTCGGAATA
>CAKZUT010000021.1 GCA_937922185.1 uncultured Neomegalonema sp.
CCATGAACTGGCGACGAACGCCGCCAAATACGGCGCTCTGGCCTCACCGGAGGGCAAGCTGGACGTCAATTGGTCCCGAACTGACGAGGGTGACGGAGAAATGCTGATCATTCACTGGAGGGAATCCGGTGGCGAGGCCACGAAACTGCCGGATGTGGCCGGATTCGGCACTAAACTTATCGACTCAACGATCCGGTCCAGCCTGCTCGGGACCATCGAGAAAAACTACGACTCCAAGGGATTTCATGCGATAATTCGGGTGCCGATGGCGGGTTTGCAGAGATTTGATGAAAGAGACGACCTTGTCTGACCTATCAACCAAGAGCGTACTCTATCTGGAAGACGAGATTCTGATCGGCCTCGACGGTGAGCTGATCCTGAGCGATATCGGCTTCGGAACCGTTCATCTCTGCCATACGCTTGAGACGGCGCAACGCTGCCTCGACAGCGTGAAGCTGGATTTTGCCCTGCTCGACATCAACCTCGGCGACGGACAGACAAGCCTGGCATTCGCGCATCGTCTTATGGCGCAGAATATCCCGCTGGTCTTTGCAAGCGGTTATAATCGCTCGGAAGAGTTGACCAGCGACTTCATGGCGCCGGTCGTCGTGAAACCGTTTTCCGGCGGAACCATCCGTAATGCCGTGATGGTCGCGCTGGGGATCGAGCCGTCCGGCACCTGATGCACAGCGATCAGGCTTCCCAGATCGTATCGGGATCAAGCGGGTAGCTCGGCCTCGGGACGCGGCTGAGGGGCCAGCGAGAGAGAACGGGTGAGGTCAGCCCTCCGGTATCGATTTCGTAGACCTGTCCGGGCGAAAACCACAGGTCGAACCCGGCACGGAAATGTCCGCGTGATTTCACGACCACCGCCCGTGCCGTCCCCGGATCGAGACCCATCATCGTGAAGAAGACCGGATCAGCCGTCTGGGTCCGGTCTGAGATGATAACGACCGTGACGCCGCCCATTCGCAAGGCCGCGCATGGCCCCGGATGCAGTCGGCGTCCGGCGGTCATGCCGCGCTGTCCGATGACCTCACCGTCATGTAAGGCAATCACCTCGGCTTCGGCCTCGAAGGGGGTGTCCCAGTTCTCCCATGCCTGTGTGCCACGGGATCGGTTGAACCGGGCGGTGAAGGTCGCCCCGACACCGCGTTCATGCGCTTCTGCCGCCAGTTCGGGATCGGCGAAACTGCCATAGAGCACACCGTCGCATTCCGCATCGCACAGGGCGGCGAGCAGTTCGGTGGTGCGCCCCGATCCGCCGCCGCCCGGATTGTCCCCCGCATCCGAAAAAATGACGGGTTCGTCGCCTCTGGCCAGCCGAACCGCCTCCTCCACCGATGTCAGGTTACGGGAAAACCCGTCGCGCATCTCCCATGCTGCCCCGGCGATCCGGCGCGCGACCTCCTCCGCGACGGTGTGATCATCACGCGCCGTAACGACGATAGAAAGGCTGTTATCGGCCACATCCGCAAAGATGAAATTGCCGAAAATCGAGACGTTCAGGATCGCGCCTCGCGCCTCCGCCTGCAATCGCTGGCCCATATCGATCAGTGTTCCGTATGGATGTTCCGCCGTCAAAAGCGTGACGGAGGCGGGTGCGATCGGTGGCTTGATCATTACGGATGAGGGTCGGGCAAGACCGGCCAGAATACGGCGCAGCGAGAAAGCAGCCTCCTCGCCCCGCTCGCGCATATCGACATGCGGATTGGTCCGGTATCCGACGATCAGATCGCTTTCCGAGACCATGCGGGGCGAAATATTTGCGTGCAGATCAAGCGTGACCACGATGCGCGTATCCGGGCCGACGATCCGGCGCACCCGTGCGATCAGCGCGCCGTCAGGATCGTCCTCATGGTCGGCGACCATCGCTCCGTGATTGCAGATGTATACGGCATCCAGCCGCCCCGCATCGCGCAGAAGCGCGGTATTACGATCCAGCACGCTCTCGAACACCATGCGCTCGACCGGCCCCGCCGGGTGGCTCGCGGCCAGCAGACACGGCACGGGCTGCCACGGTCCGGTCGCGTCCATGGCGGCAACGAAGGCCGCGAATTCAGTGGCGAGGGACGGGGCTTCCCCCCTCGCCTCCGCCATGAGCGCCTCGCCCTCCAGCCATGTGAGGCTGTCAAAATCGGCGCGTCCGGCGGGTTTTGCGAAGCGGTTCGATTCGAGGATCATCCCCAGCAGGGCCACGCGCGGTCCACTCATCGTTGTCTTCCTCTATTGTGCCACCACCTGATTTTCGTTGCTCTCTTCATCCCGGTCAAAGCGTTCGGCGGCCTGCAACGCCCATTCGTCGGATTCCGGGGTCTGCGAGAAATCGGACCGCAGGATGTCGCTCAGCTCCTCGGATCGTTCACGCGAACGGCTCATGTAATCGGGGTTGTTCAGAAAATCCTCGGTCCACATTTCGCGCAAGACCTCGAAGGTCTCGTCGTCATGCTTACGGAAAGCGCGGGAGATCCCTTCGGCACGGTAGGGATGCGTACCAAGCTGTTCGAGTGCCTCGCGCCCGGCCTCGATTGATCCGCCCAGCATTTCGCGCACGACCGTCTGGGCACCCGCCGCCGAAATACGATAGGCGGAGGTGCGATCCGTGGCGCGGGCGATGATATGCACATGCGGCCAGCGACGCCGGATATCCTCGACCATCCGCACCTGACGGTTCGTATCGCGTAACGCCGCCACAAACACTTTCGACCGTTCGATCCCCGCCGCCTCCAGCAAGCTCATGCGGGAGGCATCGCCGTAATACGCGCGGACACCGAAGCGGCGCAGTGTGTCGATCTGGCGCGCATCCTCGTCCAGTACGACGGTCTCGATACCGTCTGAGCGAAGCAGCCTGTTGACGATCTGGCCGAAACGCCCGACCCCCGCGATAATGACCGCGCCCTCGTGGTCGATGGTATCCGCTTCCTGAGCCACCGCCTTGCCGGGGCCGAGACGGGGATCAATGACCTTTTCGTAAAGCGTGAAGAAGATCGGCGTGAGAAACATCGTCAACGCGATCACCAGCGTCGTAAGCTGCGCGATATCCGATGTCAGTGCGCCTGTCGAAACCGCCAGCGCCAGCAGCACGAATCCGAATTCACCACCCTGCGGCAGCGCCAGCGAAAACAGCCACGCATCGCGTGCCGGAAACCGCGATCCGATCGCCAGGATCGCCAGAACCCCCGCCTTGATCGCGATGATGAGAATCGCGGCCCCGAGTATGAGAAGCGGCTTGCTGAGCAGCAATTCAAAATCGACCCCCGCCCCGACCGTCACGAAGAAGATGCCCAGCAGCAGGCCCTTGAACGGCGCGATATCGCTTTCCAGCTGGTGCCGGTATTCACTGCCCGACAGAACGACCCCCGCAAGGAAGGCACCGAGCGCCGGGGACAGGCCCACCAGCGTCATCAGCATCGACGTGCCGATGACAAGCGCCAGAGCAGCGGCGGTGAACACCTCGCCCGAACGCCCCGATGCGATGAACCGGAAGACCGGATAGGCCAGAAACCGCCCCGCCAGAATGATACCGGCGATCACCGCCAGAATGCTGATCCCCTGCGCCCATGCGGGCAGGGTGTCGAGTAAGGTGCCGGTATGATGTACTACCGCGTCTGCATGAACCTGTCCGATCTCGAAGGTTTCATCCTCATCCTGATGGGTTTGCGAGAGCAATGGCAACAGGGCGAGCATCGGGATGACCGCGATATCCTGAAACAGCAACACGGCAAAGGCGGCCCGTCCACCGATGCGACGTTCCAGATTGCGCTCCTGCAAGGTCTGGAGGACGATGGCCGTGGAGGACAGCGCGAGAACCATGCCGAGGGTTATGCCGACGCTGATGCTACCATCCAGCAGCCACACACCCCCGACGATCAGTGCCATGGTTCCGAAGACCTGAAGCCCGCCCAGCCCGAGAAGCTGCGCCCGTAACTTCCATAATTCGCGCGGGCGCAGCTCCAGCCCGATCAGAAACAGCATCATCACCACGCCGAATTCCGAGAAATGCTGGAGATCAACAGCATGTTCGGTGACGAGACCGAGGGCCGGGCCAAGGGCCACCCCGGCGATCAGATAGCCAAGA
Source organism: uncultured Neomegalonema sp. (assembly GCA_937922185.1). Classification (GTDB taxonomy): domain Bacteria; phylum Pseudomonadota; class Alphaproteobacteria; order Rhodobacterales; family Rhodobacteraceae; genus JAHDDY01. The sequence continues at coordinate 4,079 of CAKZUT010000021.1, forward strand.
ACGGACCCGAGGCCGATGCGGTTGGCGATGGGCACGAGGATGACCGCGCCGACGAGATAGGGCAGGATGTAGACGAGCACTTCCATCAGCTTGCCACCATCTGCTGTCGGTAAGGCTGAGCAAGATCAAGTTTCTCGTCGCGCAGATCACGCAGGAAGCTGGCATAGGCTTCCGCATGGTGGTCAAGACGTTCAGTGCGGCTGTCTTGTGCGACCTCCCGAAACAGCGAGAAAGGAGGCAGATAACGCATCCCGCACAGGCCCGCCATTGCCTCGAAGGGATGAAACTGCGCGCGCAGGGCAGCGCGGCCCGTCACTTCCTGTGCAAAGACACCATGGGATGCGGCAGTGGTGACGGCATGGAGATAGATCTTGCCTTTCAGGGCCTCACGATCCCCGAGCGCCCAGCCATACGTGACCACCCGGTCGATCCATTCCTTCACGAGAGACGGTGCCGAGAACCAGTAGACCGGGTGCTGGAAGATCAGCACATCCACCGTCTCGACCCGCGCCTGCTCTCGCGGGATATCAATGTGATGGTTGGGATATTCAGCATAAAGATCGACCACCGTAACCCCGGCAATCCCTTCGGCCACACGCTTCAGACGCCGGTTCGCGACCGAACGCGAGGGGCGCGGATGGGCGTAGAGGACGAGAATCGAACGGGGCATGTTACATCGTCCGATCTTCGCACTGATAATGCAATGCACAATGGTACGAAACCACGATGTTTCCGGGTGTTATATCGAAGCCCTTAATCAGCGACCGCAACTGCTGATGCGATGCAGCGCATGGTCATTTCCGAGCCGATGCACTGTCCGGTCACGACGAAACCTGTCTCAGGCCACACGAGACGTGCGCCGCATCATGCAACTCAGGATCGGTTTATGCATCGGTCACCCCGCGAAATCATGCAATTTCCGGTTTTGTTCCCATTTTCTCTTTTGCGCTTGACGAGACTTGCTCTATGTCCTTCGGCATCCACAGAACGAGGCGCGCCCTATGGCCGAGACGAAGTACATCTCCGTGCGCGGCGCGCGCGAACACAACCTGAAATCGGTCGATGTGGATATCCCGCGCGATCAGCTTGTGGTGTTTACGGGCCTGTCGGGTTCGGGCAAATCCTCGCTCGCCTTCGACACGATCTATGCGGAAGGGCAGCGCCGCTACGTCGAGTCGCTGTCAGCCTATGCCCGTCAGTTTCTGGAGATGATGCAAAAGCCGGATGTGGACCTAATTTCCGGCCTCTCCCCCGCTATTTCCATCGAGCAGAAGACGACCAGCCGCAACCCTCGCTCGACCGTCGGCACGATCACCGAAATCTACGATTACCTGCGTTTGCTGTTCGCCAGGGTCGGGGTGCCGCACTCCCCCGCCACCGGCCTGCCAATCGCCGCACAACAGGTCGCGGAGATGGTGGATCGGGTCATGGCCATGCCCGAAGGGACGCGGCTCTATCTGCTCGCCCCTGTCGTCCGGGATCGCAAGGGTGAATACCGCAAGGAAATCCTGCAATTGCGGAAAGACGGGTTCCAGCGTCTCAAGATCGACGGAGAGTTCTACGAAATCGAGGACGCGCCCACGCTCGACAAGAAATTCAGGCATTCCATCGATGTCGTGGTGGACCGCCTCGTCGTGCGCGAAGGCATGGAGACCCGCCTCGCCGACAGCTTCCAGACGGCCCTCGGCCTCGCCGACGGCATCGCCATCGTGGAGACGGCCCCGAGCGAGGGCGACCCGGATCGCATCACCTTTTCAGAAAAATTCGCCTGCCCCGTCAGCGGCTTCACCATCGGCGAGATCGAGCCGCGCCTGTTCTCATTCAATGCGCCGACCGGTGCCTGCCCGGCCTGCGACGGTCTCGGGATGGAGTTGTTCTTCGATCCGCGTCTCGTGGTACCCGATGAAGACCTGACGCTCTACGGCGGGGCATTGGCTCCATGGTCGAAATCAGGGCAACCCTCGCCCTATTACAAACAGACCGTCGATGCCGTTGCCCGGCATTTCGGTGGGAGTGTTCGCGAACCATGGCGCGATCTGCGCGAAAACCTGCGCCACGCCCTGCTGTTCGGCACGAAGGAGAAGATCACGTTCCGCTTCGATGACGGGGGCCGTGTCTACGAGACGGCGCGCAATTTCGAGGGCGTCATTCCGAACCTGACGCGCCGGTATCGTGAGACGGATTCCAACTGGGTCCGCGAGGAATTTGAACGCTATCAGTCGAACAAGCCCTGCGACGTCTGCAACGGCCATCGCCTGCGCCCCGAAGCCCTCGCCGTGAAGCTCGACGGCAAACATGCGGGGGAAGTGACCCAGATGTCCGTGCGGCAGGCCTTCGACTGGGCCGATGCCCTCTGGGATACGCTGACGGAAAAGCAGCAGCAGATCGCGGAGAAGATCATCAAGGAAATCAAGGAACGCCTTGGCTTCCTGAACAATGTCGGTCTCGAATACCTGACCCTGTCGCGAACCTCCGGCACCCTGTCAGGCGGCGAGAGCCAGCGCATTCGCCTCGCCAGTCAGATCGGATCGGGCCTTACCGGCGTCCTCTACGTCCTCGACGAACCATCCATCGGCCTGCATCAGCGCGACAATGACCGCCTGCTCGACACCCTGCGCCGCCTGCGCGATACCGGCAATACGGTGATCGTCGTCGAACATGACGAGGAAGCCGTCCGCAGTGCGGACTACGTTTTCGATATCGGCCCCGGTGCGGGCGTGCGCGGGGGCGAAATCGTGTCGCACGGTACCCCCGCACAGGTGATCGCCGACCCCGCCTCCCTGACCGGCCAGTACCTCTCCGGCAAGAAGGAGATCGCGATCCCCGCGACACGCCGCAAGGGCACGGGGAAATCCGTGGTCGTCCAGAATGCCACCGGTAACAATCTAAAAGGCGTAACGGCCCGCTTTCCTCTGGGAATGATGGTCTGCGTCAGCGGTGTTTCGGGGGGCGGCAAGTCCACCCTCACCAACGAGACGCTTTATAAGGCAGCCGCCCGCGCCCTGAATGGCGCGCGCACGAACCCGGCTCCCTATGACCGGATCGAAGGGCTGGAATATCTCGACAAGGTAATCGATATCGACCAGTCCCCCATCGGGCGCACTCCACGCTCGAACCCGGCGACCTATACCGGCGCATTCACCCCTATCCGCGACTGGTTCGCGAACCTGCCGGAATCGAAGGCACGCGGCTACAAGCCGGGGCGCTTCAGCTTCAACGTCAAGGGCGGGCGCTGCGAAGCCTGTCAGGGCGACGGCGTCATCAAGATCGAGATGCACTTCCTGCCCGATGTCTACGTCACCTGCGATGTCTGTCACGGCAAGCGGTACAATCGCGAGACGCTGGAGATCCGCTACAAGACCATGTCGATAGCGGATGTTCTGGACATGACAGTCGAAGACGCGGCCCTGTTCTTCAAGGCCGTCCCGGCCATCCGCGACAAGATGGTGACGCTGGAGCGCGTCGGCCTTGGCTACATCAAGGTCGGTCAGCAGGCCAACACGCTCTCGGGTGGCGAAGCACAGCGCGTAAAGCTGTCAAAGGAACTCGCCAAGCGCGCGACGGGCCGCACCCTCTACATTCTGGACGAGCCGACTACGGGACTGCATTTCGAGGACGTGAACCGCCTGCTCGCCGTTCTGCATGAACTGGTGGAACAGGGAAACACGGTCGTCGTCATCGAGCACAATCTCGATGTCATCAAGACCGCCGACTGGATCGTGGATATCGGTCCCGAAGGGGGCGACGGTGGCGGTATGATCGTGGCCGAGGGGACGCCGGAGGACGTGGCAGCAGTCCAGTCGAGCCATACTGGGCACTATCTGGCGGCAATGCTCAGGGGCCGGGCCGCTCCGAAGAAAAAGAAGGCTGCTCCGAAAAAGCGGGCCAGAAAAGTCGCCGCCGAGTAGTCAGGCCGACGTTTCCGACATCATGGCGCATGGCATCGGGTTGTCCGCAATCGAATCGCATGTCGAAAACATGAGCGACACCCGATGCCACGGATGCCGCTCAACGATATTTTCGCAGACGGCCCTATTCGATTCCGGGCGCGTCCCATTCCTGCGTCATGGCACTGGCGGCCTGCTTACCCTGCAACATCATCGGGATGTCACCTGCCGCGCCCGACTTGAGCAACACCGCCGTTTCGTTGCGGTAGATCACCCTGCCGCGCGGGCCTTCGACACGGGCGGCAACAGCAGGCAGCTCCATGCCATTCATCGCGCGGGCCGAAACCGGCACCTTGTAACGGACAGGCAGTCCCTGCGAGACCCGGAACGCGCCTTCGGCGGCACGGACATTCACGTCGCCCCCGGCGGCATCATAGACACGCACGACGAGACGCGACCCCGCAGGAACACGACCCCGCGACCCATCTGCGGGAAAGGCTGTGCCGCCGATGGCGACCTGACGCTCCGGTTCAGGCTGCGGCTGAACCTGTGCCACCGGCGGCCTTGCGGCAGGAGGACGGGCCGCAGGGGGGCGCGCCGCATAGGGCTGCGCTGAGGGAGGCGGAGGCGGCGGTGCGTAAACCCGCTTTTCCGGGCCGGAAGACGCACAGGCGGACACCGCACCGGCGAGACCAACAGCGAACAGAACGCGCAGTCCACGCGGGACAAGGGTATCGAGCTTCATGGTTCTTTCTCCTGTCGCCGCGATCACCGTACAACCGCGACTTCGATACCCCGCACCCTGCATGGAACAGGGTGAACAAATTCTTGCGGGAAGATGGAATCCATGATTGGCAAGAGGCATCGAACGCAATAGTGTTCCGTAAAAGTTCTTACCATCCCGGAGGATCAGCACATGGCTGGCAGCGTTAACAAGGTCATTCTGATCGGAAACCTCGGCAATGACCCGGAAGTCCGCTCATTTCAGAATGGGGGAAAGGTCTGCAACCTTTCCATCGCAACGTCCGAGACATGGAAAGACAAGCAATCCGGCGACCGTCGCGAGAAAACCGAATGGCACCGGGTTGCCATCTTCTCCGAGCCACTGGTCCGGGTCGCCGAGCAATATCTGAAAAAGGGATCGAAGGTCTATATCGAGGGCCAGCTCGAAACCCGTAAATGGCAGGATCAGAGCGGGCAGGACAAATATTCGACCGAGGTGGTGCTGCGCCCTTATCGATCCGAACTGACGATGCTCGACGGACGCCGCGACGGCGGCGGTGGGGGGGGCGGCTACAATCAGGGTGGCGGTGATTACTCCCAGAGCAGCGGCGGCGGCTATTCCGGTGGAAGCGAGCCGCCCCGTGAAAGCTATGCGCCCGATCTGGATGATGAAATTCCGTTCTGAGGCCCGAAAACGACCTCATGCGCGTCGGAAACCGGCGCGTCGAAAACCGACATGGCGCGTCATCCTGATATACGGGAGGACGCGCCATGAACATTCAGACCGGCTCGAACCGCAAGATCGACCCTACTCGCCGCCGCGCCACGACGCTGTTCAAACCGGACGGAACACCGCGCGATAATGATCGCGTCGAGATTGGCCCCACCGACCTTGCCTTTACCGAATGGACGACCCTCGGCATCACGCCACCGGATATGCCCCGCCTGCGCGAGTACCGCCTTTCGCGGATCGTAGAGCAGCTTCAGAAGCGCGATCTTGCGGGTCTGCTGACCTTTGATCCGCTCAATATCCGCTACATTACCGATTCGACGAATATGCAGCTCTGGACGACGCATAATCCGGCGCGGGCATGTTTTGTATCGGCGGACGGCTATGTTGTGCTGTGGGATTTCCATGGCTCGAACCATCTTACGACGCACCTGCCCCTGATCCGGGAAATTCGCCATGGGGCGAGTTTCTTCTATTTTGAGAGTGCGGGACTTGTGGATGACCACGCAGCCCGTTTCGCAGCGGAAGTCGATGATCTCATGCGCGTACACAGCGGCGATAATCGCCGTCTCGCAGTGGACCGGATGGAGCGCGCGGGCCATGTCGCACTCGAAAAGCTGGGCGTCGAGATCACGAACGGGCAGGAAGTCACCGAATTCGCCCGTGTCATCAAGAATGACAACGAAGTCAACGCAATGCGCTGCGCCATTGCAGCCTGCGAAGCCGCGATGCACGAGATGGAGGCGATGATCCGCCCCGGCATTACCGAGGTCGATGCCTGGGCGATCCTTCAACACGGCAACCATATCCGGGGCGGAGAATGGATCGAAACCCGCATCCTCTCTTCCGGCCCCCGCACGAACCCGTGGTTTCAGGAGGCCGGACCGCGCGTCATCGCGGAGGGCGACATCTTCGCCTTCGATACCGACCTGATCGGTCCCTACGGGTATTGCGCCGATCTCAGCCGGACATGGATCGTCGGCGACGTCGAACCGACAGCCTATGAAAAGCAGATATACCGTGACGCCCACGATCATATCATGACCAATATGGCCCTGCTGCGCCCCGGCCTTACCATTGACGACCTGACCCGCATGGCCCAGCCCCTGCCGCAGAAATATGCCGAACAGCGCTATGGTGTCGTCTATCACGGCGTCGGTCTTTGCGATGAATACCCTTCCGTGCGCTATCCGCAGGACTGGGAAGCGGGGATGCATGATGCGGTGCTGGAGCCGGGCATGACCCTCTGTGTTGAGGTCTATTACGGCGAGGTCGGCGGTTCCTGCGGGATCAAGCTGGAAGATCAGGTACTCATCACCGGGGATGGATACGAAAATCTGACCCGCTATCCTTTCGATGACCGTTTCCTGACCTGACGTGATCGCAGGCAGGCGTATGCTTGCCCCTGCGAATCAGGGGAGCGATGCCGATGAAAAGCCGGAAATTCTCGTTTGCTGGCCATGACGGGGCGCGCCTTTCCGGCAACCTCGATCTTCCGGCGGGAACGCCGCGCGCCACGGCTCTGTTCGCCCATTGCTTCACCTGCTCGAAGGATTTCATCGCCTCCCGCCGTATTGCACGGCGTCTGGCAGAAAACGGTATCGCCGTTCTGAGGTTCGATTTTACAGGGCTGGGTCATTCGGAAGGCGAGTTTGCGAACGAGACGTTTTCCTCCAACATGGATGATCTTATCGCCGCCGCAAAGGCCCTGCGCGACCACGGGATGCCCCCTGCCCTTCTCGTCGGCCATTCACTGGGGGGAGCCGCCGTTATCGCCGCCGCTTCGCGCATCCCCGAAGTCCACGCCGTCGCCACGATCGGCGCTCCGGCAGATCCCGCCCATGTGGTTCATCAGTTTGAGGATCATCGGGAACAGATCGAACGTGAAGGCGAGGCACAGGTCACGCTTGCGGGGCGGCCCTTCACCATCCGCAAAGCGTTTCTGGACGACATCGCCAGTGCCACGCTTGACGATCGGCTCGCGACGCTCGGGCGCGCCCTTCTCGTGATGCACGCGCCCCGCGACGCCACGGTCGGCGTTGAGAATGCAAGTCGCCTTTTCGTTGCGGCCCGGCACCCCAAGAGCTTCGTCAGCCTGGATGATGCCGATCATCTGCTCACCCGCCCCGCCGATGCGGATTATGCCGCCGATACAATCGCGGTCTGGGCAAGCCGCTACCTGCCCCCTGTCGCGGCGGATGCTGCCTCACCGAAGGCAGGTATCCGCAGTCGCGAACTGGATACCGACGGCTTTCTCACCGGCATCGACGCGCCACGTGATCGCAGCATCCATGCGGATGAACCGATCCGCGTTGGCGGAACGGACAAAGGACTGACACCGTTCGAGCTGGTCGGTGCGGGCCTCGGAGCCTGCACCACCATGACAATGCGTATGTATGCGAACCGCAAGGGCTGGGATGCAGGGGCCGCGCATGTGGACGTGACCTGGGAGCAAAAGGATCGGTACGACAGCACATTCCGGCGCACGATCCATCTTGCGGGCGATCTGACCGAAGACCAGCGCACACGCCTCATTGAAATCGCAGATCGATGCCCGGTTCACCGGATGCTGGAAGGCACGGTCAGGATCGAGACGACCCGCGCTTCAGACGACTGAACCGCATCAGCCCGAAATTGTTCAGTGGCTGGTAGAGGATCGCAAAGAGGTCGTTGAATCGCTTCGGCTCCCATCCGATCACCCGGCGGATATCATCGAGACTGCGCCGCCCGTCCACTGCCATCAGGATGCCCGCCGCATCCTTCGGCAATCTGCGCTGGAAGCCGCTTCCATCAATCTCTCCCCGGATCACGCCATGCTTGTAGATCGACTCGGCCAGAGCGGCCCCTGACACATCAATAAGGACCGGCACGGCATCCGCAGACGGTTGGGCGATCTCCGCTGTTGTTCCTTTCGCCGTGGCGTAGAAGCTGTGACCCTTGATATTACCGACAAGCCGCTCGGCCAGAGCCGCACGTTGCTGATAGGGCAAGGCCCCCGCCCGTTCGCGCAGCACGGGATCAGCCAGCATCATGCGCGGATCGTAACGGCCCGGTGTGGCAAAGGAGACGAATGCGAGATCGGCCCGCTCCAACGCCCCGAACAATGCATCCACGTCATAGGGCCGGTCGTGGCTGTGCAGCAGAAGATCGTGCAGGCCCGCATCACCGCCATTGGCATGATCGCTGAGGAAGGGATTGCGTGTCAGACCATTGGTCGGCACCAGTGCTTCGATCAGCGCCCTGGCGTAGGTCACCTGCTGCTCCGGCTCGTCATCGGCGGCCAGCGCCCGCAGCGCATCCTGCATCTCGTACACCCCGGCCCGACCATAGGGTGCATTGACCATCGCCCCGATACCGCCCCCCTCGGCCAGCGCCCCGCGCAGGGCCGCAAAGCCGGCATCCGGCTCCGGCAGATGATGCAGGACGCCACAGCAATCAATGTAGTCGAAGGGGCCGTAATCCGCAGCATTCAGAAGATCACCGGTCTCGAACCGGATCGACGTCAGGCCGCGCGCCCTTGCCCTGTCTTCGGCAATGCGGCGGCTGGCCACCGATATATCGAGATAGAGAATATCAGCCTCGACACCGTGATCCGCCAGCATCTGCGCGATCATAATCAGACCGTCGCCCGTGCCCCCGCCCGCGACCAGCACACGAAAGGGGCGCAACCAGTCCCGCTGACCTCCGAAGAGAAAATGGTCGATCTCAACGGGATGTCCCGGCGATACGGTTATCAGGCGCGTTGCCTCATCCGCAGGGTCACGGGCGGGATAGGGATAGGCTTCATAGTGTCGGGAAACGGAGTCCATTATCCGACAACCTGATCAGGGCCGGATCGGGCGGACTGAGCCGAAGGCGTGGCAATGCCATGCCCGTTGTTATCATATGTCATCAGGTCGCCGTTTCCCGTGCCAGCGCGATATAGCGTTCGCGCAGCTTCTGGGTGACCGGTCCCGGCACCCCTTGCGAGATGGTCTTGTTGTCGATGCTGATAACCGGCATGACGAGCGCCGAGGCGCTGGTGGAAAAAGCCTCCGCCGCCCGATGGGCCTCCTCGACGGTAAACGCCCTTTCCTCGACCCTCAGCCCCTCTTCCGCTGCGATTTCCAGCACTGCCCGGCGCGTGATGCCGTGAAGAATATCGTTTCCGAGCTGACGGGTGACGAGAACACCGTCGGTCGTGACGATGAAGGCATTATTGGATGACCCCTCGGTCACGAAACCGTCCTCCACCATCCACGCATCATCGGCCCCGGCGGACAGTGCCGCCTCCTTGGCCATGGATTGCGCCAGAAGCTGGACTGTCTTGATATCGCGGCGTTTCCAACGGATATCGGGATGCGTGATGACGCGGATTCCGCGCGCGGCTTTCGGACTGCCGGAGACGGGCCGGTCCTGCGTGAACATCACCAGGCTGGGCTGTTCCTTCTTGGGGAAGTTGAAATCACGATCCGCGACGCCCCGGCTCACCTGTAGATAGACCATGCCCTCGTCGATCTCGTTCACCGTAACAAGCTCGCGCTGGATTATCGGAATCTCCGATATCGGAACGGGGCAGCCCATCTTCAACTCGCTCAGCGACCGCTCCAGCCGCACAAGATGTGCCTCGTTGTCCACCAGTTTTCCGCCGATGACTGCCGCGACCTCATACACGCCGTCGGCGAACAGGAAGCCACGGTCAAAGACGGAAATTCTGGCGTCCTCCTCATGGACATAATCTCCGTTGACGTAGACGATCCGGCTCATCGCACTTCCCTTCGACACGTTATGCGACCGTTTCTAGCGCCCGAACCGCTTTTGCTCAAACGGATTTCAGTGCGCTTGCGATTGGACCGCATCGCCCCGACCGCAGGAAATGGCACTCCTCAATCCTTCGGAGACAGCCTGATCCCCAGTTCACGCAACTGCGTCTGATCGACAGCGGCAGGGGCGCCCATCATCAGGTCTTCGGCGCGCTGGTTCATGGGGAACATGACGACTTCACGGATGGCATTCTCGCCCGCCAGCAGCATCACGATCCGCTCCATCCCCAGCGCCATGCCGCCATGGGGCGGAGCACCGTATTTGAAGGCGTTGAGCATCCCGCCGAACCGCGCCTCGACCTCGGAGGCCGGATAACCCGCAATTTCAAAGGCCTTCAGCATGATCTCAGGCTTGTGATTGCGGATAGCGCCGGAGCCGAGTTCGTAACCGTTACAGACCACATCGTACTGATAGGCCAGCAGATCGAGCGGATCGCCGTTCTCCAGGGCTTCCAGCCCGCCCATCGGCATCGAGAAGGGGTTATGCGAGAAATCGACTTTCTTGTTTTCGTCGTCGTATTCGTACATCGGGTAATCGACGATCCAGCACAGTTCAAACCGGTCCTTGTCGGCCAGTTCCAACTCGTCCGCGATCACGTCGCGCGCACGCGCGGCCACGGCGAGGAAGCTGTCGGGCTTGCCCGCGAGGAAGAAGGCGGCATCGCCATCGGTCAGACCAAGCTGTTCGCGAATGGCCTCGGTACGCTCGGGGCCGATATTCTTGGCCAGCGGGCCGGAGCCTGCGCCTTCCTTCCAGAAAATATAGCCCATTCCCGGCAAGCCTTCCTTCTGCGCCCATGAATTCATGCGGTCGCAGAACGCGCGGGAGCCGCCTTTCGGCGCGGGAATGGCGCGGATTTCGTTTTCGGGCTTTTCCAGCATCGACGCGAAGATCTTGAAGCCCGACCCCCGGAAATGATCGCTGACGACCTGCATTTCGATGGGGTTGCGAAGGTCGGGCTTGTCGGAGCCGTATTTCAGCAAAGACTCGGCATAGGGGATTTTGCGGAACGTCTGCGTCACGGGCTTGCCGTTCGCAAATGTCTCGAAGATGCCCCGGATCACCGGTTCCATCGTCGCCAGCACCTCGTCCTGCTCGACAAAGCTCATCTCCAGATCGAGCTGGTAGAATTCACCGGGCGAGCGGTCGGCACGGGGGTCTTCATCCCGGAAGCAGGGCGCGATCTGGAAATAACGGTCGAACCCTGCGACCATGATGAGTTGCTTGAACTGCTGCGGGGCCTGCGGCAGGGCGTAGAAGGTGCCCGGATGCAGGCGGCTCGGCACCAGAAAATCGCGTGCGCCCTCGGGCGAGGAGGCGGTCAGGATCGGCGTCTGGTATTCCGTGAAGCCAACCCCGTCCATCGCGTTGCGCGTATGGGTGAAGACGCGGCTTCGCAGCTTCATGTTCTCGTGCAGGCCGTCACGGCGCAGATCGAGAAAACGGTACTTCAGGCGCGTTTCCTCGGGGTATTCCTGATCGCCGAAGACCGGCAGGGGCAGTTCCTCCGCCTTGCCCAGCACTTCCATATCCCGGATGTAGACCTCGACCTCGCCCGTCGCGATGTTCTCGTTCACGAGGCTTGCATCGCGCGCCTTGACGTTGCCGTCGATGCGGATCACCCATTCCGAGCGCAGCTTCTCGATTTCGGCGAAGACCGGACTGTCGCTGTCGGCCAGAACCTGCGTGATGCCGTAATGATCGCGCAGGTCGATGAACAGCACCCCGCCATGGTCACGCACACGATGGACCCAACCGGACAGACGCACGGTATCGCCCTCGTGACTCTTGCGAAGGTCGTTGCAGGTATGGGTGCGATAGGCGTGCATGACGGTCATCCGGGCCTGTTGGAACTTTCGCAGGGAAAGGCCATGGGGCGCGGTCGATGTCAAGGATTGCGGCGACACTCCCGGAACCCGGAAACCAATTCCCGGTTTGATCCTGAAAGCAAAACGCTCCGTCACGATATGGGGGTGGACAACAGGCCATCACGCGGCCATTGCAGGATGCAGCGACAATTCCTTTCTACGACAGGAGACCGGCCATGCTCGACAAGCGTGAATTTTATATCGACGGTGCGTGGGTCGCGCCGAAAGCGGGAACGGATTTCGAGGTGATCGATCCCTCGAACGAGGAAGCCTGTGCCGTGATCTCGCTGGGGGGCGAGGCGGATACGAATGCGGCCATAGCCGCTGCGAAGGCCGCTTTCCCCGCCTGGGCAATGACACCCGTTGCCGAGCGGATCGCGCTGGCCGAACGGATCGCCGTGGCCTATGAGCGGCGCAAGGAAGATATGGCGACGGCTATCTCGCTGGAAATGGGCGCGCCTATCGACATGGCGCATGTGCAGCAGGCTCCCACGGGTACAGGCCATATCAAGGCGTTCATCCGCGCGGCAAAGGAATTCGATTTCGACCATCCGCTGCGCGACGATGCTCCCGATACACGCATCCTGCACGAACCCGTCGGCGTCGTGGGCCTTATCACGCCATGGAACTGGCCGATGAATCAGGTGGTGCTGAAGGTGCTGCCTGCGATCATCACCGGCTGTACGATGGTGCTCAAACCCTCCGAAATCGCGCCGCTCTCCTCGCATCTCTTCGCTGAGATCATGCATGAGGCGGGGACGCCCAAGGGAGTATTCAATCTCGTCAACGGCGACGGGCCGGGAGTGGGAACCACTCTGTCAGGCCACCCGGACGTGGACATGATTTCCTTTACCGGATCGGCCCGCGCGGGCGTTCTGATCTCGAAGGCGGCGGCGGATACGCTCAAGCGCGTGTCGCTGGAACTGGGGGGCAAGGGAGCGAATATCGTCTTTGCGGATGCCGCCGAAAACGCCGTGCAATCGGGTGTGATGCGCTGCATGAACAATACGGGCCAGTCCTGCAATGCCCCGACGCGGATGCTGGTGGAGCGTTCACGCTACGAACAGGCAGTCGAGCAGGCCGCAGAATTTGCCAATGGCCTGAGCGTCAATTCCTCGCATGAGAGTGGCAAGCATATCGGGCCGGTCGTCTCGGAAGCGCAGTTCGACAAGATTCAGGGGCTGATCCAGATCGGAATCGACGAGGGGGCGAAGCTGGTCGCGGGGGGCCTCGGTCGCCCGGACGGCCTGAACCGGGGATATTTCGTGCGCCCGACCGTCTTTGCCGACGTGAAAAACGACATGCGGATCGCGCAGGAGGAAATCTTCGGGCCGGTGCTGTCGATGATGCCCTTCGACAGTGAGGAAGAGGCCATCGCGATCGCCAACGACACGAGCTATGGCCTGACGAACTATGTCCAGACGACGGATATGGAAAAGGCACGCCGGGTCGCCCGGCGGCTGCGGACGGGCATGGTGGACATGAACGGCAAGGCCCGCGCCTCCGGGTCGCCCTTCGGCGGGATGAAGGCCTCCGGCAACGGGCGCGAAGGCGGCAAATGGGGGCTGGAAGAGTTCATGGAGGTCAAGGCGGTCGGCGGTTGGGAGTGAACCGCATCTACCGACCCGGTGACGATGTGGGGGCGCTGGAACACTGGCCCCTCGACAATCCGGCGAGCGACTACCGGGTGACGCGGGGCAATCCGCGCACCTTCGGGCGGATCGATGCGGGCGGGCCGGGGCATACGACGCGCTATGGCATCTGGCGCTGCACCGTGGGCGCGTTCGACTGCACCGAACAGGGCGACGAGATGTTCACGGTGCTGGCGGGGCGCTGTCGGCTGGCCGATCATGCAAGCGGTAAGGCGGTCGATCTGGTGGCGGGGGATACGTATTTCCTGCACGATGGAAGCCGGGTGACATGGGATGTGGCCGAGGATGTGACGAAAGTGTTCTTCGGGTATCTGGCGCGGGGATATTGACCGCGCCGGATACGACAGAACTTATGCCACCCGCCTGCCAAATTTCGTCACCGCATCATCCGAAAGCGTAAGACCGAGGCCGGAGGCTTCGTTGAGGGTCAGCCAGCCGTCGGCGATCACCGGCGGGTTTTCGTAGAGTTCGGCCTGGAGCGGATCGCGTTCGGGGTCGGTGAAGGATTCGAGGATCAGGCCCGCCGGACTGCCCGCGACAAGGGGCGCATGAATAAAGCAATCATGGTGCGGGGCGACGTCGATATGGTTCAGCTCGCACAGGGCGGCCATCTTGCGGCCCTCGGTGAAGCCGCCGAACATGGTGCAGTCGAATTGCAGGATGTCGATGCCGCCCGCCTCGACCATGGCGCGACAGCCGTAGCTGGTGATCTCGCTCTCGCCGCCGGAAAGCGGGATAGAGGTGCGCTGTTTCAGAAGCGCGAGTTCGCGGCGGTCATCGGCCCAGCGGACAGGTTCCTCCAGCCATGTGGGGTTGAGCGCCTCCAGCGCCTTCGCTCCCTCTATCGCGGTTTTAAGATCCCATGCGCGGTTGACGTCAATCATCAGCTTCGCCTCCGGTCCGATGACGTCGCGGACGATCTCCATCCGCGCCATATCCTCGGCAAGGGAGAGGCCACCGACCTTGGCCTTGAACGCGCGGTGTCCCTGCGCGACCAGCATTTCCATCTCGGCGCGCAGCTCCGCATCGTCCTTGCCATCGCGGTAATAGGCGCAGGTGACATAGCAGGGGACGCGATTACGAAAGCCTCCGAACAGGCGATAGAGGGGCATCCCTGCGGTCTTGCCGAGGATATCCCAGCAGGCGATATCGACCGCCGAGGAAACACGGATGATCGCGTCACGCGCCCATTTCTTCTCGGTGGCAAGGCGGCTGGCGGTCAGGTCGAACAGCTTTTTGTAGACCTGTTCGGGGGCCAGAGGATCCATGCCGATGATCTGCTCGCCGATGCCGGATTCGACGACCTGCACGACGGTGGCGATATCGGCGTAATGAGTGGCGAGGCCGAAGCCCTCCACCCCGTCATCGGTGCGGATTTTCACCAGCAATTCGTTGGCTTGCGGCACCTTGAACAGGCTGACCCAATGGGGACGGGCCTCCTCGCCGCTGGTGAGGACGTGGAACTCGATGGAGGCGATTTTGGTCATGGGGGCGGCTCCGGGATAAACGGTCCCGGAGACCTTACGTCGATTTCAGGGGCAGGTGGAAGCCCGCTTCAGGTCCGGTTGTCCAGGCTCCATATCCCCGCGCCTCGCGTGGCGATGAACAGGAAGATGAAGCAATACAGCGCGATCAGTTCGCCGCCATTGGCAATCGGGAACAGGCTCTTGGTGCCATGGGCAATCCAGTAACCCACCGCGCACATGCCGCTGCACAGAAATGCGGTCGGGCGCGTGAAAAGGCCGAGGATGATGAGAATGCCCCCGATCAGCTCGATCACGCCTGCCGCCGTACTCATAGCATTGAGCGGATAGGGAAATTCGATGGGGAAGCTCAGGATCTTCTGCGTTCCATGGCCAAGGAACAACAGCCCGGTCACGATTCGGAGCAGGGCGTAGGCATGGTCCTGAAATTTATCGAGGAATGTCATCGGATATCTCTCGGTTGCAGGGTTTACGGGTCAGATACCCGCGATCAGTGTTGTCAGGTGATCGCAGGAATAGCGGCTGCACGTCACCGAACGGATATCATGGATGGAGCACAGATTATCATCCGCAAGGAAGCGGCACGGAAAGGAGGGATCATCCATGCGAACCCGCAGGGCGGGGTAGCAAACCTCGCGCTGCCATTCGGGATTATCGGGAAAGGCTTTGCTGCCTTCCGCATAATCCACGAAAACCTCGTCATAGGGTACATCCCGCTCCAGTCGCTCCGACAACCGTGCCAGCAGTTCAGCAGTATCGGGAATGGGGCCGATGATATAGGCGCGCGTTCCGAGCGTGCAGCAGCCCGCTGCGGCACCCGATTTGCCCGTGCAGTTCCGAAGGCAGGTGTGAAGCGTGAGCGAGTCGACCAGCTCCTCGCGGGCCGGAATGTCCAGTGCCTCGGTCGGTACACTGTTACGTGCCATGTCTTTTCTCCTGTGAGCATATCCCGGACATCACAGGAAATTACCCCACCCTGCGCGCATGTTCCGCACGCGGCCTTTCACTTCAACGACACCTGACGGTGAACAGGCGCGCTACGATTGCCTGTCGCTGCCGACAGCCGCAGGGCCGCCCGGAATTGCTCACCAGCACTATTATCATGCCCGTGTCAAACCCGTGACTGTCTCGTTCATGAGGGGATGGCCTGTGTTCGGTTGATCCGTTCAGGAAGTTGCGCCCCCTGCCCCTTCGGCAATCATCGAGATCATTTCAAACATGACCGCTCCGGCGACCATGGCGGTGATGTTATTGGGGGAGTCCTTCGTCGGCATCATGCAGACGATATCACCGCCGATGATGTTCATACCGCGCACCGCATGGAGGAGCGCGATGGCCTCGTCGATGTCGAAACCCTTTTCGCCCGGCTCGATATTCGAGACGGCGGGGGCGACGGTAGGGTCGAGGCAATCGAGATCGAAAGTGATGTAGACGGGACGTCCGGCGAGGGTCTTCTTCGTCTGTGCGATTACGTCTGCGGCTCCGCGCGCCCGGTATTCCGCCATGGTGACGACGTTGTAACCGTACTCGTAGGATGGCTCCAGCCAGTCAAGGGTGCGGGGGTGGCCGCGCAGGCCGATCTGCATGGAGGTTTTGGGGTCCACCTTGCCCTGATCGACGAGATAGGCCCCCCAGTGCGCGGCGGATTTCTCGGCTCCGAGGAAATGATCGACCTTGGTGAAGACATCCGTATGGGCATCCAGATGGAGGAAGCTGACCGGCTCGCCGCCCGCGATCCTGCCGCACCCGAGCGCCTGCACGATACCGCCGGTGATGGAGTGATCACCCCCGATAGAGACAGGGCGAGCGCCTGCGGCGTCTATGCGCTCGTAGAATTCGGTTATGCGGGCGATACAGTCCTCGTTATCATTCGCGCGGGGAAAGGGAACGTCGCCGATATCAGCGATCCTCGCGACGTTCCACGGATCAAGACGGAAAGTGCCGTGAACCCTGCGCTGGACGGCGGAGACGTGGCGCAGAGCACGGGGGCCGAGATGCTGGTCACGCTCGGTCGTGCCGTTACCGGTGGAATGGGGAACGCCGACAAGGGCGATATCCTGACCCTCGGGCGGAGCATGAGGACAGCGAAACAGGGTCGGAATGCCCCACCAGTAGAGGTTACTCATCATACTGGCATCGTGTTCTTCGGCCATGGGGGGTCTCCTCATATCAATACTTTATGCGCGCCATCTATCTTGTCATGCCCGCGAAAGCGGGTATCCCGTTGCAATGGAGAAAGATTCCCGCTTTCGCGGGAATGACATCACGTCATCGGATGATAAACGGATTGGCGACGGAGGTTTCATGGGCGATCCAGACGGATTTGGTCTGGAGGAATTCCTTTATCGCCTCCTGCCCGCTCTCGCGGCCCTGGCCGGAGCGTTTATAGCCGCCGAAGGGGGACATGAAGCTGACGGCGCGGTAGGTATTGACCCAGACGGTCCCGGCTTTCAGCTTTTCGGACATCCGCAGGGCGCGACCGATATCGGAGGTCCAGACTCCGGCGGCGAGGCCGAACATGATATCGTTGCCGATGGCGATGGCCTCCTCCTCGGTGTCGAAGGGGATGACGGAGAGGACGGGGCCGAATACCTCTTCCTGCGCGATCCGCATATCATTGGAGACGCCGGTGAAGATGGTCGGCTCCACGAAACGCTCACCCTTCGCGCCCTGACCCGTATAGGGCTTGCCGCCCATGGCGAGGGTCGCGCCGTCTTCCTTCGCCACGTCGATATAGCTCAGGATTTTCTCGTACTGGGCAGGGGTCGTGACAGGTCCGACATGGGTATCGGGAGACATGGGATCGCCGATGGTGGCCGCACCCGCAACCTCGATAAGGCGTTTGACGAAACGGTCATGGATCGGGCGTTGCACCAGCAGGCGCGATCCGGCAATGCAGGTCTGGCCCGTAGCTGCGAAGATGCCCGAAATCGCGCCCATGACCGCCGCTTCAAAATCGGCATCCTCGAAGACGATATTCGGGGATTTGCCCCCCAGTTCCAGCGTGACCGGCATGATCTTGCGCGCCGCGCTCTCATAGATGCGCTGACCCGCGACATCGGAGCCGGTGAAGGCGATCTTGTCCACATGCGGATGATCGACGAGAGGTTGGCCGACTTCCTTACCGAAGCCCGCGATGCAATTGACCACGCCGTCGGGGAATCCGGCCTCCTTTACCAGATCCATGAATTCCAGTGTTGATGCGGAGGTGTATTCCGACGGCTTGATGACCGCCGTATTGCCCGCCGCCAGCGCCGGGGCCAGCTTCCATGACAGCAGCAGAAGCGGAGAGTTCCAGGCGGTGATCATGCCGACGACGCCGAGCGGTTCGTGGCGGGTGAAGTTGAAGATGCCGGGCTTGTCGGAGGGCAGAACCGCCCCTTCCACCTTATCGGCCAACCCACCGAAATAGCGGTACCACTCGGCCAGATAGCGCGTCTGCGCGCCCATCTCGGCGATGAGCTTGCCGTTATCGCGAACCTCCAATTCACCGAGGCGAACGGCCTCGCGTTCCACGATCTCCGCCAGACGGACCAGCAGCTTTCCCCGTTGTGTGGGGCGCATATCGGCCCAGTCGCCGTGATCGAAGGCGGCTTTTGCCGCGCGCACGGCCCGGTCGGCATCCTCGGCATTACCGCGCGCGACCTTCGCCCAGACCTCGCCGGTATAGGGGTTTTCGCTGTCGAAATACTCACCCGAAGCCGGAGCGACCCGCTCGCCGCCGATATAGTGGTCATAGGTTTCCATCACTGCGCTCCTTCAGCCTGTGCCGCATTATCCATCGCGTTGCCCGGTCGCCGGTCTGTGAAAGTCAAATTTCCGTATGACCGCATCCGGCCTTGCATCACAGGAATCGACGTGCATTCACGTCCTATTCCTGCCAGCGTCACAGAAACCGGTAGAATTGGAAAGGACCGTCAACCATGCCCATGATCCGCGTCGAGATGTATGAGGGACGCACACCCGAGCAGAAACGGGCGCTCGTGCGCGCCCTGACGGATGCCTTCGTGGAAACGGCAGGCGGGACGCCCGACGCGGTGCAGATCGTGTTGACCGATGTGGCCAGAGGCGACTGGGCAGCCGCAGGCATACTGGCGTCGGATAAATGACCGACAGCATCCCGAATTCGCCGCCCGGACGCCCCGGCGAATGGAATCATGCCCCGGATTTGCCGATACAGGTCTCGCCGTTCTTCTCATGGCCGCCACAGCCCGCGCGCATGGTGCGCTGGGTGACGGATCGATGGTTCGCGCTCGCGGAGAATGCGATTCTGACAGGGCTGGCCGTGCTGTGCTGGGCATTTTTTCAGCCCTCGCTGGAAACAACCGCGACGCTGGCACCGGGATGGATCGCGGCGATCTGGCTGCGGAACATGGTGCTGATGCTGGTGGTGGCAGGAGGGCTGCATCTGTGGTTTCACCGGCACAAGAGGCAGGGGAACAGGCTGAAATTCGACCCCAGGGAACTGGCCGGGAAGGCACGGGTATTCACCTTCGACAGTCAGGTGAAGGACAATATGTTCTGGTCGCTGGCCAGCGGGGTCACGTGCTGGACGGCGTTCGAGGTGCTGATGTTCTGGGCGATGGGCAACGGGTATGCGCCTGTGCTGTTGCCGGGCGAGAACCCGGTAGCGTTCATCGTGATCCTGTTCCTGACGCCGGTTTGGATCAGCTTCCATTTCTACTGGATACACCGCGCGCTGCACTGGCCCCCGCTCTATCGGCTGGCCCATGCCCTGCACCATCGGAACGTCAATGTCGGGCCGTGGTCGGGATTATCGATGCATCCGGTGGAGCATGTGATGTTCTTCAGTTCGGTGCTGATCCATTTCGTCGTTCCGGCCAGCCCGATCCATATCCTGTTCCATATGCAGCATCAGGCCCTGACGGCGGCGACATCGCATACGGGGTTCGAGGGTCTGGTCGTGAAGGATGAGAACCGGCTGGCACTGGGAACGTTTCATCACCAGATGCATCACCGCTATTTCGAATGCAATTACGGCAATCTCGAAGTGCCCTGGGACAAGTGGTTCGGATCTTTCCATGATGGATCGCAGGATGCCCATGAGCGCATGAAGGACCGCCGCAAGCGGATCGCAAACGGATGAGCGCGATGATTTCCATGTCAGGTGTGGCGAAGGCGTTCGGAGGCACGACAGTGCTGGACGGCATTGATCTGGCCATTGCTCCGAACCGGAAATCGGTGCTGATCGGCGCGGCAGCCTCCGGCAAGAGCGTGTTGATGAAGTGCCTGTCGGGCATCCATCGCCCGGATACGGGAAGCATCGAGATCGACGGTCAGCCCGTGGGCCGCGCGGGCAGCCGGGACCATACGCGCCTGATGCAATCGGTGGGGGTCTTGTTCCAGCAAGGGGGACTGTTCGACGGCCTGCCGGTCTGGAAGAACGTGGCCTTCCGGCTGGTACAGGATCGCGGCGTCTCCGCGACAGAGGCCCGACGGATCGCGGTGGAAAAGCTGGCGATGGTCAATCTGCCCGAAGAAACCGCCGATCTTTTTCCGGCAGAACTGTCGGGCGGGATGCAGAAACGGGTCGGAATTGCGCGGGCGATGGCGGGTGATCCGAAGGTTTTGCTGTTCGATGAGCCGACGGCGGGGCTGGACCCGATCACGACGGCGATCATCAACCGACTGATTGATGAGTGTATCCGGGAAACCGGGGCGACCGTGCTGTCGATCACCAGCGACATGGCCTCGGCGCGGGAGGCCTATGACGACCTCTATATGTTGCATGACGGCAAAATCATCTGGGGCGGGCCGACGGCAGAAATCGAGGCGGCGGACAACGCCTATGTGACGCAGATCGTCGAAGGGCGCTCGGACGGGCCGATCCGGTATGTGACGGAAGGGTCGCCCGTGACCGATGCCTGACGCGCGGATGCCGTTCCGTCGTCATGTGACGCGGACGCTGGCGCTGGGGTTGCCTCTCGTGGGGAGTTTGCTGGCGCAGATTCTCATCGGGCTGACGGATACACTGATGCTGGGGCGGTATTCGGTGGAGGCGCTGGCGGCGGGGGCGCTGGCAACGACGGTGTTCCATGCGGTGTTCATCCTTGCCGCCGGGTTCGCGATTGCGGCGATGGGGGCCGCAGCAGATGCCGTGGGCCGGGGCGATGAACGGACGGTGCGGCGGACGGCGCGCATGGGGCTGTGGCTGTCGCTCGGGGCGGGGCTGGCCGCAATGCCGGTGCTGTGGTTCTCCGAAGCGATCCTGCTGGGTGCCGGGCAGTTGCCGCGCACCGCCGCCGATACCCAGGCCTATATGCGGATCGCGATGCTGGGGATGGTGCCCGCGCTGCTGACCATGACGCTGCGCTCGCATCTGTCGGCGCTGGAGCGGACGCGGATCGTGCTGGGGGCGACGATCGCTGCGGCGGTGCTGAATTTCGGGATGAACTGGCTGCTGATCTTCGGCAATGCGGGCGCGCCGGAGATGGGTATCCGGGGGGCGGCCTGGGCCAGCGTGGTGGCGCATTCGGCGACGGCGGGGGTGTTGGCGCTCTATGCAGCGCGCGGGCCGGACATGGCGCGGTGGGAGCTGTTTCGCAATCTGTGGCGACCGGATCGGGAGATCCTGGTGCGTTTGTTCCATCTGGGCTGGCCCGTGGGACTGACGCTGGTATCGGAGTCTGCGCTATTCACGGGAACCGCGCTGATGATGGGGGCTATCGGCAGCGTGCCGCTGGCCGCCCATGGGATCGTAATGCAGGTCGCGGCGGCGACCTTCATGCTGCATCTGGGGATCAGTCAGGCCGCGACCGTGCGCGTGGGTCAGTTCGCGGGACAGGGCAACGGGATCGAGTTGCGGCGGGCCGCATGGGCGGCGCTGGCGCTGTCGGGGATGGCCGTGGTGCTGTCGATCATGGCGTATCTGGGCGCGGGGCGGTGGATCGTGGGCGCATTCGTAGACAAGGGCGATGCTCAGGCTCCGGCGATCCTGTCGCTTGGGGTGGTGCTGATGGGGGTGGCGGCGTTGTTCCAGTTGGTGGACGGCGCGCAGGTGATGGCGCTGGGGTTCCTGCGCGGAGTTCAGGATACACGTCGGCCCATGATACTGGCCGCGATTTCATACTGGGGCGTGGGGATACCGGCGAGCCTGCTGCTGGGATTCACGCTGGGCATGGGGCCGGTGGGGATATGGCTTGGACTTGTGGTGGGATTGGCGGTGGCGTCGGTTCTGTTACTGTCACGGTTCTATCGGCTGGCGGTGACGGTGGGGGCCGATCAGGCCGATAGGTAAGGCCCTATACTCTGAGGTCAGGAAACCGGTCGAGATAGATGCGGAGCCAGGGCGTAAAGCGTTCCGGGGTGGCCTGAACCTCTTTGCGGAGTATGGCCGGTGTGATCCAGCGGGTTTCGGCCACTTCGTCCGGGTTGCAGTCGATGACCAGCGTTTCCTTCGACACCATGCCCGTGAACATCGTGACCCGTTCGTGCTCGGTCAAACCGTTACCGACATCGGCCTGATAATCGACCACCCTCCCCTGCGTGATCGTGGCGGTAATGCCGAGTTCTTCGCCGAGACGCCTGTTCGCGCAATCGAGCGCCGTTTCGTCCCAATGCGGATGGGTACAGCAGGTATTCGCCCACATTCCCCCGCAATGGTATTTGTTCAGTGCCCGGCGCTGGATCAGCAATTCCTCGCCGTCAAACAGGAAGACCGACACGGCGAGATGGAACACGGCGTCCCGATGCGCCTGCATCTTCTCGACAGGGAACAGCGAGCCGTCCCCGGCGATGCCGGGGATCATGATCCCGGTATCGCCGTTCTCGACTGCCGATATCTGACGGGCAACGGTCTGCATCACGCGACTGCGCGGGACAGCGCGCACTGGGACCACAGGTCATTCAGCGCATCGACAAGATGGTCGATATCGGCCTCCGTGTGCAGCGGTGTGGGCGTCAGGCGCAGGCGCTCGGTGCCTTCGGGCACGGTCGGGTAATTGATCGGCTGAACATAGATGCCGTAATTATCGAGCAGCAGATCGGAGATCCATTTGCACTTGGCCGCATCGCCGACCATGACCGGCACGATATGGCTCGGGTTCGGCATATGGGGCACTCCGGCAGCATCAAGCCGTGCGCGCACCTGTGCGACACGCTGCTGGTGGCGCATACGCTCTATCTGGCTGTCCTTGAGGTGGCGGATCGAAGCGGCGGCTCCGGCGGCGATAGCCGGTGGCAGCGCGGTGGTGAAGATGAAGCCCGAGGAGAACGACCGGACGAAATCAATCAGATCGGCGGAAGCGGTGATATAGCCGCCCATGACGCCGAACGCCTTGCCGAGCGTTCCCTCGATCACGGTCAGGCGATCCATGAGGCCCTCACGCTCCGCCACGCCGCCGCCGCGCGGGCCGTAGAGGCCGACACCGTGTACTTCATCGAGATAGGTCATCGCGCCGTGCTTGTCGGCCACGTCACAGATTTCGGCGATGGGGGCGACATCGCCATCCATCGAATAGACGCTCTCGAAAGCCACCAGCTTCGGGCGGTCGGGATCGTCCTGTGACAGCAGGCGATCAAGATCTTCTGGCGAATTGTGCTTCCAGAGGCGCTTCTCGGCGCGCGAGTGCCGGATACCCTCGATCATGGAGGCGTGGTTCAGGGCATCGGAATAGATGATGCATCCGGGGATTTTCGATCCGAGCGTGCTCAGCCCCGCCCAGTTCGAGACATAGCCCGACGTGAAGATCAGAGCCGATTCCTTGCCGTGCAGATCGGCGAGTTCGCGCTCCAGCAGCACATGGTGGTGATTGGTGCCCGAAATATTGCGTGTGCCCCCTGCCCCGGCTCCGCATTTGTCGATGGTCGATTTCATCGCTTCGGTCACGATGGGGTTCTGGCCCATGCCGAGATAATCATTCGAGCACCAGACCGTCACGTCATGCACGGTCCCGTCCTCGCGATAGCGGGTCGCGCGCGGGAAGCCGCCGCAATGGCGCTCCAGATCCGCAAAGACGCGATAGTTGCCCGCGTCATGCAGGTCGCCGAGTGCTTCCTTGAAAAATGTGTTCATGTCCATGACACGCCACCCCCTTTGACACTTTTCGGGCCGGTACGGTCATTCGCCGCCGGGCCTCGCTTGATTTGATCGTCGGTTTCTTTCGGAGCCGCCCACAGCCACAGCACCGAGTCCGGCAACGGCAGCAACAGGAAGATATGCTCGATAATCGCCAGCCCGAGCAAAGTTGCGACCAGGGCAATGCCCACGGCCTGAGTGGTATCGGCGGCCATGCCCAGCGTGCAGAGCCAGCCGAAGACACCGAGTGCCAGCACGATGATGACCGGCAACAGCGGCGTCGTGCGATCCGTGCGGAAATACGTGGTCAGGTATTTCTGCCGGACCGGCATCATCTCGCTCAGCGAATGGCGGGCGCCGAGATAGATCGACAGCTTCGCACTGACCCGCATGATCCAGAGAAGAACAAAGGTCCACAATCCCACGGTGTTCACCGCCCCCGCCGTGAGCATGACCACCAGAACCGCCGTGGCGGCAATGGCCAGTTCATGGTCGCGCACGGTGGCGAAGGCCTCGCGGAACCGTGCGGCCCCGGCAAGCCCCCCGGAGGCGGACAGCCGACGTGGCCCGGCGATAAAACCGAGCAGGAACATCACTTCGTGCCATGCCCAGACAGTCAGGGCCGAGCCGAAGGCGATATAGGCTCCCGCCACCGTCTCCATCCGCGCACTGACATAAAAACCCACCAGTGCAAGCACGGCGAAGGCCGTCGCGAGGAACGCAACCTTCCACTCGTGATTTTCGCCCCGCCGCGCCAACAGGAAGACCGCCCCGGTGGAGAACCACCAGATGAAGATCGCGAAGATCACGGCCAAAGCGGGATGGGACACCGGCATCGCTCCTACCAGACCGGTTCGAGACGGCTGATTTGCGGGATCTCGTTTTTCTTCGTCGGGATCAGATAGAGCGCGATGAAGTTCAGGCCCGCCGCGCCCATCCAGCGCGCCTTGCGAAGGTTGCCCAGAAGGCCCCCTGCCCTGTCGGCCTCGTCGATCTTGTTCGAGATGCGAACCATCTTCGAGAACCGTTCGTGCAGCGCCGGATTGTCGAGGTCGAGTTCCAGCGGAAAGACCTGCCGTGTGATCTCGGAAGTGATGCGGAAGACTTCGCGATCATATTCGTCGATATCGATGCCCATGGCCTTGTGGAATTCAGGCCGCGCATGGTCGCGCACATGCATCGTCGCGAAGACGGCGAGCAGGAAGAACTTGATCCAGAGTTTGTTGTGTCCGGCCAGCAGTTTGGGGTCCGCCCGCATCAGCAGGGCGAAGGCCTCGCCGTGGCTGAACTCGTCATTGCACCATTCCTTGAACCACTTGAAAATCGGATGGATGCGTTTGTCCGGGTGCCGCTCCAGGTGACGATAGATCGTGATGTAGCGGGCATAACCGATCTTCTCAGACAGATAGGTCGCGTAGTAGATGAACTTGGGCTTGAAATAGGTGTATTTCTTCGCCTTGGCGAGAAAGCCCATATTCACGCCGATCCCGAAATCCTTCAGCGCATCGTTGATGAAGCTGGCATGACGCGATTCGTCGCGGCTCATGTAGCCGAACAATTCGCAGATATCGGGGTTCGATCCGCGCCGCTTCATCTCCTTGTAGAGAACGCAGCCGGAAAATTCCGCCGTCAGCGAGCTGATGAGAAAATCGACCAGCTCTTTACGCAGTTCCTCGGGATAGGCGTCGATATCGATATCGTCCCAGTCCTCGGTGCGCTTGAAATGCGCCCGGCGCGGATCGGCCTTCATCTGCGCGATCAGGGCATCCCACTCCTCGCGCACCGGTGTGACGTCGATGCGATCCATCTCGTCGAAATCGGTGGTGTAGAAGCGCGGATTGAGCATCGTCGACTCAAGGGCGATTTTCGTGCTCTCGTTCTGCACGTCATAGCGGGTCTTGAGGTCTGCGGGGTCCACACGCATATTCATAGCGACGCCCTTTCCGAAAAGCTGAATTCGCAGAGTTCCATGAACTCGAAATCCCCCGTCGCGCGGGTCCAGGCGCGTTCGAGGGCATTGGCGCGGGTGATGGTGGCCGTGCGGCGGAAACTCTCGGTCTCACCGTAGGGAATGGCGATCGGTGCGCCGTGAACAAGCACCTCGTCACCGGGATTGACGGTAACCCCGCCATCGAAACGCACATGCGCCCCGAGGCTGTCGAACGTATTGATGATCTCGACGGTACACTCGACATCTTCCTTACGGCGACCGAATATCGCGAACGGGTTCATTGGCTATATCCCTTCCTGTCCTTCTAGGAATTGAGCGAATGCTGCCACGTTATCGCGACCATACGCATCAAGATAGAGTCGTTCTCCCGTTCCCGTATCAGATAGCGACACTGCGCCGCTGCTCCAGCGGATAAGACGATAGGGCTGCGTTTCCGGTACATTGGCCACCATACGGTTCCGGGCCAGTCCACGGAAGGCTCCGCGCACGAAACCGCCCTCGTTCACGGCATAGGCCGCCAGCGTGTCCCCCGTGGCGAAATCCCGCACCTCGACGATATCGCCCGTGGCCGCCTTCGTCATCACGATGTCACGAATTTCGACGGCTTCACCGATTTCCATCCGTACGGTCCCGATTTCGGTCGCCTGCCCGAAAAGGACCGCCGCAAAAGCGAAGCACACGAAGCCGAGGGCGCCGAAGAGCGGGACGGTCGGAAAACGCTCGCCGCGTGCGGATTTCGCTTCGGTACGGGTGACCCTGAACTCTTCCATCGGTCTATCCTGCCGCCAGTTCGGGGTGCGCGGTATCGGAGATCGGCATACGATCCGCCGCCGGTGCATTGGATCGCATCGCGGACCCTGCCGGAGAGAAAGCGGCCAGTTCGGTCAACAGCGCCTCTGTCGCCGCGTCGATATCGGGGATGCAACGCAGTGCAGGCTCGGGCTGCGCGAAACGCCAGGGCCGGACATGGGGCCACAGCACCAGCCACGAGAACCTCTGATCATTCAGAAGCTGAACCGTCAGCGTCCCCGAACCGTTCTCTGAATCCGTGCGGTTGACTGCCGCAATCTGCGCGAAGGGGATATTGAGCGTCACAGACAGCGCAGCCCCGATCCGCATCACGATCCGGCGATTGGTGATCGTGTAGAGCGTCGTCTTTTTGACGCCCCACGCATACAGCTCGCACAGACCGATCATGGCCGCCCCGAGCAATCCGAGCACCGAGACGGAGAAGACGATACTGCCGATGCTGCGTCCGTCATAGAGAGCCGCAGCGACCGCCCAGATCATCAGGATCGCGAAATATCCAACCAGCCAGCGTGTCTTCATCACATGGCGGGCGAATATCTGACCCTCGGGCCGACCCTGCCAGACGATCCGCTCCCCTTCGGGCAGGCGTCCCGGCAGGCCCGGAACAGGCTCATATTCATGCTCTTCGGCGACCGGATGGCTCACAGCAGCGGCTCCTGACGTTCAGGGGTCGCGTAGAGTGTGCCGCCCCCGTAATAGCCCATGATCTTGTCTTCTTCGAGCAGCGTGACCTGATCCGGCGATGCGGTGGCCGGCACGTCGGCGAACTGCGCCGCCGTGATCGAGCGCACTTTCAGATATCTCTCATCACCGCGCATCTTGCCCAGGGTGACGAAGTTATGCGGCAGCAGAACGCTGCGCCCGCCATTCGCCGCATCGAGCTGAACCTCGAAATACCGGATGAGCTGTTCAGCCCGGTCCACCCAGACATCCGAGACGGTACCGGCGACTTCCTCGTTGCAGGCAATGACCGACAGGCCGCGCGGGTCCGGGTCGCCCTCGGCAATCGAGAAATCATCCGCAGCGCGCATAGGTGCGAGCAGGTTCTTTCCATCGGCGGCAACCTCCGGCACGTCCTTGCGTTCGGCCCAGGAAGCGGGACCGACACCATCAATCATCGGATTGCCGGTCGGCTGGAGCGGTGCCCCCGCGAAAGTCGCCGTGCGTTCGGCGGCGATGGGGCGCTCGTCCCGCATGGCATTGGGGAACTGAACCTCACCGTGCCCATGGGCAAGATTGAACGTCTTTTTAGACGGCAGCCAGAGCCACGGATCCTTATCGTATTCGCCCGTGACATCGTTTTCGAGAGGATAGCCCTCGCGGCGGTCTTCCTGTCGGATATACCACAGCAGCGCCGCGAAGAAGACCCAGAACACATATAATGTGACCTGAGCGACGTCGATGCTTCCTACGATCGATCCCGTTTCCATAGCCATGCTCCCTAGCGCATCATCCGGGCAGATCGGCAAGGCCGAACTGTCGGGTTACAGGTTCCGTTGGTCTGCCCGCGCGATTGGTAAGAGGACCGATCACGACAAGACTGACAAAGAGAAGAAAGATTTCGAGGTGATAGACGGTGTTGTAGCCCGTGACGCTGGATTCGAGCGCCTGTCCCAGCTTGCCCGAAGTCGCCGCCGCATTCACCGTGTCGCGGATGATCCCCCCCGCTGCAAGGCCGATCCCGATGGCGCTCGCCTGAACCGCGCTCCATGCGCCGATGGCAAAGCCGCTGTCGCTCTTGTCCGCCAGCGCCATTGCGGCCAGCATCGTCGCCACGGCAAATAATCCCCCTCCCGCACCGATCAGGGTGACCCCGATCACGAACAGCAGGGTTGATCCCAGCGGCGAGGACAGGATCACGGCGGTAAAGGCCGCAATCCCGATCAGCGCGCCGAGGGCGGCTACCCGGTGCATATTGTACCCCAGATGCAGCATTTTTCCGGCCACCCCGAAGCCGATCAGGGCACCGCTCGCCCATGCCGCCGTCAGCAGGGTCGTCTCCGACACGCTCAGTCCCAGAATTTCGCCGCCGAACGGTTCGAGCAGCACGTCCTGCATACTGAACGCCGCCGATCCAAGCGCGACAGCAAGCAGCAACCGCCCCGTGCTGCGATCCGCGCGATACTGGCCCCATGCCTTGCGGAACGAAGGCATCTCGCGGTCGGCATGGGTTGCCTCGGGGTTGCGGACTTCCTGTTTCCACAGGGCGATGACATTCACGATGACCGTGAAGACCGCCGCCCCCTGCACGACCCCGATCAGGCGCGTGGCGCTGAAATCGGTGAGCATGGCCCCGAATACCAGAGAGGCGAAAATCATGCCCAGCAACAGCACGACATAGACCAGCGCCACCACGCGCGGGCGGCTGTCGGGGGCCGCAAGATCGGTGGCCAGCGCCAGCCCCGCCGTCTGCGCCATATGCATCCCAAGCCCCGTGACGAGGAACGCGAGAGCCGCCGCCGCAGGCCCGGCCCATTCCGGCCCGACCGTCTGCGAGTTCATCAGCAAAAGCGAGAACGGCATGATCGCGAGGCCACCGAACTGAAGCAGCGTCCCCAGCCAGAGATAAGGCACACGCCGCCAGCCCAACACGGATTTGTACGTATCCGAACGATGCCCGATCAAAATCCGCAGCGGTGCGGCCAGAACCGGCAAAGCGATCATGATCGCCACAAGGCTCGCCGGAATACCGAGTTCCACGATCATAACGCGGTTGAGTGTGCCGGTCAGCAGAACGGCGGCCATGCCTACGGAAAGCTGGAACATCGACAGACGCAGCAGACGCCCGAGCGGCAGATCGGCTGTCGCCGCATCGGCAAACGGAAGAAAGCGCATTCCGACTGTCTGCCAGAACGCCACCATCCTCGATTTTTGCGCGCTTGCCGTCATGTACGCACCAACTCCATAGCCTGGGAGATGTAGAAAGGCCGCTTCACACGACGGGTGCGGCCAACATTCCATTCGTCGAGCGTATTCAGGCGTTCGGTCATCAATTGCGGTGAGACCGGCACGATAAAGGGCGCGCGGTCCTTGCGCGGAAAAGTCTTGCCCACAGCCCGCATCGTCACCAGCAGAGGCGTGCGTGGCGCAAAGGTGAAGACGATCTTGCGTGTAGTGCGCTCAGCCAGTGCCGATAAGGCCTCGACGGCATCCTCCTGCCGGTAATGAATTACCGAATCCATCGCCATGACCGCATCGAACTGCCCGAGCATCGGGTCGAGCATATCGCCGCTGATCAGTTCCACGGTGCCGCCACCGGTGATGTGAGGCAGGTTTTCCATCCCGAAGCGCACGATTTCCGGTGACAGGTCGATCCCGATGACATCGGCACCCCGATTGGCCAGTTCGACCGCCATGGCACCGGAGCCACACCCCGCATCCAGAATACGCCAACCCGAAAGATCCGGGGGCAGATACGACAGCATCGTCGAGCGCATCTCGTCCCGGCCCGCGCGCACCTTCGCCCGGACAAAGCTGAGCGGTTTGTCGGAGGCGAAACGCTTCCATGCATCGAGTGCCGTCCGGTCGAAATACGTCTGTATCTCGCTGCGACGCTGGGTGTAGCTCGTATCGGTCATGGTGCCCGATTCCCCTATTCGAAGCCGAGGAAATCGAAGATTTCCCGGTCCTTCATCGGGATAGCGTCGAGAACCTCGCCGCCATCCATCAGGTAATCGGCAAGGCGCAGGTATTCGTCCTGGATCGCCTTCACACCGGGCAATTCGCTGTCCATCTCGAACATCGTGCATTTTTTCAGGCGCGAACGGCGCACCGCATCGGAATCAGCGATATGGGCCAGACGCTTGAGGCCCACGGCCTCGTTGAAGCGGTCGATCTCGTCGGTGTCTTTCGACCGGTTGGCGATGACCCCGCCGATCCGCACGTCGTAGTTCTTCGATTTGGCACGGATCGCCGCAAGGATACGGTTCATCGCGAAGATCGAGTCAAAATCATTGGCCGCGACCACCAGTGCCCGCTCGGCATGTTGCAGGGGTGAAGCAAAGCCGCCGCAGACCACATCCCCCAGAACGTCGAAGATCACCACGTCGGTATCTTCGAGCAGATGGTGCTCCTTGAGCAGTTTCACGGTCTGGCCGACCACATACCCGCCACAGCCGGTTCCTGCGGGCGGGCCGCCCGCCTCGACGCATTTCACGCCGTTGAAGCCCTCGAACACGAAATCCTCGGTTCGCAGTTCCTCGGCATGGAAATCGACCTCCGAGAGGATGTCGATAACCGTCGGGATCAGGCTTTTGGTCAGTGTGAAGGTCGAATCGTGCTTCGGATCGCATCCGATCTGCAAGACCCGGTGTCCCTGCTTCGAGAACGCGGCGGACAGGTTCGACGAGGTTGTCGATTTGCCGATGCCGCCCTTGCCGTAAATGGCAAAGACCTTCGCGCCGTCGATCTCCATGGTTGGATCAAGATGGACCTGGACGCTGCCGTCGCCGTCCTCGCCCTGCCCGTGCCCTGACGCTCTCTTGAGCAGACGCGCGTTCTTCTCCGCCTGAGAAGGATTGATATGAATGGTCATGCGGCATGCTCCACGATAATTCCTTCCACGCGATCTTCGAGTTCTTCACCCGCCGCGCGCAGGGCGTTCCAGGTTTCTTCGTCCGGGGTCCAGTAATTGCGTTCACCCGCCTCGATCAGTCGATTGGCGAGCTTAGCACTGGCTTTGGGGTTCAGGTCGGCAAGCCGCCGACGCATCGTCTCGTCCAGAACAAAGGATTCCGTCAGGTTCTTGTAGACCCAGGGCTCGACTTGCCCTGTGGTCGCCGACCAGCCGAAAGTGTTGGTCACATGGCTCTCGATCTGCCGGACACCTTCGTAACCGTGATCCAGCAGCGCCTCATACCATTTCGGGTTCAGAGTGCGGGTGCGGGTCTCCAGCGCGACCTGTTCGGCCAGCGCGCGCACCTTGCCGGTGCCGGTGGTCTGGTCGCCCACATAGACCGGCACATCCTTGCCGCCCGCCTGTTTGACCGCGCGACTGATGCCACCCAGCGTATCGAAGTAGTGATCGACAGAGGTGATGCTCACCTCGACGGAATCGATGTTCTGGTAGCTGGCATCGACATCGCGCAGAATGCTGGCCAGAAGCTCGGACTGCTTCTCCGGCTTTCCGTTGACGCCATAGGCGAAGCATTTGCGGTTGCTGTAGGTATCGGCGATCTCGTCCTCGCCCTCCCAGGCACCGCTGTCGATCAGCAGGTTCACATTCGAGCCATAGGCCCCCGAAGCATTGGAGAAGACGCGCAGGGCCGCCGTTTCCAGATCGCACTGGCGTTCCTCGGCATAGGCGAGGGCATGGGCACGAATGGCATTCTGGTCCAGCGCCTCATCGGCCTTCGCCGCCAGCAGGCTGGCCTCGGCGAGCAATTTCGTATGCAGGGGCAGCAGATCGCGGAAAATGCCCGAAAGGGTCATCGTCACGTCAATGCGGGGCCGGCCCAGCTCTTCGAGCGGGATGAGGTCGGCCCCGGCGAGACGCCCGAACCCGTCGAAACGGGGCCTGGCCCCGATCAACGCGAGCGCCTGAGCGATAGGCGCGCCCTCGGTCTTCATCGTGTCGGTGCCCCACAGGACCAGCGCAACGCTTTTCGGCAATTCGCCGTGATCCCTGAGATAGCGGTCGATGAGGCGCTGCGCCTGCTGCTTGCCGTCTTCGATGGCGAAAGGGCTGGGCATACGGAAGGGATCAAACGCATGGATATTGCGACCCGTGGGCGCGATCTCCGGCGAGCGAACGATATCGCCACCGCTGACAGGACGGATGTAGCGACCGTCCAGCCCGCAGAGAATGGCATCGATCTCCGGGTTATGACGCAAACCCTCATCGAGACGGGCGAGGCGCGTTGCCGTCTCATTATTCGTTGGCATCTCGCCCCGAGCCACGGCATCGATTGCCGCATCATCGAGACGATCCTCGCCGAAAGCCTCATTGACGGATGCGAGGAAATCCCGGCGCATCTCATCGGACGGCGCTTCACCGACAACATGCAGACCATGGGGAATCAGAGATGTCTCGTATTCACGCACTGTATCGGCCAGTGCCGCAATCTCCGCCGTGGCCGCGCCTTCCCAGACGACATTCTCGTCGATCAGGTCGATGGCGCTGGCCATGGCATGAATGGCGGTGGCCAGATGCGCCGCTTCCTCCGTGGCATCGGGAGACAATCCACGCCAGCGGTCGATGGAAGTCTTCAGATCGAGCAAACCTTTATAGAGACCCGCATGGCCCACCGGAGGCGTCAGATAGCTGATGAGCGTCGCCGCCGACCGACGCCGTGCGATCGTGCCTTCGGACGGGTTGTTGCAGGCATAGAAATAGAGGTTCGGCATATCGCCGATCAGGTAATCCGGCCAGCAGGTCGCCGACATCCCGACCTGCTTGCCGGGCATGAATTCCAGCGCGCCGTGAGTGCCGAAATGCAGGATCGCATCGGCACCAAGATCATCGCGGATATACCGATAGAAGGCCGCAAAGGCATGGGTCGGGGCAAAGCCGCTCTCGAACAGCAACCGCATCGGATCACCCTCGTATCCGAAGGCCGGTTGCACCCCGACGAAGACATTGCCGAAATGCGCGCCGAGGACGAAGATATCCGACCCGTCGCTCTGGGCGCGACCGGGTGCCGGACCCCACTGCGCTTCCATTTCCTCCAGCCGCGTTTCGCGCGCCACATGGGTATCGGCGGAGACCGTGGCGGCGACATTGGCATCCGTGCCGTGAACGGCGGCATTGCCGGTGATGATCGCATCGCGCAGGGCATCTACACTGTCGGGCAGATCGACGGTGTAGCCGTCCGCCTTCATTGCCTTCAGCGTGTTGAACAGCGAGCGGAAAACCGACAGGCCCGCCGCCGTGCCAATGGCCCCGCCATTGGGCGGGAAGTTGTAGATGACCGTCGCGATCTTGCGTTCGGCTTTTTCCCGGCGGCGGAGGCCGACCAGTTTCTGCACCCGCGCAGCCAGCATCCCGGCCCGTTCCGGGCAGGACTGCATATCCGCCCCCCCGGCGGCTTGCGAGAAGTCGCAACGACGGGCACATCCGGTGCAGGCCCCTGAACGGTCATTGCGCCCGCCGAACAGGATCGGGCCGGTTGCACCGTCGATCTCGGGCAGCGCAACCATCATCGTCGTCTCGATGGGCATCAGGCCCTGATCGCCCGCGCCCCATTGCTGAAGGCTCTGGAATTCGGTTGCGAAGGCCGAGATATAGGGAACGTCGAGCGCCGCAAGCGCCTCTTCCGCTGCGGCGGAATCGTTATAGGCGGGACCACCGACAAGCGAGAACCCGGTCAGGGACACGACCGCATCCACCGTCGCCTTGCCGTCCTTCATGAAATACGCATCGATAGCCGGGCGCGAGTCGAGGCCGCTCGCAAAGGCCGGAACCACATTCAGGCCCCGCTCTTCCAGAGCCGCGACCACGCCGTCGTAATGGTCCGTATTATCCGCAAGGATGTAGGACCGCATCAGCAGCACACCGACCGTACCGCCGGATTTGAGCGCAGAGGCAGGCAATTTGTTCAGCGCCGCCGGATCATCCGTCACCCGGTCCTTCAGGGCAGGATGATAGAGGCCGACCTCGGGGTAATGCTTCGGATCGACCGCATCGACCGATTTCCGCAGAACCGCGCGTTCACCCGTGGCGTATCGACCGACAAGAAAACGGATGAGGTTCACGATGTTTTCGTCCGACCCGGCCAGCAGATATTGCAGGGTCAGGAAGTAGGCCCGCACGTCCTGTGCCTTGCCGGGGATATATTTCAGCAGCTTCGGCAACTGACGCAACAGCTTCATCTGCCCGCGACCGGCGGAAACACCGTTCTTGCTCTTGCCGCGCAGGCGCTTGAGCATACCGATGGCCCCGCCCGTCGGCTTCGACATATTGAAATCGCCCAGCTTCGTGGTCTTCACGATCTCGGCGGCGGACATCGCGCCGACAACGCAATCGCATTCCTCGCGCCGTGCCTGAATCCACGGGGCAAGCTGAATCGCGTGTTCTTCAAGGAAAATCATGTTCGCGACGATGATATCGGCCTTCTCGATATCCCGGCGGCAGGCTTCCGCCGCCCCGTCGTTCTCGCCCCATTCCGTCACCGCATGGACACTCAATTCAAGGCCCGGCAGCTCATCGGCCAGCACCATGCGGGCGCGATCAACGGCGCTCGACATATGACTGTCGAGCGTGATCATTGTCACCCGGATCGACACCGCATCCGACGCATCCGCGCCATTCGCGACCCGTCTGGCCCTATCGAGCGAAATGGGCTTTTGCGTCATAAAGCGTCTCCACGGTTATGAGGCTTACGCCCTGTTCGGCGGCGAAAGCCTCCGTGTTGCGGCGAGCCTTGCCACGCACGAAGAACGGGATTTTTTTCAGTTCCTTCATGGCTTCATTTGCCCAAGCGGGCATGCCATCCGTTGTTATCTGGTCAGTTTCTGCCGATGTATCGGCAGGTGTATCGTCCTGTGGTCCTGTATCTTGCGGCTCATTGTCCTGAACGGCGTCAGCGCCCTGAACAGGTTCTGCGGATTTCGATCCGCCACCGACGGCGGCAAGGTGCGAGGCCTTTGCGTCATCGTTGAATTCAAAATCATCGCGGAACATCGTCAACAGATGCTCCTCAAGACCCATTGTCAGCGGGTGAACCCAACTGTCGAAGATTACGTTCGCGCCTTCAAACCCCATTTGCGGCGAGTAACGGGCCGGGAAGTCCTGCACATGGATTGGCGCGGAGATCACAGCACAGGGGATGCGCAGTCGTTTGGCGACGTGGCGCTCCATCTGCGTACCCAGTACCAGCTCCGGCTGTGCCGCGATGATGGCATCCTCAATTTCGAGGTGGTCATCAGTGATGAGTGGCTCGACGCCGTATTCTTTCGCTGCGGCGCGCACATCGCGGGCAAACTCGCGTGAATATGTTCCTATGCCACAGACTTTGAAGCCCAGTTCCTTCTGCGCCACCCTTGCCGCCGCCACCGCATGTGTCGCATCGCCATAGATAAAGACGCGCTTGCCGGTCAGGTAGTTGGAGTCGATGCTGCGCGAATACCAAGAGAAACGATCATCTTCAGAGCCGAGAACCGGTTCAGGGTCAACGCCCGCCAGCTCCGCCACTTCGCGTATAAATTCGTGGGTTGCGCCGATGCCGATGGGTACGGTGCGCACACAGGGTTGCTTGAATTCCCGTTCCAACCAGCGCGCCGCCGTATCGGCAATCTCTGGGTAGAGCAGAATGTTAAAATCGGCATTCGGCAGGCGCGTCAGATCGGCAGGACTGGCCCCCAACGGCGCGACCACATTCACATCAACACCCAACTCCGCCAGCAGTTTCTGGACCTCGACGATGTCATCACGACACCGGAACCCTAAGGATGTCGGGCCGAGAATATTGCATGATTTCCGCGCGCCCTCGATCTTAGGCTCAGGCGTCCGGCCACCCGCAAAGCCGCGCACCAGCTGATAAAACGTCTCCGCTGCGCCCCAGTTTTCTTTTTTCTGATAGGATGGCAACTCAAGCGGGATGACGGGAATGCCCAGATCGAGCGTCTTCGCCAACCCGCCGGGATCGTCTTGGATCAGTTCCGCCGTGCAGGACGCCCCAACGAGAACCGCCTGCGGCTTGAACCGCTCTACCGCATCGCGACAGGTGCGCTTGAAAATCTCAGCCGTATCGCTACCCAGATCGCGGGCCTGAAACGTCGAGTAGGTCACTGGCGGGCGCGTTTTGCGCCGCTCGATCATCGTGAACAGCAAGTCCGCATAAGTATCGCCCTGCGGCGCGTGCAACACGTAATGCAGTTCGCGCATTGAGGCCGCGATGCGCATCGCGCCGACATGGGGCGGGCCTTCGTATGTCCAGATTGTCAGCTGCATCAGACTGCGACCTCCAGCAAAGCCCGGCGGCCCAGCGGGCGCGCGAACAACTCTGCGAGATCTCCCGCCTGATCGTATCCGTGGATTGGCGAGAACACGAGCTCGATGGACCACTTGGTAGAACGGCCTTCCGCCTCAAACGGATTGCCGAGGCCCATGCCGCAGACGATGAGATCAGGGTTGGCGGCACGACAGCGTTCGATTTGCTTGTCCACGTCCTGCCCTTCGCTGACCGCAACCGAAGCGGGCAGCAGATCAAATTCGGGTTGTGTGATTTTGCGGTGCAGGAAAGGTGTGCCGACTTCTATGATTTCAGCGCCCATCTCGCGGTGCAGAAAACGTGCGATGGCTGGTTCCAGCTGCGAATCCGGGAACAGAAAGACGCGGCGTCCTTCCAACTGTTCGCGATAATGGGTCAGCGCTTTCTTGGCACGCTCCCGGCCCGGTTTGGTTATGGCATCGAATTTATCCTGCGGAACCTCGAACGTATCAGCGATAGCGCGCAGCCAAAGGGTCGTGCCCTCTTCACCCAGAGGCATCGGCGCTTCGATCCGTGTTGCACCTTTGCGCTCAAGCTCGGTAACAGTCGTGCCGAGATAGGGCTGCGTGAGGATATATTTTGTATCAGGCCCGATCGACGCCAGCTCTGTGCTGCGCCTTGCGGGCAGAAAAGCGACATTCTCTATGCCTAGGCTGCTGAAAATGCGGGTAAACTGGTCTTCCGCAATATCCGCCATTGACCCGACCACCAGCAAGGATGCGGGTGCGGTTTCGGATTTTGCAGGCATATCACGCACCAGCGCGGTCAGGAAGTTGTCTTCGCCCTGGGTGAACGTCGTTTCGATGCCGCTGCCCGAATAGGAAAGGACGCGGCGGCCGGGAGCATGAACCTTGCTCAGGCGCTGTGCCGCACGGTCGAGATCGAGTTTGATAACTTCGGAAGGACATGATCCCACCAGCACCAGCATTTTGATGTCAGGACGGCGGGAGAGAAGGCGATCAACCACCTGATCCAGTTCGTCATTCATGTCGGCCATGCCCGCGAGGTCACGCTCCTCAATAATGGCCGTTCCGAAGCGGGGTTCGGCGAAGATCATCACACC